>JAIRSO010000018.1 GCA_031255415.1 Oscillospiraceae bacterium
CAGCTCACGCATGATAATAACGACGGTCTGCCCGGCCGGCTCGACGCGCGCGAGGCTTATCCTAATTACGATTGGGGTGCGATACGCATCTGGGCTTGGGGGCATCAGAAGCTGGCGGATTACCTTATTACCCGCGAGGATGTTGACGCGGGCAGACTGGTCGCGACTGGACACTCTCGCGGCGGCAAGACCGCGCTGGCGGCGGCGTTGTTCGACGAGCGTTTCGCCGCGTGTTGCGCTAACAACTCCGGCGCTGGCGGATGCGGGTGCTTCCGGTACCTAGGAGACAGGAACGGGCTCAATCAGGATGACGGCGTCGTTGAGAGCATGGGACGCGTCGGTTCGGCGTTCCCGCACTGGTGGGGGCCTGGGTTCAAGGCGTTCGAGGGCGAGGAGCGCCCCGACGCGATGGGCAGGGAGAATGAATTGCCGTTCGATCTGCACACGCTCAAGGCGTTGATCGCCCCGCGCGCGCTCATGAGCTGCGAGGGGCTGGACGACTCTTGGGCGAACCCGTTCGGCTCTTGGCTGACGTGGAAGGCGGCGCAGCCCGCGTTCGACTTGCTGGGCGGGCGGAGCTATATCTATTACCGCGAGGGCGGGCACGGGTTTGGCGAAGAGGATTGGCTTGCCGTCGCGGACTTCTGCGACGAGTTATTCTTTGGCAAGCATACCGCTAGGGCGTGGAACGCGCGTGACTTTTCCGACTGAACGCGGCTATAAGGGGGACTGTTAATATGGATACGATCACTATCCGCCCCGGCAGGAGCGCGGGGACGATCAACCGGAACATCTACGGGCACTTTTCGGAGCATCTGGGCAGATGCATTTACAATGGCATGTATGTAGGTGAGGACTCGCCTATCCCGAACGTCAACGGGATGCGGACGGACGTAGTTGACGCGCTTAAACGGATACGGGTACCCGTTCTGCGTTGGCCTGGCGGATGCTTTGCGGACGAGTATCACTGGCGCGACGGGATCGGCCCGAAGTCCGCGCGCAAACGCATGGTCAACACTCATTGGGGCGGGGTGGTGGAGGATAATTCTTTCGGTACTCATGAGTTTATGGAGTTGTGCAGGCAGATTGGGTGCGAGCCGTACGTGAACGGCAACGTTGGTTCCGGAACCGTCCGCGAGATGAGCGAGTGGGTGGAGTATCTCAACAGCGACGGCGATTCCACTGTGGTAATGGAGCGCTGGGCTAACGGGCGCAAGGAAGCTTACGGCGTGAAATATTGGGGTGTGGGCAACGAAAACTGGGGCTGCGGCGGGAACATGAGGCCGGAGTATTACGCCGATCTATTCCGTCGGTTCCAGACATACTGCCGCGACTATGGCGATAATAAGCTGACTCGTATAGCTTGCGGCCCCAACGGCGGCGATTATAACTGGACCGACACGCTCATGAAGCAGGCTGGCCGATACATGGACGCGTTGACTCTGCATCACTATACCGTGCCTGGCGACTGGCGCGATAAAGGCTGGGCGACTGAAGCGGACGAGGAGCGTTATTATCTCACCTTGAAAAAGGCCGACGCTATGGACGGGATCATCGCCGGGCATCTTTCGGTAATGGATAAGTATGATCCGGATCATCGCGTCGGGCTGATCGTTGACGAGTGGGGATGCTGGCACAATGTTGAGCGCGGCACCGTGCCGGGATTCCTCTATCAGCAGAACACGATGCGCGACGCTGTCGTCGCCGCGCTGACGCTCAATATATTCAATCGTCATTGCGATCGCGTCGTAATGGCGAACCTGGCGCAGACGGTCAACGTATTGCAAGCGGTTATACTGACCGACGGCGCGGATATGCTGCTCACTCCTACCTATCATGTGTTCGATATGTACAAGGCGCATCAGGACGCTTCGGAGGCGGGGTGCGGCGTATACTGCGGCAGGCTGCCTAACGGACTGGAGCGGATCAGCGCGTCCGCGTCCGTCAAGGACGGCGTGATAACCCTGACCGCCGCGAATCTATCCATGACCGAAGCCTCCGACGCGAGGGTATCTATTGAAGATAAGCGTCCCGCTTCGGCGTCCGCGCGGATCATGGCCGGAGGGATCAACGATTGCAACACGTTCGACGTTAAGGCCGCGGTCGAACCTGTCCGGCTTGACGTATCCGTTGATAACGCCGGGACTATCGCGCTGACTCTGCCGCCGTGCTCGGTCGCGTCGCTGACGATCCATGTCTGACGGAGCGCGAGTATGCCGACGCTGTCTGCTCGTTGACGATCCGTCTCAAGCGGATATGCACCGGACAGTATCGGATTATGTCGCGTTGATGCCGTCCGTGCAGCGCGCTGGCGAGAGCGTGTATAAGTCGCGGCTGGAGTCGTGCGCGGCTTGCGCGCATATTATATCCGGAGTATGCCGGCTCTGCGGCTGTTACGCTGAAGCGAGGGCGGCGAAGCGGCGCATGGCGTGTCCCGACTCGCCAGCGAGGTGGGGCGCGGTGTAGCCGTGAGTGCGGATGGATTCTCCGGTTGGATGGTTATATCCCGCGCGAACGCCCCGTCATGGCAGACGGGGCGTTCGCCGCGCTTGATGGACGCGTATCAAAATGGCGGGAGCGTCGCTGGGCAATAGGGGGCGTGCATATTCAAATACGAAGTGTTGCCGTCGCACGAATACGTGAAGGCTGGGCATTCAAAGTTCGACGGGTAGCTCCATGACTCGGTGCCATTAATATAGCCGTCAATATTCCAGTCGACGGTCTGCAGATACCTGAACGTATGGTATATGGCTTGCCATAGGTAAGCGAGCTGTGAGCAGCCCTGATTGAAATCACTGCAGTTTCCCGGAGGGCCTTGCGGGCCTGGCGGTCCTTCACCCTGCGGGCCTTGCGGACCGCGCGGGCCTGTCGGACCTCTTGCGCCTCTCGGGCCTGGCGCTCCTACTTCACCCGTCGGGCCTGTCGGCCCGGGGCCGCCGATGGGTCCCGCTGGTCCGGTAGGCCCTTGCGGACCGCGCTGGCCTTTTGGCCCTGTGGGGCCTGTAGGTCCGACGAGCCCGGGCTGCCCGACCACCGTGCTTGCGGGGCCGGTTGGACCTCTGCCTCCAGTCGGGCCTGTTGGCCCAATAGGACCCTCGAGGCCGGGAGGCCCTTGCGGACCGCATCTATTCTCCCCTCTTTCGCCCGTTAAACCCCTTGGGCCGCGAGGACCTTGGCAGCCGCGCGCGCCTTCCGGCCCCGGCTGAGGCAGACAGTTGGGCGTATATAATATGTCGGGCGGCTTCGGGAGGATCAGATTATTATAGTTATTAACCATCTCTGTCAGGTTCATCGATTTCTCCCTCCCGGCGAGTCTGATGATTAAAGCCGACGCTTAGCATGGGCCGCTGCGGACGTAACGTGACCCGTTGGCGTCATATAGGTGTGTCGGGCAGACGAACGCTGAAGGCCATTGCCATAGCGCGCCGGGTACCCCGTTGCAATCGGAATGGTTGGGAGTTAAAGCGTCGAGGAACTTGGCGTACCTGAATGAATGGTATACCATCTCCCAGAGCAGTGTCATGTCCGTGCATCCACCGTTGCAGCTCCCAACCGGGCCTGTGGGGCCTGTTGGGCCGGTGGTGTTTACAGGGCCGGCTGGGCCTTGCGGCCCTACGGGGCCCCTCGGCCCTGTAGGGCCTTGATCTCCGGCTGGGCCTGTCGGACCCATCATACCGGCGTCGCCGCTTATTCCCCGGCTTCCGGTTACGCCTATCGGCCCCTGCGGGCCTCTGGGGCCTGTCGGGCCTGCGGGGCCGCGCGGGCCTTGCGAACCCGCGCCGCCTACCGAGCCTGTCGGGCCTCTGTCGCCGCGCGGACCCGCGCATCCGCGCGGACCTCTGGGGCCGACGGGGCCTGTTATGCCTATGCCGGGCGGACCTTTATCGCCTAAAGGGCCTCTGGGACCCGTCGGGCCGCGGCGTCCGGTTTCCCCCACCGCGCCGCGCGGGCATGAACCGCACGCGCCGCATGTTTTCAGCGCGCAGCGGGGAACCTCGCCGTCTCTGTATAGGAACGGCCTGAATTCATCATACATGCGGTCGATGCGCCCCCTTGCTACGGGTAGTCGTTACATGGCGGGGCTGACGGCGGCGTGGGAATGCCCGCTCCGTTGTAGAACATTCCCGGACATCTGATTCCGTAATAACTTGAAGGCCAGAGCCATCTGGGGATGTCGGGAAAGAACGTAAGGTTGAGAATCCTGGCGTACTTGAACAGATGGTAAGCGGCTTGCCATAGCGCTAGCAGTTGCTGGCAGGTGTTGTAGTTGCCGCATTCGCCTGGAGGGCCTGGAGGGCCGGGAAGGCTCGCCGGACCCGTAGGACCCGCCGGACCCGCAGGGCCTGGCAGCCCCGTGAGACCCGTGATGCCAGTCGGTCCTTTCGGGCCAGTCGGGCCGGTTGACCCGGCTATGCCTGGATCGCCTCTTTCGCCCGGCAGCCCCTGATCGCCCGTCGGGCCTGTCGGGCCTGTCGGGCCAGTTGGGCCAGTCGGGCCTCTGGGGCCTGTTGCGCCTGTCGGGCCTTCGGGGCCTGTTGGGCCTTTCGGGCCGTTGGGGCCTCTGGGTCCTGTCGCGCCGCGCGGGCCTGTGCAGCCTTGTCCGCGAGGCCCTGTATCACCCTTTAGCCCGCGCGGGCCGACCGTCCCCCGCCCTCCCGCGACTCCGTCGGGACCGTGCGGACACGGACATCCGGGCGCGCACGGCGCGGCCTCATACGCCTTTATTAACCCGTCGCAGGGTATATTTGTCGATATGAACGGGCCTATATCGTCATACATACGGATCGGATACCCCCTTGCGTCAGTCCGGGTATCTGTAAGTCAATCGCACTGTCAGATTATGTAAACCAGGGTGATGTGTGCCTGTATAGCCGAAGCGGACTTTTCCGTTTCGGCGTGGCCAGCCGCGCGCTGTTGACAAACCAGTGTTACCCATGTATACTGCCACGTATGTTTTCGACCGTTGCTTGGGACTGGAACGGCACCCTGCTCGACGACTTGGACGCGGCCGTCGGCGCGGTTAACGCGCTGCTCGAGGCGCGCGGTTTGGCGGCGCTGGATAACGCTCGCTATAAAGAAATATTCACCTTTCCAGTGATTGATTTTTATCGCCGCGCGGGGTTCGCGTTCGAGATTGAGTCGTTCGAGGATGTGGCGGCGCGGTTCGTGGAATCGTATATGAAGCAAAGCCGGACGTGCCGGCTGTTCGACGACGCGCCCCGCGCTCTGGAAAGACTGCGCGAAGCGGGGCTATCGCAGGTTCTGCTGACAGCGTCGTATGAACAAATGCTGCTGGCGCAGTTGAGCGCGTTCGATATTAAGGATTGCTTCGACGAGTTGATCGCGCAGAAGGACGCGCTGGCGCGCGGAAAGACCGACTCCGCTAGATTGTACATGCGCGATAAAGGTATCGATCCGCGGGAAATGGTGTTGATCGGCGATTCGGAACACGATTGCGACGTTGCGGATGAACTAGGCGCGGCGTGTATATTAGTGCCCAGAGGGCATCACGGGCGGGATAGGCTGGAAGCGCGGATGAAACGATCGGGATCCCAAGGCGTTGTTCTGGATAATCTTACCGACGCGGCGGAATGGATCGTCGATGGATTGTCGGCGCGACGCGGACTATGAACCGGATGAGGTAATATAACAATAGTTTCGTCTGCCGCTTCGCGGCTTACGCGGGGTTGACGGTGGGTTGACGGTGGGTTGACGAAGGGTTAGCGAAAGGTTGGGTACGCTGGGGCGCTGCCCCAGACCCCGCAGGGGGGCTTCAGCCCCCCTTGACCCCCTGACCAGCGTGCCGCTGGACCCATGTGCCGCTGTAAGTCTTTTTCCTCCCGGGTTGCTCTTACGATAGCTATCAACCTCTACATGTATAACCCTTAAACCTACTTCCTCCCCTTACCCGTAAAGAACACCGCAATCAGCCCTGGCCCTGTGTGGCTCCCTATTACAGGCCCCGCATAGCCTATCTTTACATCCTTCACTCCTACTTCCCTTATCAGCGCTTCCCGCACTGACTGCGCGTCCTCTAGGCAATCCCCGTGGCATAGATACATTATTTGCCCTTCCGGCTCCACTATATCTTCCCTTACCTGTTCTACCAACCTCTTTAGCGACCTCTTTCTTCCCCTAACCTTCCCGCTTGCTACCAACTTCCCATCCAGATCCATATGTATCATCGGCTTAATATCGAAAATACTTCCTATTACCTCTGTCGTCGCCGAGATCCTCCCCCCGGCTCTCAAATGGTGAAGATTATCCACCGTCACTAAATGACAATACCTCTTCCAATTATCTTCTACCCACTTCTTCAGCTCGTGCACATCCAACCCTTGATCCCGCTTCTCTGCCGCGTGCGTTACGAACAACCCTTCCCCTAACGACGCTGCTTTTGTATTCACTACGTACAGCGTCCTCTCTGGAAACGTCTCCCTCAACTCCATCGCGGCTGCGCATGCGGATTCATACGACCCGCTCAACCCTGCTGAAAACGCCATATACAGCACGTCGCTTTTTTCTAGCAACTGCCCCATTTTTTCCATATACCTTTGAATCGATATCTGCGTCGTCGTCGCGTGCGCTCCATCCCTTAACGCTTGATAGAAATCGTGCATCTTTCCTGCGCCGCGCTGTTCGGCTTCCGTTTGCCCGTCCAGGTTTTCTACCCCGTTCACGGTATATCCTAGCGCAACCGACTCTACTCCCAGCTCGCGCATGAACTCCTCGGTCATGTCGCAGGTGCTGTCGGTTAGCAGCGCGTATTTTGGTTCGTTCATATTAATCACCTCTCGCGGACAGTTTATCATTTGTGAACGAAAAGTCAAGCTCCTCTCCCCAAAGTTCAGATTCACGCCTTGTTTTCCTTATACCGCCGCTCCTCGCCCCTTCGTTCCATCGTCCCTTCGTATCCTCGTTCCCCCGTCCCTTCGTTCCTCGTTCCATCGTCCCCCCGATCCATTCAAACCATCATAACAATCATTACCATTCATAAACGACTCATGAAAAGGCCATGCTGATTCTGTTCGCGGATGACGGACGCTGACGCGTGATCTTAAATCGATTACGCACCCGCCTTGATTGGCGCTTCAGCGTTTAACGGCGCAGGCTGGCTTCTAGAAATTGCCTGTGTATTCCCGCTGAACCGTGGCACAATAGTCCACGTGACTACCCGGAATGGAGGTGAAACAGCATGGCAAGCACGTCGAACGTGAACGTTGCGGGCGCGAAAGCGGCTCTGGACAACATGAAGTTCGAAATCGCTCGCGAGTTGGGCATCAACCTGAAGCAGGGTTACAATGGCGACCTGACTTCGCGCGAGAACGGCTATGTCGGTGGCTTTATGGTCAAACGCTTGATCGAACAGGCCGAACGGCAGATAGCCGGCAAGTAACCATCCGGAACATGGAGGTTCCCCTCCTATGTTTCCAACGGGGACGGGTTATCCGCCCCTGATGATCCTCGCAATGGGCAGTGACAATCAACAGTAGTTGGAGGAACGACAATGTTCAATCAGAACCAGGCGTCCACCCAGTACCCCAAGCCGGCGCAGGCCGCTTCTTCCTCAAGCTCTTCGGGAACCACGATGGTCCCCGAGGCCCGCGACGCTCTGAACAACATGAAGCATGAGATCGCCAGCGAGCTGGGGATCAACCTCAAGCAGGGTTACAATGGCGACCTGTCCAGCCGTCAGGCCGGTTATATCGGCGGCTACATGGTCAAGAGGCTCATCGAGCAGGCTGAGCGCAGCATCAGCGGTCAGTAACACGCGGACTCGCGGACGGCGGTAATCACCCCTCCGCTTGACTCCGAAGTGAATGCTGGGATGGCGCGTCCGGGAAGCATGCCTCCGTCTGGATTATGGATTCAGTTGAATCCAACTCCATCCTCGGATGATCATGAACCCTTCCCGTTCGGGTTATGCGCGCTACCGGGCTATGGACATGATCCAGCCCAGTCGGTATTGCGGGGCGTGCCCCTCAACCGAATCAGCGCCCAGCCTCGCGTCACAGCGGCGGACAGCGCTCCGGCGCGGCTGCCATCCCTCGCACTGTCCTTTTAATGGAAGGGCTACCGTTCCTTTCATACCAAAGGGGGATCGACTGGATTTTTCGCCGGTCGGTTCCTCTTTCTTTACGCCTCGCCATTGTTGACAATAATCCCTTGCGTTGATACAATACCCTTGGAAGGTGTGATCAATGTGGCCGGCGATCTTCCCAGGCTGAACTACCACGACCACTTCCGCCCAGCTAACGACGTGGTCTTTTCCGTGATGTGCGGCCACAAGGAGATATTCTGCCCTTTGGTTAGCGCCGTTACCGGCCGGAACATAGTATTAAAAGAGGGGCCTCGCACGCAGGCCGAGATGCGCGAGGACGACGCGCTGCTGGCGGCTATCCGCTTCGATTCGTTCGCGCGGGATACGGATGAGAAGCTCTACAGCGTGGATATCAATCGTTCATACAGGCAGGCGCGCGAGGTGAGCCGGACGGTTTACTATGCGTGCCGCGCGATATCTACGCAGGACGTGTCCAGGATGCGGTATGAACTGCTCAATCCTGTCCATATATCCTTTATCTTTACCGACCATAAGGAAAAGCGCCCGGTGCGCCGCGTAAAGCTGTTGTTCACGGATACTCACGAGGTATACGACGATCTGATTGAGATAACGCTCGTATACGTGCCGACCGTCGTTAAAGAGGGAAACGGATGCGGGAGTCTCTATACTTTCGCTCGTTTTTACTCCATAGCTAGCCAGGCGGCGGCGGATAATTTCTGCAATGAGTTTGGACGCACGGATCTAGGCAAGGAGTTGATCAGGATGTATAACAACACCACCGCGAATGCCAACAATTTGTACAAAATCGAGAAGTCGAGCTACTTTACCGAAAGGCTCAACGAGGCGCAGTTGGAGGAAGAACGGAAAGAGTATAGGCTCATTGGCATGCGTGAAGGCGAGCGTAAAGGCATGATCAAAGGCATGCGTGAAGGCGAACGCAAAGGCATGATTAAAGGCATGCGTGAAGGCATGCGTGAAGGCATGCGCGAGGGCGAGCGTAAAGCGCTTTTTGGTGTGGCGCAAAAGCTTCGTACCTCTGGCGCTCCGATGGAGATGATTACGGGATTAACAGGCCTAACTGAGGACGAGGTGAGGCGGCTGCGTCCCGATATCGAGCAAGGAGCTAATCAGGATGTATAACAATACCACCGCGAACGCCAACAATTTGTATAAAATTGAGAAGTCGAGCTACTTTACCGAAAGGCTCAACGAGGCGCAGCTGGAGGAAGAAAGGAAAGAGTATAGGCTCATTGGCATGCGAGAAGGCATACGCGAGGGCATGCGTGAAGGCGAGCGTAAAGCGCTTTTTTGTGTGGCGCAAAAGCTTCTCGCTTCCGGCGCTTCGATGGAGTTAATCACGGGATTGACAGGCTTAACCGAGGACGAGGCACTGCAATCGCGGGGATGAGCCGCCTCCCGGTACAATGCCTCATCCCCGCGATCCATTTATTTACCCTGCCTCAATGCTCGCTAATCATCCGGTCATAATGTCGTTTCGTCCAGTTCGGGTTGATGATATGCGCTTCCGCCCAGCCTTCCGGCGGTCCGGACAGTATCAACCCGCCGTCGACGCGGATGGTTGTGCCCGTGATGTACCCCGCCTTATCCGACG
Organism: Oscillospiraceae bacterium; assembly: GCA_031255415.1. Classification (GTDB taxonomy): domain Bacteria; phylum Bacillota; class Clostridia; order Christensenellales; family Aristaeellaceae; genus BNUH01. Next base: position 9,675 of record JAIRSO010000018.1, read on the forward strand.
CTAGGAACGCTACCAACTCGCCGTTATCGCGCGGGGTGCCCATACGCCCCAGCGGCACGGCTTTCTCCAGCCCGATCATGCCCGGACGCGGCTCTCTCGCCGGACGCACTCGCGTCGCGCCTGGCGCGATGCAGTTGACCCGGATGCCATACGGCGCGAGATCCAGCGCTATAGACTGACACGAGCGGTTTATCGCGGCCTTCAGGCCGCCGTATACCACGTCCTCCGCGTAAGCGCGTTCGCCTCGCGTCGAGGTCGTGAAGAATATGCTGCCCTTTATCCCGTCTCTAACCATATGTCTTGCCGCCGCCCCAGCCAGAAGCAGGTACCCCGCGAAGTCGATGCGCATCATCTCCTCGATCTCTTCCGGGGTGACTGTGAGTATGCTATGCCGCGAGTCTTTCGCAGCGTTGCAGCACATAACGTCTATCCGACCGTAAGCCGCGCGCACTTCGTCAACTAGTTTCGCGGGCAGACTGGTGTCCTGGAACGACGCTTGATAGATGAGGCAGCGCCGACCTAGCGATTCAACTTCAGCGCGTGTTTGTTCAGCGCCGTCGGGGTTTCGGTTGTATGTGATCGCCACGTTGTAGCCGTGTTCTGCCAGCACGATGGCTATGCCCTGGCCAATGCCGCTGGATCCTCCCGTGATAAGCGCGACTTTGGCAGCCTGTTTATCCTGACTCAAACGGATGTACCTCCATCATTGCCGATATAAATGATTCGCCGGGTATGAGTATAACGCATGGCGGGTGCGGGATCAACCATAAACCGGGAACAGCGCCGTCATAATCAGAGCGCCCCTCTTTGTTAATAATGCCCCATGCAAAGAACGCCCACTCTACCAAGAACATCCCCACTGTCACGAAGCGTGAGTGGGGATGTTATCAACAAAGAGGCGTCATTAACAGAGAGCGCACTCAACGGAACAAACCGCCGGCACGCTCTCCAAACTCACCACATCTTAACGATGTTAACGTCCTTAAAGTAATGCATGACGATATCCTCCGCGCCGCTGCCGGACTCCGCCATCCCGTAAGCGCCCCACTGCGACATACCGACTCCATGTCCGTACCCTTTACCCGACATGATAACAGTGCCGTCCTCAAGCTTGACCTCGTCCAACAGCGTGGAGCGCATCTCCATGCTGCCCAGCGCGATCCGCAGCGGCGGAGCCTTCACGGACTCGCCGTTTATAACCAGCGTTATCGCGCGTCCCGATTCGCCTTTCTCGCCGATCTCTATGCCGGTCATCTCGCCGGATAGATTCGCCGCCTTCATCACGCTCTCGGGACTGAACTGCGCCGTCCATTGCCTCGCGTCCTCCGGCGCGGAAGCGGACTCGTTCCCCTGCGCCACTTGCGTATAAGGCGGCTCGTCCTTCTCGTAATCGAGTCCTTCCTTCGCCAGCGCGGTCTTACCTCCCGAGTGCGCGTGGAACCACGCGTAAGGGAACTCGCCGCCCGACTCGCCTTGGCTCACCAGAACCATGCCCCGAGTCTCCTCGATGGCCTGCTTGACGCGCTCGTTAACGCCGCTCTTGTCATACGCCTGCGCTTCCTCGATATCGGTGGATACGTCCGCGCCCTCGTACTTGGATTCCTTCTCCGTCATGAACCTTAGCGTAAACGTGCGCGCCAGTATCGCCTGCGCCTTGAGCGCCTCCATAGGCCAATCGCTGCGCATCTCGCCCGCGAGCACCCCCGCGAGATAATCCTCGATCGATTGCTTCTCTACTGTGCCCGTATCGGTAACGTAGACGTTGATCATCGGGACTTCGCCGCCAAACTCCGTGATCCGCTCGGGCAGCGGGGGTTTCCCAGCCTGCCCGCCGTCGGCTCCGGGCGCGGGCGGCTCGACCGCTGTCGCGCAAGCGGACAGCGCTAGCGCGAGAGTCAGCGCCATCAGCATCCATCCCGTCCTGCTTCGGTGCGATGTAAACATAACAACCCTCCTCAAAATGGGTTTAATCCCAGTCTACCCATTCGAGGAGGGTTTATGCGAGCGCGGCGGCGCTCCGATCCGTTAGGATCCCAGCGCCTCGCGGACGGTTATATCTCTTCCTTAAGCCACCGCATCTGATCCTCCAGCATGCGCCGGAAGTTGGCGCGGTAGTCCGCCACAGCCGTCCTAAGCGCGTCGTTCTCCGCGTTGAGCGCGGTCTCCTCGCTGCGCGCGGAGCGCATGATCTCGTCGGCTTCGTCGCGAGCCTGGCGCAGGGTCTCCTCCGCGCGTTTCTTGGAATCGTTGATCGTGTCGTCGCACACGCGCTGCGCGTTGAGCAGCATGTTGCGCACCGTCTCCTCGGACGGCGAGGACGCGCCCAGCCCGCCCGCCGGCCTTCTGGGCGATGACGACTGCTCCTGGCGCAGGCTCTTGATCTCCTTTTGCAGCCGTTCCAGCTCGTCCACTATCTCGTCCAGGAACCTATCCACCTCGTCCGGATCGTATCCGCTGCCCGGCACGACCTGGAACTCTTTCTGTTCGATCATCGCGATTGTCACCGCCACGCGCGCCGCCTCCCTATCATGACTTCTCGTCGTATTATATACTTACAGAGCCGTGCGTATCCATACAACGCTGAACCTGCCTTTACGGTTCACGCCCGTTCTTTCTTTTAACAACGCGCGACCCAGTCCGCGAACCGACAGCAAGCCGCCTTCGCCGACCTTCGCGTCCGCGTCCGGCTCGGGCAGATGGTTGAGCTTCACCCGGCCTTCGCGGATCAACGCCTGCGCCTGTCCGCGCGAGAGCTTGAACGCCGACGCGACGCACGCGTCCAGCCGGAACGAGGGTATAGTGTCGCGGAACTCGCGCCGATCCCGTTCTTGATCCGGCATGGACGACTGCGGATCGTGTTCCAGCGCGCACTTTAGCTTGACGCGCCCCGCCGAGTCCAGCGAATCCGCGATATAACCGGCCACCTCGGCCAAACAGAACAGCAACGCGTAACCGCCGTTCATAACAATATCGCCGAACCGCGCCCTGTCCTGCACGACTGCCAGCGAAGCGCCCAGCAGATCCCTGTGCGACGGACTGCCGTAAGCCTCCGCCCACGACGCGCGCACGCACGACACAGGCCAATCCAAAACAGCACCGCCATCGCGATAATCGTCCCCTCGCGGCGTTATCGCGCCGACGCGCCTCTCCGCGCCATCATACCCGCCCCAGAACGCGACCGACATGCCGTGCCTATTCGCGGCGCGAAGCGCGGCGCTCTGCTGAGCCGGATCAAGGAAAAGCGTAAACGCCATTCCGCCGCGTCCGCTTACTCGCGCGGCTAGCTCGTTCAGTCGGCGCTCGAGCGCGTCCGCGCCGGACGGATCATCGCGCATTCATAACCGCGCGGCTAACCATAACAGTATCGCGCGCGCGGCCTGGAGCAGTAACAACGCGATCAGCGGCGACACGTCTATCGGCAGCCGCGCGAGCAGGCGCTTCGCGGAAACCGCCAGCCGCCTGTCCAGAAACCTGCGCAGAGGATCGAGCAACGGATCGAGCGCCCGCGAGACGAATTTCGCCGCCTTGTGCCCGCGCGGCAAAAGCCACATAACGGCAAAGTCGATAACCATGGCGAACGCCAGCAACTGTATGAACAGCGCCACGCCCCGGATTACCGCGCTAAGCCACAACATCCCGGCTAACCTCCCGTCAAGACTGCGCCGCGACGGCCTGATACCTCGAGACCGGCTGGCTATCGGAACTGGATACCTCGACGTTAGGCGGCGCGAATAAATAATTCCGGTGGGATACGCGCTGAACATGCCCGCCTATCGCGTAAGCCGCGCCGCCGAGCATATCTATCACGCGCTGGCACTGCGCGTCGTCTATCGATTCGCAGTTGAGTATGACGCTGCGCTCCTCGAGCACGTAGCCGATGATCTGCTGCGCGTCGTCCTTGCGCCTGACGTACACGATGATCTCGCTGTGCCTGGACGGCGAGGACGAAGCGCCGCCCGCGTAGCCGGACGCGGACGCGGAACCGCCCGCCTGGGAGCCGTACGAAGCGTCGCGAGCGGCGGATCCGGCGTTACCGCGCGCGGGCATCTGCACGACGTTGTCTATAGGCGAGCGCCTGGAGGCGGCGGAGTCGTATGATCCGGCGGAGCCGGACGAGCCTGGCGCGCCGTATCCCGAACCGCCGGACGCGCCGTAAACCGTGCGAGGCGCGCCTTTGCGCGGCGGCGAGCCGCCCGAACCGCTTGAGCGCGTTGAATATCCATTAGATCGGCCCGCGCCCCTAAACGGCTCGTCCTGGTCGAAACCGTTGTCGGCGAATGGCTCGTCATAGTCGTCGTAATCATCCTGGGCCCGGTCCTCGGGATACAGGCCTATGGCTGATCCCAGCCGGTGTAACATCTCCCCAAGCGACATGTCCGGATCCCCCTTAACGTATTTGCGCCGTTGGCGCGGAACCGAGTCCCGCAGCCCCGATTGGGTTGGGACGCTGTCCCACTCCCTGACGCGGGCCGAATATCGCACTGCCCATTCGAACCATCGTTGCGCCCTCCCCGGCGGCTATCATGGCGTCCCCGGACATGCCCATTGACAGATGCGCCATGCGGACGTTCGCTATCGCCTCCGCGCGTATCCGCTCGAACAGGCCGCGCATGCTCCGGAACAGCGCGCGCAGCAGCGCCTCGTCGTTTGATAAAGGCATCACCGCCATTAACCCCTCCACCCGCAGGTTGGGCAGCCGCGCGAACGCGCGTACGGCGTCCATGGTTTCTTCTGGCGGGACCCCGCCCTTTTGCGCCTCGCGGCCTATGTTGACCTGAACCAGGCACGCGGCGGTCAGGTTCCGTTTCCCGGCCTGGCGGTCAATCTCGCCCGCAAGTTCGATCCGGTCCAGCGACTGGATCAAGGTCACCCTCCCTATTATATCGACAACCTTGTTGGTTTGCAACCGTCCAATCATATGAATCGGCGGATTATCGTATTGTTCGACTCGACATTCGACGGCATGCGCCATTTTTTCGCGGATATCCTGCGCGCGGTTCTCGCCTACGCCTATGATTTCGCCGCGCGGCAGCATCGAGATTATCTCGATAGGCACGGTTTTAGTAACGGCCAGCAAGCCCGGCGGGTTGTCGGGATCGCGCGCGTTGAGTTTGAGCGCCGCGTTGATCGCGCGCACGCGGGCGGTTATCTCCTCGCGCGTTAGCTGGCTCTGCCGCGCGTCGCTTCGCCCGCCGGAGTCGTGTTCCAACTTAAACGTCCCCCTTGCGCCGCGCCGGGCGGCGCGCCTAAGCGCGTTGATCCGCCGTCCGCGTCCGTCGGTTCTATGGTTAGAATCTCCTGATACGCTGGCCTTCCGCCAGCGTGCCGCTTTGCACGGGTCTGACGATAGCCTCCCTCGCGTCGCTGGACAGCACCGTCACTGGGATGAACACGGCGGGGTTCATATCCAGCACCACGCCGATCTGGCCCTCTTTCGCGCGCAGAGCGTCGGACGGCACTAGCAGTCCGCGCACCGCAGGCTCGCCCACCGTCGCCTTAGCCCTGCGCATATTCAGGGTGGGAGCCGCGTCCGCGTCGATGTAGAACCGCACCAGCAGTTCGCCGCCCGTGCGCGTGGTGGTGGTCACCTTCGCGTCGTAGACGATATCCTCCAGGCCTTCGAACGCGATCTTGAACGGCTCGTCCGGCTGGGGCTTCCAGTTCTTATCCGTCGTAAGCGCAGCGACGTAGAACCCTTGAGGCCTGACCAGCTTGTACACCCTTTCCCTCGCGCGTTCGGCGGCCGTCTGCTCGGGCGGCGCGCCGTTCCACACGCCGCGCGCCAAAGCCGGGGTCAGCGACTCTATCGTTTCGCCCGACAGCATCCGTTCGTATCCGTCCGTATAGAAACTTACTATGCCCGGGGTATCCGCTATATAGGTTATGGTCCAGCTCTCGATGCGTTTGCGCAGGGTCTTTTCCTCGTCCGTGTAGCGGTTCAGCGCCGCGTCGTTGGGGAACTTCTGTTTCAGATACGACTGCCTCTCGCTCATCGCGCTTTCCAGCTGGCGCTTGAGCGACAGCAGCGAGGCGGCCTCGCCGGACGACGTTTGAGACGCGGCGCGTATCCGGCTTACCAGCAGGCTGATATCGTAGTCCAGCGCGGTCAGCCTTGTGTCGGGATACGTGCTCTGATCCAGCAACGTCCGGTAATACGCCTTGATGTTTTCCAGCTGCCTGTTCAGGTTGTTCACGTCCGACTGGTTGTAAGCGGACGAATACACCTGCGCTATCTGCGCGCCGCGCGAGACCAGCGCGCCGTCGTCCGCGAGGTACTTAAGTCCGGCGGACGCGCTGTCCATATCGAACAGCGTCTCCTCGCGGATCAATATCGCGTCGACCTGGTACGCGCGCCCCGTCTGCCCGGCGGCTACCACGGCGGTGCGGCGCAGCGCGGTCTGGCTTAACTGCCACACAAACAAGCCCGCCAGCGCGAACACCGTCAGCAGCAGCAGCCCTCCCAGGCGCGTTTTACGTTTCCCGCGTCCGCGCGGGGCGGACATGTTCCGGGGCGGCGGTCTGCGGCTGGACCCGCGCCGCGCCGCGCGAATGGGTTCGCGGTTCATAGGCGGCCTCCCGGCGTTAGTTGAGACTTCATACCTATATAACGAATCAGCGGGCTAATTGTTTTCCTCCAAACCCAGCCTCAGCCGTTCCAGTACGCGCCGCTCCATGCGCGACACGCGCATCTGGGACGATCCCATCCTGCGCGCCGTCTCGCTCTGGCTGCGCTGCGCCGCGAAACGCAGAGCCAACAGCCTGCGCTCGTCCGGCGGCAGTCCTGCCATCGCGCGCGTCAGAAGGTCTCGATCCTCGACGCGCTCGAACCCGGATTCCTCCGCGCCGACCGCCATGCCCAGCCCGCCCGGCTCGCCGTCCTCCGGCTCGGCGGACGGCGCGTCCAGCGACAGCGCGGAGACCGCGCGGCGCGACTCTATGGCTTCCAGCGCCGTTTCCTCCGCCACCCCCGTCTCGCGCGCAATCTCTTGCACGGTAGGCTCGCGACCCAGGCTTGCCGCCAGCGAGTCCCGCGCGGCGCGCATCCTGCCGTATAACTCGAAATGGTTGCGCGACAGGCGCATCACGCCCGCTTTATCCCGGAAGTAGTTGCGCACGGCTCCCGTCAGCGTCGCCGCCGCGAATGTCGCGAACCGCGCGTTCTTTTGCGGATCGAACCGTTCTACCGCGCCTATCAGCGCCACGGACGCGACCTGCGTTAGGTCGTCCAGATCGACGCCGCGTCCCGCGAACCTTCGCGCGACCCGCCCCGCCAGATACAGGTAATGCTCCGTCAGCGCGTTGCGCTCGTTGATCCCCCGCGAGGCGAAGTAATCGACCCACAGCGCATCGGGTTCGCGCGGCGCGAGTTCAGCCGCCACGGTACGCTTCCCCCGCGTCCCCGGCGTTGTAGTCCATTTCCATATGGATGGCGTAAACGCCGCGCTCGTCGCTGTGCAGCCGCGCGGACGCGGCTAGCGTCTCCAGTATGCCTTTAGCCAGCGCCTCGCTCTGCGCGTCCTCGCCGAGGCTCGCCGTTTGAACCGGATCGTCCGCGTTCTCCGCGCGGATCGACTCGAACGCGATAGCCAGCCGGCCGCGATCCCAACTACAGGTCATGCGCAGCGCGTCCGCAGCGGCGCGCTGATGCGTTAGGCAGTAGCACGCCTCGTCCGCCGCGATGCGCGCGTCCTCTAGCATGTCCAGCCCGAACCCGCACCGCGCGCACACCCCCGACAGCGTCATCCGCGCTATCAGCAGCATATCGTCCCGCGCCGGTATCGTCAGTTCGACCACTCCGCCTGTCATACGGATGATCCTATCGCGGGCGGAAGGCTTTGTCAAGAAATTGACAAAATCTGTAAAAAAATACACAATTTCTTAATGATTGCCGCGCGTTCGACAGCCTCGCGCGAGGTTAACCGATCAACCTAATCCGACCGTGAGCGCGGAGGTTTCGGCGCGGCTTAGACGGCGTTATAACCTGGATAATGGGCATGTTTTGGCATATCGACTGAAAACCGCGGTTGATTGTCTGAAAAAGTGCTTGACAGACCGGTAAACCTGATGATAATATTTATCTACTACACGCCGCGGCGAGCGCGGCGCAATGGTACGCTCATAAACGATCGCAACCAATTCGTTAAGGAGGGTTATCCCGATGAAGAAACTGCTTGCTCTCGCGCTGGTTCTGGCGTTGACGCTGGGCGCTGCTGGCGCGATGGCCGAGACCGTGCTCAAGCTGGGCATCTACCCGATCGATACCGACGAGCGCGGCGTGGAAACCCACGAAAACACGTTTATCCCCGCGTTTGAGGCTGCGCATCCGGACGTGACGATCGAGCGCGCGCCTTACGATTTCAACCTGCAGACGATACTCCCGCTGCTGGAGAGCGGAAACGCGCCCAGCGTCATCACCACGTATTTTACCGAGATACCCAAGCTGGCGGGCAATGATTTCCTGGAGGATATAACCGATATACTGGAGGAGCGCGGCTGGCTGGAGCAGATCAACCCCGCGATCATCGGGCCGTCGTCGTATGAAGGCCGCGTGTACGGCATACCCAGGAACTTCTACGGCATGGGCATGATGCTCAACGTCGAGCTGTTCGAGGAAGCCGGATTGGTCGACGAAGACGGGACGCCGCTGTATCCCAAGACGTGGGACGAGTTCGTCGAGACCGCCGCCAAGATCAAGGACGAGACGGGCGCGGCGGGGTTTGTACTGCTGGGAGCGGACAACGCGGCCGGCTGGCATTTCACGATACTGTCCTGGTCGTTCGGCGCGCAGATGCAGACGCTCGAAGACGGAAAATGGATCGCGCATCTCAACGACGAGCCGGTGGTCAAGGCTCTGCAGCTGGTCAAAGATCTGAAGTGGGAGCACGACGTACTTACCGCCGATCCGACCGCTGAAAACTGGGCGACTGGATTCCAGCAACTGGGAACGGGAGCCGCCGCGATGTACATGGCGGCGGACGACGCGGTAGCCCAGCCCACCGCGAACTACGGCCTGCCCATCGACAAACTGATGATGATCGGCATGCCCGCAGGACCCGCAGGTACCGTGATGCTCACGGGCGGGAACCTGTTCGTGTTCCCCAAGGGCACGCCGAAGGACGAGATCAACGCCGCGCTGGATTATTTGGAGATAATGGGATACGCGCCTGTAGTGAGCGATATAGCGCGCGAGGGACGCAAGGCGGATTATGAGTCCAACGTAGCCAACGGCGTGCCGGTCATGAAGGGCCTTAACGTGTGGACAAACGACGAATACAACGCGATGATAGACGAGCTGTACGCGCAGTATGTAAACGTTGATCCGGCGCTGTACGCGTCGTACTACGAAGCCGCCGCGAAGCCCGGCGCGCTGCACGCCGAAGAGCCGATGCAGACGCAGGACATGTACGCGGAGCTGACCAAAGCGCTTCAAGCGGTAATAGTGGACGCGGACGCTGATCCGCAGGCTCTGCTGGATATCGCGCAGGAGAATTTCCAGGCTCTGCTGGACGAGCAGGTGAATAAGTAATATATGCCCAGGCCGGGGGCGTTGGGAAACGTCCCCGGTTTTTTGCAGGGCTGGGGACGGAGGACGCGCCGGGAGGTTATATCATGCGGGCATTATCATGGATGGTACTGGGGCTGGGCGGGCTGTGCTTACTGCTGGGGATACTGGCGCTCGCTGGGATCGCGCCGGTTTTGTACGGAGGCTGGCTGCTCACGGCGGGGATCGCGGGCCTATTCGCCGGATGGTATCTCTCGCTGTCCGCCGGCATGCTCGAGTCGGCTGGCGGCGGCGAACAAGCGCGCCTGCGTCTGCGCCGCCTCTCGCGGCTTAAGTATGACCTGGGCGCTTGGTTTATTATGGCTCCGTGCGCTATACTGTTCCTGTTCTTTATATACGATCCGCTGATCGAGAGCGTCCGCTTGTCGTTCTTTGAGACGAAGGGCATGACCACGGTTCGGTTCGTCGGGTTCCAGAACTATCGAAGGATGCTGATCCATCCGGACTTTTGGCCATCGGTGCGCAATAGCTTTATGTATACGTTCTGGTCGCTGGCGATCGGGTTCATGGTTCCGATCGTCATGTCGGTGATCGTCAACGAGATGATCATCGGCAAGAACCTCGCGCGCACCGCGATATACCTGCCCGTGATCGTGCCGGGGCTGGCGACGGTCGTGCTGTGGCGGTTCATATTCAGCGCGGAGGCCTCCGGCGGCATGAATATGCTGCTTGCTGCGCTGGGTCTGCCCCGGACGACGTACCTATCCAATCCCTCCATTGTAATACCCATCATAGTGCTGACGATGACATGGAGAAACGCCGGCTCGACCACGCTGATATACCTCGCCGGACTGCAGAGCATCGATCCGCAGCACTACGAGGCCGCGATAATCGACGGCGCGGGGGTATGGAGGCGCTTGATCCATATTACCATACCCAATATATACAACCTCGCGCGCACGCTGCTGATACTGCAGATCATCGCCGTGTTCCAGATTATCTACGAACCGCTGGTCATGACTAACGGCGGGCCGAACAACGCGTCCGTGTCGATGATGCAGGTGGTGTACCGCTACGCGTTCGAGCGGTTCGACTATTCGCACGCGACGGCTATGTCGGTGATTATCGCCGTCATTCTGCTGGCGCTGACGCTGGTCTATAACAGGATCGGAAAGCCTAGCGAGGCGTATTGATCGGAGGCGGGAGCAATGTCAACGCCCAATACCATGCCCGGGACGCGCAAACGCGGCGCGGGTCGCGTGTCCGGCAAGACGGACGGCTTGATCCGGCAGTACGATCTGCGCAAGCCGCCCGTCGCAGCCGCGTATACATTAATGATGATCGTCGCCGCGCTGGCGGTCGCGCTTTCGGTCGCGCCGCTGATATGGACGATACTGGGCGGGTTCAAGACGATGCAGGAGTTCTCGCGCGGTGTGAAGACGGTCGGCGCGGACGGCAAGAATAAATGGGTGATGGCGTTCCTGCCCGTTAGTTTCTCGCTGGACGGGTATATCGAGACGTGGCGGCAGACCAAGTTCATGAGGAATTACTTAAACAGCCTTTACGCCGTGCTGGGATGCTGCGCCAGCGCGCTGCTGTTCAACGGGCTGATGGCTTACGGGCTGTCCAGGCTGAAACCCAGGGGATGGAGGGTCGCCGACGCGCTGGTGACGGGCAGTCTGCTGCTGCCCGGCATGATCAACATCGTGCCGCTGTTCATCAACCTGACGCGGCTGGGGCTTACCCGCTCGTTCATACCGCTGTGGCTGGGGGTGGGCGCGAGCGCGTTCACGATCATACTGTTCAAGAACTTCTACGACGCGATGCCCTCGAGCCTGTTCGAGGCCGCGCGGCTGGACGGATGCTCCAATCTGCAGATGTTTTTCCGAATAGTCATGCCGCTGTCTATGCCGATCAACATGGTCGTGCTGATATTCACGGTCAACGGGGCGTGGAGCGACTTCCTGCTGCCGTACCTGCTGCTGAACAACTCGCCCAGCGCGACCGTTATGGTAAGGCTGTTCGAGTTCAGGGTGGCGACCGCCGGGGTGACCGCGATAGAGGTTCTGCGCGCGACGGTGTTCTCGATACTGCCGCCGATAGCGCTGTTCATCATCTTCCAGCGCCAGATCACCTCCAACGTAATGGCCTCCGGCATGAAAGGATGAGCGATGAGAATTTTTAAGGCGTGCGCCGCGCTGGTTCTGGTTTTAGCGGCGATCCCCGCTTCGGCGTCCGCTCGGACCAACGCGATACTCGCGCCGCTGCCGGACGCGCTCCCTCGATCCGGATCGTGCGAGGTATGGATCGACGGCGAGCGGTGCGACACGATCGACACGGCGGTTAATCACTGGCGCGCGTGGACGTCCAACCCGATAACGGAGCTTACGCCCGTCGCGCTCTTTGAGATGACGGGTCCGGTAAGCGTAAAGGTTCGGTTTATCGGAGCGGAGATAACCGAGGTTGTCGTGCGTCCGTTATCGCTGGGTATCGTTCCGGCGATAGACGGGGACACGGCGTCGTTTGAACTGAATGCACCCGCGAACGTCACCGTCGAGTATAACGCGCAGGTGAAAGGCGCTCTGCATATGTTCGCGATGGAGCCTGATCCGGAGCCGATCAATCCGGACGCGGAAGGCGTGATCTACTTCGGGCCTGGCGTGCACGACGCGCGGCAGGTGGTTTTGCGCGGCGGGGATACCGTGTATCTAGCGCCGGGAGCGGTTCTGCGCGGGCAGATAAAGGGCGATTACGTTGACGATGTGAGGATACTGGGGCATGGGATCATCGACGGCGGCGCGTTCGACCGCTGGGACGATACGCTGGTACCGATCGACCTGACCGGATGCCGGAACGTCGTGATAAGCGGGCCGACCATCCTCGATCCCTCCGCGTGGACGCTGAACGCGTATCTATGCCAGGATGTATTGATAGAGGACGTGAAGATAATCGGCGCGCGGTCGAACAGCGACGGGATAACGATCCAATCGTGCGAGAGGATAACCGCGCGTAACTGTTTCGTGCGCGGATGGGACGACAACCTGGTGGTGAAGGGTTATGACGCGGACGCGAGGGATATCCTGTTCGAGGACTGCGTGTTATGGACCGATCTCGCGCAGTCGATGGAGATAGGTTACGAGACGCGCGCCGACGTAATCGAGAATATCTCGTTCAAGGATATAACCGTTCTGCACAACTTCCACAAGCCTGTGATGTCGATCCACAACAGCGACAACGCGCTCGTGCGCAATGTATTATTCCAGAACATAGTGGTCGAGGACGCGCAAATGGGTCAAGGCGACGGTACGCCCTCGTTCATCGAGCTGACCACGTCCAAGTCGCAGTGGTCGAAGTCGGAAACGAGAGGGAATATACGGGATGTGACGTTCGACGGCGTGAGCGTGATCAGCGGACTGGATCGCGTGATAAAGGTTTTAGCAGCTAGTAAGGATTGCACGATAGACGACGTGGTGTTCCGCAATCTCAACATACTGGGGCGGCGCGTGGAGAGCGTGAAGGACGTGAAGTTTACCCGAACCAATAAAGTTGGGGAGAATATTGTGTTCGAGCCTTGAGGTGGTTGATTTGCCGATGGAGGCGGAGAGCGCTCCTCCGACGCTAGAGGCGTTCCCATGGGATGCGCCGCTAGGGCAGATGGGGTGTTTCCAGGAGAGACGCCGCTAGCGGCATAGGGGGTGTTTCCAGGAGAGACGCCGCTAGCGGCATAGGGGGCGTTCCCAGGAGAGACGCCGCTAGCGACAAAGGGGGCGTTATTCCTCGCGTTCCACGAGCGTGACCATGATCTCCGGCATCTGCGGCGAGAACGTGAACGCGCTCAAATTATTCACCGCGCACTGCACCGGCAGTATCGCGTCGCCCGCCGACAACCCCGACGCGTCAACATATAGATGAATATCGTCGGCGGTTACTCGCTCCATCTCCAGATACGGGCCGGACAGCGTCACGCTCATCGCGCGCAGCGGTATGCGCGAGTCGAGCGCCGCGTCCGTTCCCCTTACCTCCACCCTCACATCCGAATACGTATGCGTATGCGTGGCCTCCCTCACCGCCGCCAGTATAACCACCTCGGACGCGCTCGAGTACTTCAACTCCGGCGCAAGCCTCAGCCCGCTGCGCCCCTGCACCGCCTCCGACGCTCCGCTCACGTCTATCGGCGTTTCAACGTATATGGTCTGCAGCCGCTCCAGCGCGGCTGCCGGCCCCGCCACCATCACGGTCTGGGGCACCATCATCGTCCTGTTAATCTCATAACCGTGCGCTGGGGTGCCGCGCACCGCTATCGACGTATCTATTGGAAGCTCCTTCATAGGGTACACGTCCACGTCAACGCGCACGCTCTGCATATTCACCAGCTCGCTGGTGACGCGCATCAGCGGCGACTGGATGGGATTCCCGGCGCTGTCCTGCAGCTCGATCAGCGCGGATATGCTGTTATGCGTGCGGCTCAAGTCCAGCGTCTCTATCGGCAGTTTGACGGATGCTCTGGCCACTTGATCCACCAGCGACCGCGGCCCGCTCACCGTCACCTGCGCGGGATCGGCTGTAGGCGTATCGAACCACAGCGGCGTGGACGCGGCTCCAACCGGAGAGACCTCCACCGGGATCCTGCTGCGCTGCCCATACTCCTCCACGTTGACCGTGATGGACGCTGGAGTAAACTCCAGCACCGTGCCGTATGTCGTGAGCGCTTGGCTGAACTTGATCTCCTGATTCTCCCCTGCCTGGGTGATCCTTGATAGATCGAGGCGCGGCGCGAAGTTCTGCGCCGTCACGGTTTGATAATTCCTCTGCGCCACCCTAACGCGCATCTTGACCTTTATCGGCGCGGACGTTAGATCGTCCGTGACGGTCAGCGCGCGCGACTGCAGCGCTTCTAATCCCACCACCGTCACCACCGCGTCCGCGATGGTCTTCTCGCGCTGAACGTCTTCGTCGCCCGCGATCAGCACCGCCCACACCAGCAGCGATATCAGCAGCGCGCAGACCTTCAGCCATGGATGCGTGCGCATCGACCGCCACGCCTTCCCGGCGGTGACGGACAGCGGATCCGTAAGCTGAACCGATCCGCGCCTGGCTTCAACGGCAGGCCGGGCGCTTTGCGGCGCGCGGGGTTCATTGGGCAGCATCGCGGTTCCTCCGTTTCGCCCTCGAGGCCAGGAAGCTTAACAGCGGCATAGAGGGCGGGGCCGTGGCGAATATAGGCGTGATAGCCTGTTCCAGCGTGCGCGCGTCCAAATGCCGCGTCAGTTTCCCAGCGCGAGCCATGGATATAACGCCCGACTCTTCGGACACGATCAGCGCGGTCGCGTCCGTCTGTTCCGATATCCCAAGGGCGGCGCGGTGGCGCGTGCCCAGTTCCTTTGATATGTTCCGATCCTCGCTGAGTCTTAGGAAGCAGGCGGCGGCTACGATGCGGTGCTCCCGGATTATCACGGCTCCGTCGTGCAGAGGGGTGTTCGGCTCGAAGATGTTCTCTATCAGCGGCGCTGTGATCAGCGAGTCCAGACGCGTGCCGCTCTCTATGATGTCGGCCAGCCCCGTGCGCTGCTCGATCACTATCAGCGCGCCTACCTTGCGCCTGGCGAGGTTCGTCATCGCGGCCACCAGTTCGGATATAACCCGCAGGTGATGATCCGGATCGTCCGGCGCGCGCAGTTTATCCCATAGGTTCGTGCTGCCTATCTGCTCCAGCGCGCGCCTTAGCTCCGGCTGGAACAGCACGACCACCACCACCGCGCCCGAGTTCACCACCAGGTCTATGATCCGGTTCAGCGCCGTCAGATGCAGCAGCACGCTCAATCTGCTCGCCGCGAACAGGAACGCCAATCCCTTGAGCACCTGGCTGGCGCGGGTCTCCCGTGTCAGCAGAAGCAGCTGGTACAGCAGGAACGCCACTATCAGCACGTCCGCCGCGTCCGAGACGCGGATGCTGCTGAATATGCTGCGTATCAGCGAGAAATTCTCCTGCCAAAACTCCGCCATCGGCCGTTCTCCTTCGCGGGCTTCGCGCCGCCGCGCCTTATCAGCGCCTCGCGCGCCGTATCAACAGTATACACCACCGCTCCCTAAAGAGTAAACGACATACACCCCCCGGTTAATCCGATTTTCTCTCGCAATCCTGTAACGAATTTATTACGTTTTCATCCGAAAACCCCTTGACTGCGAAATCAAACCGTAATATAATTCGTTCTATAAGGGACGGGCAACGCCACAACGGTTCGGGAGGTGCGCGGAAGGTGCAAAGGAATCAATTGAGGAAACTCTGGGCATTCGCGCTGGCATTGACGCTGGCGGCTTCGCGGCTTATCATGATCGCGCCTGGGGCGCTGGCCGATGAGATCTGGTATACCCGTTCTGGCACCAGATTGCGCTCGCAGGCCGCGACCAGCGCGAGCGCTATCATCACGATAAAGGGCGGCGAGGAGGTATCCGTGGTCAGCCGATCCGGAGGATGGTCGAAGGTGCGCTACGGATCGCACTCCGGGTATATCCGGTCGGATCTGCTGGTTCAGATCACCCGCTCCGGTTATATCCCGCTGCAGAAGGGCAACGAGTGCCCGCAGGTTAAGGACGTACAGACAGCCCTGCGCGATCTGGGATACTTCTCCGGCTCGTGCAACGGCAAGTTCGGGGACGATACCGAGGCGGCTGTCCGAGCGTTCCAGAAACGCAACGCTATCAGCGCGGACGGCGTGGCGGGAGGAGAGACCCAACGCGTGCTGTATTCCGGCGCGGCGCGCGCGGCGGAGAGCGTTTCAACAAGCTCGTTCGTCAACGTCTCCAGCGCGTCCGGCGCGTCCGGTTCGACGATCGTCGCGGCGTCCGGCTCCACTCTCAAGAAGGGTATGTCGGGCACGGCTGTCAAAGCCATGCAGACGCTGTTAAAGAACCTGGGTTATATAACCTTTGCGCCGGACGGGGTGTTCGGCAGCGGCACGGAGAAGGCCGTCATGGAGTTCCAATCCCGCAACGGACTATCCGCCGACGGCAAGGTAGGCGCGGCTACGCTCAGCGCGCTGTCCAGTTCTAGAGCCGTCGCGGCTAAGGCTCCGGCCTCTTCCGGCGCATACGCTAAGCTCACGCTCAAGAAAGGCGACGCTGGCTCCGAGGTCACTAAGATGCAACAGAGGCTGCGCGAGTTGGGTTACATCAACTTCGCCGCGGACGGTAAGTTCGGAACGGGCACGCGCAACGGCGTAGTCGCTTTCCAGAAGGCGAACAGCCTGTCCGCGGACGGGATAGCCGGCCCCGGCACCCTGACGATGCTGTACTCCTCGTCGGCTAGAACGGCTCCGGCTGGAACGGTATCGGGATCGTCGTCCGCCTCGTCGTCGTCCGGCTCCGGGCCGTCGTCCGGATCGGTGAAGCTGCTGCACTTCTTCGACGTGGTCAAGGTCAAGTACCCGTCGGGCACGATCGTCACGGTGTACGATCCCGCCAGCAAACAGTCGTGGAAATTGAAATTCATGTCGATGGGGCGGCACGCGGACTCCGAGCCGTTGAGCGCGTCGGATACCGCCGTGATGAATAAAGCGTTCGGCAACACGACCACCTGGACGCCTAAGGCCGTATGGGTGAAATTCCCCGACGGGGTGTGGAGCATGGCCACCATGCACAATACCCCGCACCTAAGCTCCACCATCAGGGATAATAACTTCAACGGGCATCTGTGCGTGCACTTCCTGCGCGACATGGACGAGGTGAGCAAGAACGATCCCAACTACGGCGTGCAGAACCAGAAAGCCCTGCGCGCGGCCTGGAAAGCGCTGTCAGGGCAGACGGTGGATTAACGCGCATAGCGGCAAGCAGGGAATGGCAAGCGGCGCGCGGGACGCGCCGCGTCGCTCGAAACGGACTGCCGCAGCGTAATCGAACGACCATACCCGCGCATACGTACATACTACACCGCGTCTGTAAGGAATAGAGGGATATTGTGCCGAATGATTTCGCGAACGTAGATAACGGCGGAGCCGGGCTGCCCGGCTCGCCCGTCGATCCCGTCCGGCTGGGATTCCCCGCCCTGCTGGCCGCGTTTGGCAGGACGGAGCCGATCGCCGCTGCGCGCGAACTGCGCGCCGGGAACATCAACACCACATACCTGGCGATCCTGGACGGCGGCGAGAAGCTTACGCTCCAGAAGATCAACCGCCACGTGTTCAAACAGCCGGAGATGATTATGTCCAACATCCGGCGCGTCACCGCGCACCTGCGCGGCAAACTCCCGCCGGACGCGCCCGATCCGTCGCGGCGCGTGCTGTCGTTCATGGAAAAGGCCGACGGCTCTATGATCGAGTGGGACGCTTCCGGCGAGCCGTGGAGATGCTACAGATTCGTGGAAGGCGCGACCGCGTACAACGCGGCGGTCAAGCCCGAGCACCTGTGCGAGACGGGACGCGCGTTCGGCGCGTTCCAGCGCGACTTAGCGGACTTCCCGATCGAAACGCTTAGCGAGACGATAACGGGCTTCCACGATACGCCTAAGCGTTACTCCGCGTTTATCCAGGCCGTAGAGGCGGATCGCGTCGGACGGCGCGCGGCGGCCTCGCGCCAGATCGAGGCCGTGCGGGATCGCTCCAGCCTGGCCTCGCGCATCGTAGACCAGTTGAGCGGCGGCGCTCTGCCGCTGCGCGTCACCCATAACGATACCAAGATCAATAACGTGCTCATCGACGATTCAACCGAAGAAGCCATATGCGTGATCGATCTGGATACCGTCATGCCGGGATCGTCGCTGTACGACTTCGGCGATATGATCCGCTTCGGCGCGTCTTCGGCGGCGGAGGATGAGCCGGACGTTTCCAAGATTGATCTTGATATGGGCAAGTACGAACAGTTTGCCAAGGGGTTTATCGATAAGACGCGCGGGTTCTTGAGCGACTCCGAGTTGATCGCGCAGCCGCTGGGCTGCCTGGTCATCACATACGAGCTTGCGATGCGGTTCTTGACGGACTATCTAGACGGGGATCGATACTTCCGCGTCTGGGATCCGGAGCATAACCTCATCCGCGCCAGGGCGCAGTTGCGCCTCCTCGAGGACATGGAATCCAAGTATGACGCGATGACAAGCTATATAAAGGAAAACATCGTCTTAAACGACGGATCGCGCGATCAATCGCGCCGCTGACCGTCTCGCGTCGCGCGGTTTATATGGTTATGGGATCATATGAATAGAAACGCCTCCGCGTCGCATCATAATCGCGGAGGTGTTTCTTATGCGCTCAAGATCCAGAAAACCCATGTTTATCCGTACAAAACAGTTCAACGCGCTGAATCAAGGCAAACGGCGCGCGATGGACGACATGGCCAGGCACAGCGACGCGGTGCGCGGCGACGTGCTGGGCAGCTATACGGGCACGCCCGCCGACTCGAAAGACCTTGAACCCGTTCAGGACGCTGACGATCTGTGATTTGTAGCCTGCGGGCTTAATAGACCCGCGAAGCCGCAGCTTCTTTGGAGTTGGTCGGCTGTAAGGTAGATTCTGGATGGAACGGGACGGTCTTGGCTTTGTGGATCGTTAGTTTGTTGGCGCGTCGCGTCGAGCTTTCCGGGGCTCCGCCCCAGACCCCGCAAAGGGGGTTTCACCCCCTTTGAACCCCTGACCAGCGTCCCGCTGGACCGATGTGGCGGTGTGATGGGTTTGACTCATCGTCGGGGTCTGGATTGGAGATACCGTATCCGCTGTAAGGAGTGGCTGTTATGACCAATACGCATGGCGGCGTTATGCCGCGAAGGGTTTCGGCGCGCGGCGCGTCTAAGCCGCGCGCCGTCTGGACGGGTCCTGTCTGCCTGATGCTTGTCGGCGCGCTCGCCGCTTTGGCTATGTGGGCGCAGCACCAGGTTAAGGCTTACGAGGCTTTCCAGCATATGCGCTCAGTCGTCGCCAGCTCGGCGTTTTACGACGGCGTTAGCGTTGACGGCGTGCCCCTCTCCGGACTCACCCTTGACCAGGCTCTGGAACGGCTCTCCGCCCGCGACCAGATTGAGGATCAGTCCTTTGAGATATTCGTCACGGCGGGCGACGCCCGCTGGCGCATTTCCTCCGACGAGGTTCCCCTCCATCGCAACACCGAAACGCTGATCCGCCAGGCTTACGCTCTGGGACGATCCGGCACGCTTGAGGAACGCTACGCTGAAATCACGGCTATGTCCTCCGCCGGCGTGAATTACGAATCCCAAATGTGGTACGAAAAGAGCGCGGTTCGCACGCTTACCGATCAGGTTGCGCGCCGCCTTACCATCGAAGGCCACGACGCGCAGGTCGCGGACTTCAATTTCTCCACCCGTCAGTTCACCTTCACCGACGCTCTCGCCGGGCAGATCGTCGACCCTGATCTTCTCTTTACTCAAGTCGCCTCCGCCCTTGACTCCCGCGATTACGGCGCGGTCATCGAGGCTCCTATCGTCCATGTCGAGCCTTCCGTTACCCGCGAGGAGGTTCAAGCCTTATACGGCAAGGTGTCGGGCTTCACCACCTCCACCACTGGCAACGAGAACCGCAACACCAACATCTCGCTTGCAGCCCGCGCTATTAACGGTACGGTCGTCCAGCCCGGCGATATCTTCTCTTTCAACGACGTTACCGGACAGCGCACTTACGCTAAAGGCTACCGTGAAGCGGGCGCTATCCAGAACGGTACGCTCATCGACGAGGTGGGCGGCGGCGTGTGCCAGGTGTCCACCACTTTGTTCAACGCGCTTGTCCGCTCCGGCCTTGACATTTCCATGCGCAACCCCCACGCCTGGCCTGTCGATTATGTTAATCGCGGCGAGGACGCTATGGTCAACTGGCCCGATAAGGATATGCGCATGAAGAACAATACCGGCGGGCCTATCTATATCATCGGTTCATACGCGAACCGTACCCTTACCTTCGAGATCTACGGCAGGAAACTGGGCGACGGCGTTACTATCGATCTTTATAGCCAGACTACAGGCTCAACCCCTCCCGCCGAGACCGTTTACACGCGCAACCCCTCTCTCGCCCCCGGCACGGAGACCGTCACCCGTTCCGCGCGCACGGGCTACCGCGTCACCACTTACAAAGTGACGTACCAATACGGCAGGGAGATCGCGCGCGAGGCGTTCTATAAATCCGAGTACCGCATGTACGGAAAGATGGTGGAGTATAACTAAATGAGCGGCAAGCGGTTGCTGGGCGCGCTGGAGGGCGGCGGCACCAAGATGGTGTGCGCCGTGGGTTTCGACGACGGAACCATACTCAAGCGCGAGTCTATCCCCACGTCCACGCCGGAGGAGACGCTGCCCAAACTCGCGCGGTTCTTCCATAGCGAGGGTATCGAGGCGCTGGGCATAGGCAGTTTCGGGCCGGTCGATCTGCGCGAGGATTCCGACACGTATGGTTACATAACGGCTACGCCCAAACTTAGCTGGGTGGATACGCCGTTTTTGCCGATCCTGCGCGACGCGCTGTGTATTCCCGTTGGGTTCGAGACGGACGTTAACATGGCCGCTATCGGCGAGCATGTCGTCGGCGCGGGACGCGGGTTATCCAGCCTTGTGTATCTTACCGTCGGGACCGGGATCGGCGCGGGGGTCATTATCGATAACCGTCCTTTGCACGGGCTGGTGCATCCGGAGATGGGGCACCTTCTGCTGAAACCGGCTCCAGGCGAGACTTGCCCGGATGGATTCTGCCCCTATCACAAGGGATGCCTGGAGGGATTGGCCTGCGGGCCTTCGATCGAGAAACGATGGGGGAAACGCGCGGACGAACTGCCCGAGGATCATCCGGCGTGGGCGCTGGAATCCGAATATCTGGCTCAATGTTGCGCCGATATGATATTCGCTTTATCGCCGGAGCGGATCATACTGGGCGGTGGCGTGATGCATCAGCGGCATTTGTTTCCCGCGATTCGTTTGAGGACGATCGATCTGCTGGGCGGGTACATACGCAGCGGCAGGATTCTGGACGATATCGATAACTATATCGTCGCGCCTGGATTGGGAGACGATAGCGGGATAGTCGGAGGGTTGATCATCGCGGCGCGGGAACTGGGGTAGTTTGAGATAAACGGTTGCACCGCCGCGCGGGGAGAGGGAGGCTTGCCTTTGCCGCTTCGGGACAGGGCAGCCGTTCCACATGCCCGCGCGGCGTTCGTTGCCCGTATATCTATTTAAATTTTGAATAATGGTTGACATTCCTCACAACCTTGCTATACTGTATAGGTTGCCGCAATTGCGGGCGGCGGTATTTTCGCGCGATCGTAATCGGGGAGGGAATCAAGTGGCGTTCGAGGGCTTGACCGAAAAGCTCCAGTCCGTGATGAAACGCATCGGCGGACGCGGCAAGCTGTCCGAACAGGATGTGCGCGACGCCATGCGCGAGGTGCGCCTGGCTCTGCTGGAGGCCGACGTAAACTTCCTGGTCGCGAAGGATTTCATCAAGCGCGTCACCGATCGATGCGTGGGGAGCGAGGTCTCCGAAAGCCTCACGCCCGCGCAGCAGGTCATCAAGATCGTCAACGAGGAGCTGACCGCGCTGATGGGCGGCGTGTCCTCGCGCCTGACCTGGTCCAGTTCGCCGATATCGGTATACATGCTGTGCGGACTGCAGGGAGCGGGCAAGACGACCTTCGCGGGCAAGCTCGCGCTGTGGATGCAAAAGGAAGGCAAGAAACCGCTGCTGACCGCGTGCGACATATACCGCCCAGCCGCCATACGCCAGTTGAGCGTGGTCGCCGAGTCGGTCAAAACGCCGCTGTTCGAGCGCGGCGCGCAGGATCCCGTCAAGACCGCGAAGGAAGCCGTCGAGCACGCGCGCGATAAAGGCTATGACGTGGTTATTCTGGACACCGCCGGTCGCCTGCAGATCGACGAAAACCTGATGGACGAACTTGCGCGCATAAAGGCCGCCGTGCGCCCGCAGGAGATACTGCTGACCGTCGATGCGATGATCGGACAGGAATCGGTCAACGTCGCCGATACGTTCAACAAGAAATTGGGCATAGACGGCGTTATCCTGACCAAACTGGACGGGGATACGCGCGGCGGCGCGGCGCTCTCCATCCGCGCGGTCACGGGCAAACCGATCAAGTTCACGGGCTACAGCGAGAAGATGGACTCCATCGAGCCGTTCCACCCTGATCGCATGGCCTCGCGGATACTGGGCATGGGCGACATGCTCTCGCTGATTGAGAAAGCGCAGGAGACGTTCGACCAGCAGGACAGCGATAAACTAACGTCCAAACTGCGCCACGCGTCCTTCACCCTGCAGGACTACCTCGACCAGATGCAGCAGATGAAGAAGATGGGCTCTTTGGAAAACATCCTGGGCATGCTCCCCGGCGTAGGCGCGAAGGTCAAGGATATGAAGATCGACGGCGACGCGATGAAGAAGCCAGAAGCCATCATCCGCTCGATGACCCCCGAGGAGCGCAGGAATCCCGGCATACTCAACGCGTCGCGGCGGCGCAGGATCGCCAGGGGCAGCGGGTATACCGTGCAGGATGTGAACCTGGTGATCCGCAACTTCGAGAACGCGCGCCAGATGATGAAACAGATGATGGGGAAGAATCGGTTCGGGCGGTCGAAGATGAGGCTGCCGGGACTGTGATCGCGGCGGATCAGTCGGTTTACTGGAACCGGTTGAGTATATATGAATCAATAAGGAGGCTTACCCTGTATGGCTGTCAAGATCAGACTCAAGCGCATCGGCATGAAGAAACGCCCGTTCTACCGCGTGGTCGTCGCCGACGGGCGCAGCCCGCGCGACGGACGGTTTATCGAGGAGATCGGATACTACGATCCGATGACGCAGCCGGCGGTCGTAAAGGTTGACGCGGATAAAGCTAAACTGTGGCTGGGACGCGGCGCGCAGCCGACCGACACCGCGCGCATCCTGCTAAGGAAAGCCGGCGTTCTGCCCGGCGGCGTAACCGGCAAGCCGGAGACGGCGGCGGCGGAGGCGTAAGCCATGCCGGAATTGCTAGGCTATATCGCGCGATCGCTGGCTTCGCACCCCGAGTCCGTCGAGATCGTCGAGACGACGGGCAGCGAATCGGTGATACTCGAGCTGCACGTGCACCCTGACGACATGGGCAAGGTTATAGGCAGACAGGGTCGCGTCGCGCGGGCTATCCGCACGGTCATAAAGGCCGCCACTTTGAAAAACCCGCTGCCCGTATTCGTCGAGATCGTGTGACGGGCTAAGGCTATGCTGCAGCCTTATATTCAGATAGGCCGCGTCGCGCGCGCGCACGGTCTGCGCGGGGAGATGCGGGTCGAACCGTTCACGGATGATCCGGCGCGGTTCGGTTCTGCCGACGCGCTGCCGATGGTGTACTTGGAGCGGGGCGGCGCGTTCGAGCCGCGCCGAGTGTTATCAGCGCGCGTAAACGGGAAAAGCGGCGCGGTGATCGCGCTGGACGGGGTTTGCGACAGGGACGGAGCCGAGGCTCTGCGCGGGCAATGGCTGTACGTCGATCGAGACCACGCGGCGAAGCTCGATCCGGACGCGGATTTCATCTGCGACTTGATCGGGTGCGAGGCGCGCGATGAAACGGGCGCGTTGATCGGCAGGCTGGAGGACGTGCTTCAGCCCGGCGGCAACGACGTTTATGTGATTAAAACCGAGGCGGGTACCATATTGGCGCCCGCGCTTAAGTCTGTCGTCACGGACGTGGACGTGAGCCGCCGCCTGGTCACGATCAGCCGAGAGCGAATGAATGAGACGGCTGTGTTCGACTGATGCGGATAAAGATACTGACGCTGTTTCCGGAGATGTTCCGCGCGCTCGACTCGAGCATCGTGGGTCGCGCGCGCCGATCCGGGCTGATATCGATAGAGACGATCGACATACGCTCGTTCACGAAGGATAAGCATCGCAAGACGGACGACTACGCGTTCGGCGGCGGGCCGGGGCTGGTGATGTACGCGCAACCGATCATCGACGCTATGGGGTTCGCGTCGCGGCCTCCGTTCGATCCCGCGAACGGGAGGAGGGTTTCGCTGTCGCCGCGCGGGACGGTGCTGAATCAGCGCGCGGCGGAGCGTCTGGCGCGGTATGACGATCTGATACTGTTATGCGGACATTACGAAGGTATCGACCAGCGCGCGCTGGACGCGTGCGTTGACGAGGAGATATCCATCGGGGATTACATCCTGACGGGCGGCGAGCCCGCGGCTATCGTGCTGATCGACGCGGTCGCGAGATTGATACCCGGCGTGCTGGGTTCGATCGAGTCGGCGCGGGACGAGAGTTTCTCAAGCGACGGGTTGCTGGAGTACCCGCAGTACACGCATCCGAGGGTTGTCGGCGGGGTAAGCGCGCCCGACGTGCTGTTAAGCGGCAACCATGCCGCTATCGCCGCGTGGAAGCGGGAGCAGTCGCTGCGCGTCACGCTGGAGCGCCGTCCGGAACTGCTGGAGCGCGCCGCGCTCACGGACAAGGAGCGGCGGCTGATCGAGTCGTGGCGGCAGAACGGCTCGGGAACTGGATAACCGCGCGCGATTTATTCGTTATTTATACGGGGTGCGCGGCGCGTGTCCGCCGCGATCCGGTTACGGTTTACGCAAAGGAGGCGCCGCACATGCCGGGACGTTTGACGTTTCGTATCATCGCGTGCTGCACGCTGATCGCCGCGCTTTTGGTTCGCGCGCCGGCGGGACGAGCCGCCGATCCGGGAGCGGCGCGCCGGGGCGGAGTATGGACGGACGCGGCGCTTCAGCTGTCGTTCGGCGCTGACTCGTCAACGCTGCGCCCCTCCGAGCCGCGGCCTAACGGCGCGCTGCTGGTTCTCGCCGCCGATTCGGAGTACATGCCCGGCAGCGGCTCGGTCTCGCAGAATCCGGGCGCAGCGCTGGACGAGCTGAACGCGGAGCTGACAGCCGTCGCGGATGATCTGGCCTCGCGGCTGGACGGCAATCCGCTGACGATAACGGACGATCCGAATCGCGCGGGGCTGATCGTAAAGCTTCGCGCGAGTTATCCTTTCGCCGGGCAATACGGGGGTTATCTAAGCGCGTATAACTGCGAGATGACGATAACCGTTATAGATACGTCAACGAGAGGGACGATCGCGTCCGTTACGATACTGTCCGAGTATGGCGAGGCGATAGACGTGTCGCAGTTCGTGGAGGGCACGACAACCATATGGAAGAAACTGCCCCTGCCCAGCGAGTACGATCAGGCGGGGGAGCTTGCCGCCGCGTTGTTGGAATACTTGGGTTCGTCGGAGCCGGAGCCGCCCGCGCCTGCCGCGACGGGGATAGAGGGCGCGCTGGCGTATCTAGCCAGCGAACCGATCAACAACCTTTACGAGTATCTGCGCGGCGGAAATACGCTGTCTCGCGGCGCGTCCGGCGAGAACGCGAGGACGTTCCAGGGCATGCTGATCGATCTGGGCGCGGAGATTGCAGCCGACGGGCAGGCGGGTTCGCAGACGATCACGGCTTTCCAATCGGTATTCCAGAACGCTCTGCGCGAGACGGCTGGCAATACGCTGGATCAGCGCGCGTTCGAGTCGCTGGTGTTCGCGATGGTCGCCAGCCGGGACGCGCGGGTTGCGCGTGCGTTGTATCCCGACGCGCAAACCGAACGCGTTGACATGCTTCACGCTGAACGGTTGTTTAATAATCAGAAGTATTATTCGGCTTACGCCATATACGAGTCGCTGGGGGCGTTCGAGGACAGCGCGGCGCGCGCCGTGTTATGCGTGCAATCCTGGCCTCCGGTAGGCGCGCTGGAGCGCGCGGGCGCGTACCGAAGCACGCTTGCGGAGCTGAAGGTCGTCTCGACGCATCCATCCGGCACGGGCGCGCTGGTTAAGATTTACGCGCGAGACGGTACGTTCGCGGCGTCGCTGTTCCTGCCCGGCGGCGGCGATACAACCATTGGTATCGCGCCGGGGGAGTATGAGGTTCGCGTCGGATCGGGGAAGGCTTGGTTCGGCGCGGAGGAGGCGTTCGGCATGGACGGCGCGCGTTACTCGACGCTGGAGTTTGGCGGCGCGGATAAACTGATGGTCATCGAACAAGGATACTCGCACGTGCTGACGCTGCTGGCGAACGAGTTGACCGGAGGCGCGGCTGCCGTAGGAGCGGACGATCTATCGTGGGACGCGTTCACGCGCTGACGCGGTTACGGGCATGTATCGATAGGGTTTTTACCGAAGGGTTGTATAAGGAGAACAAATGGTTCATGTAGTGAATAAACCCTGCGCGTTGCGGGGCGGCAAGCCCGTACTGCTGGGACCGTGGCGGCGTGAAACGGAATCGACCGGGACGATGGCCGAGTCCGTGCTGGCGGCGCATGGCGGCGAACGCGTGAAGTTCGACAGCCTCATCTCGCACGACATCACGTATGTGGGGATCCTTCAGACCGCGCGCGCCATCGGGTTGACGCGGTTCCCCGTGCCGTATGCGCTGACCAACTGCCACAACAGCCTGTGCGCTGTGGGCGGCACGATCAACGAGGACGATCACCGCTACGGGTTGTCGGCTGCGAAAAAGTACGGCGGTATATACGTGCCCGCGAACATGGCGGTCATACACCAGTACGCGCGCGAGACGCTGGCGGGCGGCGGCAGGATGATACTTGGATCGGACAGCCACACGCGGTTCGGGCCGTTCGGCTGTATGGGGATAGGCGAGGGCGGCGGCGAGTTAGTTAAACAACTATTGGGCGTGCCATACGACATGCCGGACGCGCCCGTCGTGCTGGTTTACCTGACCGGGGCGCTGCGCGCTGGCTCCGGTCCGATGGACGCGGCGCTTGCGCTGTGCGCGCAGGTGTATTCGCAAGGTATCGCGCGGAACAAGATACTGGAGTTTGCTGGCCCGGGCGTTGCGTCGCTCTCGATGGACGAGCGCATCGCGCTGGACGTTATGACCACCGAGACCGCTTGCCTTTCCAGTATATGGGAGACGGACGGGTTGACGCGCGAGTATCTCGCCAAACGCGGACGCGGCGGCGACTACCGCGAGATGTGCCCGCGCGAGGACGCGCGTTACGACGCGCTGATCGAGATCGACCTGGACACGATCGAACCGATGATAGCGCTGCCGTTCCATCCGTCGAACGCGGTCGCGATCGACCAATTCTTGGGCAATCCTAGCGATTATCTCAAGCGGGTCGAGGAGGAGGCGCTGTCGCTGACCGACGGTCAAGTCGCGCTTAATCTGCGCGGTAAACTGCGCGACGGCGGATTCTGGGTGGATCAAGGGATTATAGCGGGATGCGCGGGCGGACTCGCGTCGAACCTTGCGGCCGCGGCCGCGATTATGTCCAGCGGGTCGATTGGCGACGGCGCTTTCAGCCTGTCGGCGTATCCGGCGAGCGTGCAGATCGCTCTGGCGCTGGACAAGAGCGGCGTGCTGGCTAGGCTGACCGCCGAGGGCGTTATCGTCAAGCCGTGTTTCTGCGGGCCGTGTTTCGGCGCGGGGGACGTTCCGGCACACGGCGCGTTCTCGATCCGGCACACGACGCGCAACTTCCCGAATCGAGAGGGTTCAAAACCTGGAGATGGACAACTATCATGCGTGGCATTGATGGACGCGCGGTCGATAGCGATGACCGCGCGCAACGGCGGACGCTTGACTCCCGCGACCGATATCGGCGAAACCTATCCGCTGGACGAGGAGAAGGCGTTGATTCGCACGGCGGACGGCGAGTGGGACGGTAGGTTATACGACCGCAGGGTGTACAATGGATGGGGCAGGCCGCAGTATGACGAGCGGCTTGAGTTGGGTCCGAACATCACGGATTGGCCCGCGATGACGCCGCTTGGCGAACATATGCTGGTCGAGTTCGCGGCGGTTATCATGGACGACGTGACGACAACCGACGAGCTTATCCCGTCGGGCGAAACGTCCAGCTATCGATCCAATCCGATACGGCTGGCGGATTTCACGCTATCGCGCCGCGATCCGCAGTATGTGCCGCGCGCGAAGGCGATCCAATCCATCGAGCGCGAACGCTGCGGGGGCGTGAAGTCGATGACGCTGTTGGATACGTTGAGGAAAGTCGCCGAACGCGATCCCAATTATACGGCAATCGATCTGCTCTGGTCGACAAACTTCGGCTCCGCGCTGTTCGCGCGCCGGCCTGGAGACGGCTCCGCGCGCGAA
The DNA here is from genome assembly GCA_031255415.1 of Oscillospiraceae bacterium. Lineage (GTDB taxonomy): Bacteria > Bacillota > Clostridia > Christensenellales > Aristaeellaceae > BNUH01. The sequence goes on from JAIRSO010000018.1 coordinate 38,285, forward strand.
CAAGCCGCGTCCTGCCAGCGCGTGCTGGGCGGCTGCGTTAACCTATGCGAATCCTACGCGACTAAGAGATACAAGGGAAATTGTATAAACTGGGGAATTGTGCCGTTCACACTCCCGGAAGGTGTGAAGATCAGCCTTGAGCCTGGGGACAGGATGTTTATTCCGGACGTCCGCGCGAGTGTGCTTCAAGGGCGCGAGACGTTCGCCGTTCTGCTGATAAGGCGCGGCAACGTTGGATCGGCGGAAACGATATCGATAAAACTGGAAGGTTTGAACGAGCGCGAACGGCAGATTCTCGCGGCGGGCTGTCTAATAAATTTCATGAGCGATAACTATGTGAGCGAGGATGACGCGGATGAAGTATGATAAACCTATAACTATGCGCCGCGCGATCGTCGAGATGGACGGCGACGAGATGACCCGCGTACTATGGCGGAAAATCAAGGATACGCTGATATCGCCGTTCGTGTCGCTCAACGTCGAGTATTACGACCTGGGGTTGCCAGAACGGGATCGAACCGGGGATGTGGTGACTCGTGAAGCTGCAAAGGCTATAAAGCGGCTAGGAGTGGGAGTGAAGTGTGCGACAATCACGGCAAACGCGCAGCGGGTGGGAGAGTATCATCTAAAACAGATGTGGCCCAGCCCTAACGCGACGTTGCGCGCCGCGCTGGACGGCACCGTGTTCCGCGCGCCGATTACGGTAAGGAACATCGCTCCCGCCGTGCGGACTTGGAAGAAACCGATCGTTATAGCGCGTCACGCTTACGGAGATATATATAAAGGCGTGGAGATGCGGGTACCGGGTGCGGGATTGGCGGAGTTGGCGTTCACCAGCGACGATGGTAATCGTTCGGTTGTGCCGATACATCGTTTTGATGGCGCGGGCGTGCTTCAGGCCGTCCACAATACGGACGCTTCCATTGAGGCGTTCGCGCGGGCGTGCTTTCGTTTCGCGTTGTCCTCCGGTCAGGATCTCTGGTTCGCGTCTAAGGATACGATAAGCAAGCGTTACGATCACCACTTTAAGGATGTGTTTGAGCGCGTCTACGAGACGGAGTATAGGGACGCGTTCACAACCGTTGGTATTCATTATTACTATATGCTGATAGACGACGCGGTCGCGCGGGTGGTGCGTTCGGAGGGCGGATTCGTTTGGGCGTGCAAGAACTACGACGGCGATGTGATGAGCGACATGGTGTCAGCGGCGTTCGGCTCGCTGGCGATGATGACCAGCGTGCTGGTCAGTCCGAACGGTCAATTTGAGTACGAGGCAGCGCATGGTACGGTGACGCGCCACTACCGTAGGTTTTTGGCTGGCGAGACGACCTCGACCAACCCGATTGCGACGATATTCGCATGGACTGGCGCGCTGCGTAAGTCCGGCGAGATCGACAGCAACACGGAATTGGTAGGTTTCGCCAACAAATTAGAGCGCGCGTGCATCGATACGATCGAGGGTGGTCAAGCGACGCGCGACTTAACATCGTTGAGCGTCGAGCCGATGGAGGCATTGTCAACGGATGAATTCCTCGCTGCCATCAAAGCGCGCCTCGCCAAAGACTGACGCGAAGCGCGGGTCAACGAAAACCAGCACAACGTCACGCGTTTTGGTTGTGGCGGAGAAACCCTCCGTCGCGCGCGACTTAGCGCGGGCGTTGTCGGCGCGCTCGGCGGGCAGCGGTTGCATTACGGGCGGCGGGTACGTGGTCACATGGGCGGTTGGACACCTGGTCACACTGCGCGAGCCGGACGAGATCAACCCGCAGTGGAAACGCTGGCGGGATGTTGATTTACCCTTATTGCCCGCGACAATACCGTTAAAAGTGATACCTCAAACAAAATCGCAATACGAAATTGTGAAAAACTTGATGAATGATCCGTCGATTGAACGGATCATCTGCGCGACTGACGCGGGTCGCGAGGGTGAATTGATATTCCGATATATATACAAAATGGCGGGTTGTGATAAACCGTTCGATAGGTTGTGGATCTCCAGTATGACCGACGAGGCGATTCGGGAGGGATTCGCGAGGCTTAGGCCTGGTTCGAGCTGCGACGCGTTGTATGAGAGCGCGCGCTGCAGGTCGGAGGCGGATTGGCTCGTCGGTATGAACGCCAGCCGCGCGTTCACGCTAAGGTACAACGTTTTATTGTCGATCGGCCGCGTGCAAACTCCCACGCTGGCGCTGCTGGCGCGCCGCCGTAAGGCTATCGAGTCTTTCGTGCCCAAACCTTACTGGATTGTAACGGCGGATTTTGGGGATTATACAGGCAATCTGATCGATCCGGAGACCGGCGAGCCGCGCGTCTGGGACGTGTCGAAGGCGCAAGCGGCGGCTGACGCGGTGCGAGGTAAGTCGGCTCGCGTCGAATCGGTAGAGAAAACTAAGAAAACGGACTTGCCGCCACAACTGTTGGACTTGACAAGCCTTCAACGTGAAGCGAACAGGTTGTTAGGGTTAACGGCGAAGCAGACGCTTGAAGCCGCACAATCGTTATATGAGAAGCACAAATTGATCACATACCCGCGAACGGACAGCCGATATCTTTCGGATGATCTAGCGCCAAAACTCCCCGGGGCGATGCGAGGCGCTCAAGCCGCGTTCGGAGAATTGTCGCCTTTTGTCGCGCCGTTGTTGAGCAAACCGCTTCCTAAAAACCGTAGGGTGTTCGATGTGTCAAAGGTGACGGATCACCACGCGATACTTCCGACTGGCAAAACTTCCGGTTTGGACAAACTCACGCCTGCCGAGCGCGGCGTATATGGCGTGTTGTGCAAGAATCTTGCGGCGGCGTTCTCGCCCAATCATGTATACGAGCAGACTCGCGTAACTACCGTTAGTGGTGAACACGCGTTTATCAGTATGGGACGCGTCGTGATTCAAGATGGATGGAAGGCGGTCTACAAGCGCGGCGACAACCCTCCCGGGGAACAAACCCTGCCCGCGCTAGCTGTCGGCGACACGCGAATAATACGCGATGTGGTTGTGAAAGAGGACAAGACGAAGCCGCCCGCGCCGTTGACCGACTCTTCCCTGCTGTCAGCGATGGAGCACGCGGGTCGCGAAATCGAGGACGAGGCGCTGCGCGAAGCGATGCGGTCGGGTGGTCTGGGAACCCCCGCAACGCGCGCCGCGATCATCGAAAGACTGATCCAGGTGGGCTACGCGGTGCGAAAGGGCAAAACGATAGTCGCGACGGACAAAGGGATGCGCTTGATCGAAGTGGCGCCAAGATCCGTCACGGAGCCGGAAATGACGGGCAAGTGGGAGAAGGCGCTTAGCGATATAGCCGCAGGGCACGGTTCGGTGGAGAGATTCCGCGAAGCGGCTCGTAAGATGGCGGCCAGGCTAGTTCAGCAAGCGCGCGAGTCGCAAGCTTCGGTGGTGTTTGAAGCGGAGCCTCCGAGGGCGGCATATAAAACCTATAGGCGATCTTCACGATAGGCCTTCCAGACGGATTCAAACCAAAGATCACGATTTGGGAACGCTCTTACAGGGATTGCACGCGATACGGACTTGATATGATCGGCACGCGTTTCGATGACGCAGTTAGGTTGTTTGTCGTTATGAGGAAGATAACCTCCGGTTTTATCAATGATCAGTCCCGCGCCAGTACTGCCGTAGTAGCCTGACGAGAATATCATAGAGTCAATGGCCGCGTCGAGGGTATGTAACATATCGTTAAGCTTTATTTGCGTTGCTAGATCGTCGCGAGACAATAGTACGTTGTTGTCAAGGGAGTATTGCTGCGCGTTGCGCCGTAGTTCATGCAACTCAACGCGTAATGAAGCGAGCGCGTCTACATCTCTAAGGTGTGCGCCAATCATGCTCATTTGCGACTGAAAGTAGTGAGTGTGTTCAGAGGGGTTGGGATATATGGGTATAGTTGTTTGGTTTAGCAACGCATCTACAACTGGATGTTGGATTAACCTGTTCGGGTGCAAAGCGATATGCTGTGCCGCGCGCATCGAACCAACCTGTGCGGAGTTTAGCGCCGATCCGCCCGGACGATACGCGCCGAATGTGCCCGCCGCTTCTCCAACTGCATACAAACCACGGATGGTTGTTTGCCAGTTATGGTCAACGCTTAATCCGCCGTTGCAGTGCTGCGCGCATACGTCGATACGAAGAGGAGTTGTATAGAGGTCGATACCATGCGCGCGGTACAACTCTATTGCGGGTTGATTCATATGCGCTAACCGTTCAATCGGCGTTCGCTGCGACGCGCCGGATTTTTGAAGGTATGATCGCGTCTCGTCATCTAACAACCGAACGTCGTCTGACCAACCTGACGGATTATGCATGTAGTCCAAATAGACGCGCCGCCCGAACGTGTGTATCTGCCGATGCGCCAGCAGGTCAATTCGCGACGAGTCGCACAACTTCCGCGTGTCGAACGGCCACTGATATCCCTTGAGGAACATTAGCCTAATAGCCTCTCGCGGCGACAAATCATCCAGCAGAAACTCGCGTTCAGCACCCGTTTCGTCTATCGAAATGTAACGTGGCAACGACTGTTGGTAGTTACCAGACACGTTCCAACGAAAATCAGTTGACGCTAACCCATACTGCCATTGGTGTAAATTGGATGCGGACGCGCCCGCCATCAACGCCATTCCGGACATGCCTGTGTGGCCGATCGGATATACCGACGACAAATAGATGTATGCTGGTCCGCCTGTCGCGAGGATGATATCCGCGCAGCGGATCGTGTGAAATGCGCCGTCATCCGTATCGAGGCAGAGCACGCCTACCGCGCGTCCGTCAGCGACTAGTATCCTGAACGCCATTGTGTTGTCGAGGATGTGCAAGCCTTTTCGGCGTATGGACGCTTCGAGTGCTTCAGTCATCAGCCGCGAGGTTAACGGCCCGGCAGAGGTAGCGCGCGAACGGGAGTCATGATCGGTCTGGTATCCGGCATACTCCCCGTAGTTGTTGCACGGAAAAGGCGCGCCCAAACTTACTAGCTTGAAGAACGATTGGACTGAACCCGCCGCTTCCGCTAACGCTGTGTCCGCGTTCACACCTTCCGATAGTAAATCACGAGCCATCGCTTCGGGTGAGTCGCCTGCCGAGCCTGATAGCGACAACTTATAGTAGGTTTGCTTGTCGCTTCCGGCGTTGCGGGAGGTACCGCAATTCATCGATTCCGTGATCAGCACAACATCGCGCGCGCCTAGATCGAGCAGCCAATCAGCCGCATTTAGCCCGGCGCAGCCTGATCCTATTACAACCGTTAACGCTTCACTGAAACGCATATTACAAAATCCTGATGTGGTAGCCGCCGTCAGCGTTCAGCACCTGTCCGGTTGTGAAATCCAACAACCCGGAGCACGCCGCGCGCACCATACGCGCTACATCCGATGGTTCGCCCATACGCTTAATCGGTGTTAATCCGTTCGCGATCATCGATTCATATCTCGCTTTGACGCCGCTGGTCATGTCGGTTTCGATCACGCCGGGTCGAATCTCGAACACGGGGATCCCCTCCGGCACGAGCCGCGCGGCGAATAGCTGCGCGGTCATCGATAATCCTGCCTTCGATACGCAGTATTCGGCGCGGTTGATCGACACGGCGTAAGATGATATCGATGTAATAAATATTATTCGGGGTGAATAGTCCGGCGGAGCTTGCTTCTGTTGCGCCAGCATCGCCTTTGCCGCGTACTGCGCCAGGAAGAACGCTCCTCGCAGATTGATCCCCATCACGCGATCGTAACTATCTTCAGTTGTGTCAAGCACGTCGAGACGAACCGAGGGCGCAACGCCCGCGTTGCTAACGTATACATCCAAACGGTTGTAGTCGTTGATCACACGATCGATCAACGCGCGGCGCTGTTCATCGATGCTCACATCGCACAGTTGGTATGGGCGATCCTCCGGCAGATTCCCAGGGCGCTCTGCACCGGTTCCGCTGTATATAACCGTGTAACCATCTTCCCACAGCGCGTCGGCTATACCTCTGCCGATACCGCGCGTCGAGCCGGTTACAACCGCTGTTTTTGTACGTATAACGCTCATCTTGTAACAACCTCCCGATACTCCGCGTCGCGTATGGCACAACCCGCAGGCTTGCCTTGCCGCAACAACCCGGCACACTGCCCGCAGGTCAAACACACCTTTTTAGCGTCCAACCCTCCGGAATGGAGTATATCGTTCGCGAAGTCGGGGTAAGCCAGCGCCATACGTCCGAACCCAGCCATGTTACAGTGATTCCCGGATACCATTCCAGCCGCCAGCGCGGGCGCGAATTGCCGCGGATACGAGAACGCCGAACCGACAACCGATAGTTGAGGAAACGCCTTCTGCACAGCCGATACACAACGCATCATACGGGATAATCCAACTAAAGGATGTTCATCAGGCACGTAACCGCCCGCGTCGTATGGCCTGTTCACATGAGGATTCTTGTATGGATTGCCGATTGTAATATTTATGATGGGCAAGTTAAATCGATCGGCCAGCTTTCCTATAACCTTTAGTGGTTCGGATAGATCCGGCGTTAGCTCGCTTTCGGGATTGACGTGCGGCTTTACGCCAAAACCAAACGGATGTGGGAATCCGTCGTAAACGTTGATGCGCGTGGTTAGTATCATGTCGGCGGAGACACTCGCGCGCGCTGACTCCATCGCGTTGCACAGGAAGCGGGATCGGTTCTCCAGACTGCCGCCATAGTCGCCAGGCCGGTTGTACGCCGACAACAGTTCGTTTATTAGATAACGATGGCACGCTTTTATGTCTACGCCGTCGAAGCCCGCGCGTTCAGCCAGCGCGGCGGTCAATCCATACAACGATTCGGTTTGTCTTAGCTCGTCGTCGGTCAGAATTGCGGACGCGGGCAGCGGCTCACTCTCGTACAACGGATTATTGTAAGCGATACGCGGCTTAGGCGAACCGTCCGGTTTAGAGTACCGTCCCGAATGAGTCGCCTGCATAATGATTAATGGAGCGTAACCGTTAGCGCGGACGCCCGTTTCGCGTATCCTCTCGACGAGTCGCTTGTACGCGTCAAGGTTGTGTTCGGTTAGCATCAATTGGCGCGGATTCGCTCGCCCTTCGCAAGCGACCGCGACAGCCTCAAACCAAATCAGCGCTGCGCCGCCAGCCGCGAACCGTTCGTATCGCCGATATGTCAACTCCCCCGGCGCTCCGTCCGGCGTGCCGTCGGCTCCTTCCATTGGTTGTATCGCTATTCGATTGGGCAACGTATGGTTGTGCACGATCAGCGGATTTGCCAGCGCGGACAGCTCGCCGCCTAACGGCAGCCACGCCGATTCACGCGCGGCGGTCTGTTCGAGTTCGGTTATCGATCCATAATGGAATCGCTCGTGGGGCATGTCGTCAGCCTCCAAACGGGTTATTCATTTTAGGATAATCAGCCGGGCGCGCGTTGTCAAGGCGCGCGAAGCGGGGTTGATTCGCGCGTTTAGGTGTGATACATTCTATAATATTAGCCGCCGCGCGCGTTTCCATGGTTTGGATGGCGGCGCGGTGCGTATACTACTAAACGATTCCGCTCATGAATCAGCGGCGACCGGAGGCTGCATGTTCGTCGAAGCGCGCGGTGTGAACGTCCATTATGAACAGTCCGGGCGGCAAGGGCCGGACGTTCTGCTGCTGCACGGCTGGGGATGCGACATTTCGTTGTGGCGGCCTATCATCGAACGGTTGTCGCAGCGCTGCCGCGTGACCACGCTGGACTTCCCCGGCCACGGCGGGAGCGAGCGCCCGCCCGAACCGTGGGACGCGAAAGCCTTCGCCGCGATGACCGCCGAGTTTATCGAAAAGCTGGGCATAGCCGGATGCTGCGTAATCGGGCACTCGCACGGCGGGCGCGTCGCCCTGCGCCTGGCGCTGGATCGTCCGGAGTTGATCGGTAAACTGATCCTCACCGGATCGGCTGGGCTTAGAAGCAAGCCGACGCTGAAGCGCCGCGCGCGTTCTGTTTTGTACAAAATACTGCGAGGCACGCTTGACGGATTGGAAAAACTCCGCATATTCGGCGGCATGCCCGAACGCGCGAGAGCCGCTCTGCGCGGCGCGTTCGGCTCCGCCGATTACAAGGCGCTGGACGAGGATATGCGCCGCACGTTCGTGCTGTTGGTTAACACGAACCTGGAGCCGGAACTGCCGAACGTCCGCGCGAGCACATTGTTGTTATGGGGGGATAAGGATACGGAAACCCCATTGTGGATGGGTCGCTTGATGGCGGAACGCATCCCGGACGCGGGGCTGGTCGTGCTGGAAGGCGGCAGCCACTTCGCGTACATCGAACAGCCGGATCGGTTCTGCCGTATCGCGGCGCGGTTCATACTGGATTGAATGGTAAAATGATACAACAAAAGGGAGTTACTTATGATTGACGGGACGGACTTCCTGATCGGTTTGCCCTTCTGCCTGACCGCCGGGTTGGCGACCGTGCTCGCCGCGCGCGTCCCGCTGCACCTGATGCAGTTGGAAAGCTACCAACTGCCAGGCTACCGGCGCGCGGTCGGCGACAATCCGCTGCGCGCTCTGCTGCCGGGGATCGCGTGCGCGATGTTCAGCGCGCTGATGTTCGGACTCGCGTCGCTTCATTTTATATGGTACGCGGAGCCTCGCGCGCTGACGATCCATAACGCGGTAGCGTCACTGTGGATGATCGCCGCGATGCTGGCTAGCCTGGCGTTCAGCGCGGCGGTCGAGCTATATATCCGAAAGAAGCCGGCGAAGAAACCATTGGTTGTGACAAACCGCATGAAACGGCTCGCCGCGTCGCTGGGGATCGTCACGTTCGCGATAGCGTGCCTGATGGCGTTCGTGCCGCGCTGGATCGGGGCGGTTCCGCTGCTGCCGATATTCACGCCCGCGCTGGCGGCGCTCGCCGCTATTTGCGTGGAGCCCGTTGAAAAGCATATAAACAACGGGTTTTTCAAGGACGCGCAGCGCATGTTGAACGAGCGCCCGGACTTGATCCGCATAGGCGTGACTGGCAGTTATGGTAAAACCTCGACCAAATTCATGCTCGCGGCGATACTCGGCGAGAAGTACAACGTACTGGCGACTCCATCCAGTTTTAACACGTCGATGGGCGTGACGCGAGTCATTCGCGAACAGTTGAAGCCCGAACACCAAGCGTTCATTGCGGAGATGGGCGCGCGACATATCGGCGACGTCAAGGAGTTGTGCGAATTGACTCGACCGACGATCGGGATCATCACGTCCGTCGGGCCGCAGCACCTGGAGACGTTCAAGACCCAGCGGAATATTACCGATACCAAGTATGAACTGATACAAGCCCTGCCGGACGACGGACACGCCGTGTTCGTCGCCGACGGCGCGATAGTCGAAGAGTTGTACAACAAAACGGAAAAACCGCGCAAGCACCTCGCCGGGGAACGCGCAGGCGGCGAGGGGGTCAGGGCGGAGTCTATCACTACTGGATCGTGGGGCAGCAGGTTCACGATCGTGTTCGCGGACGGAACGAAGACGGCCTGCGAAACCAAACTGTTGGGCGCGCATAATATCAGCAACCTGTTGCTGGCGGCTACGGCAGCCAAACTGCTGGGGCTTACGCCCGCGCAGATCGCGTCCGGTATCGCTAAGATACAGCCGATCGAGCACCGCCTTCAGCTGCTGCCCAGCGCGAACGGCGTGACGGTCATCGACGACGCTTTCAACAGCAACCCCGCCGGGGCGAAGGCCGCGCTGGCTGTGCTTAGCACGTTCCCGCCGCGCCGCGTGCTGGTCACGCCCGGCATGGTCGAGCTGGGCGACGAGGAGGACGCGCTCAACCGCGCTTTCGGCGAGTCGATGAAAGGCTCGGCGGATATCGTCATACTCGTGGGCGCGAAACGCGCGCGGCCTATACTCGACGGACTCAAAGCCTCCGGTTTTGACGAAGCCTCGATACACCAGGCGGAGGACCTGAACGCTGCGCGCGAGATCCTCGCCAAGCTATTGCAACCCGGCGACACGGTGCTGTTCGAGAACGATTTGCCCGACAACTATCAGTCGTAGGAGGTAGCGTCATGAGAAAGACCATGGCAGTGCTGTTCGGCGGACGCAGCGTTGAGCACGACGTGTCGATCGTGTCGGCGGTGCAATGGATGGCGGCGGCGGACGCGTCGAGGTATAACGTCGTTCCGGTGTACCTATCCCACGATGGATCGTGGTACACGGGCGAACCGCTGAAAGAGTTGAGCGCGTATAAACCGTTCAGTCCATTAGCGCCCGGGATCGTCAAGACGCTGCCCGATCTGACCGCCAACGCGAGGACGTTGTTGTCCGTATCCGAAAAACCGCGCCTGTTCGGCGGTTCCAGGCCAGAGCTAAAGGTCGTGGCGGCGATCGACGTTGCCGTTCCGATATTCCACGGCCTAAACGGGGAGGACGGAACCGTTCAAGGCGTGCTCGAACTGATGAACGTGCCGTATACATCCAGCGGTTTGGTCGGATCGTCGGTGGGCATGGATAAGATCGCGATGAAACAGCTGTTCCGGGGCATGGGATTCCCGATCCTTGACTTCCAATGGACCTCGCGCGGCGAGTGGGACGCGCGGCGTGAGGATGTGTTAAGCGGGATCGAGGCGAAAATGGTTTACCCGATGTTCGTAAAACCCGCGAACCTTGGCTCTTCGATAGGCATAGCGAAGGCGAAGGATCGCGGCGAACTCGCGGACGCGATGGAAGTCGCGCTCTCGTATGACAGGCGCGCGCTGGTCGAGCCGGCCGTGATCGACCCGATAGAGGTGAACTGCTCCGCGCTGGGGTTTGAGGAAGACGCGGAGGTATCCGTCTGTGAAATGCCCGTGAGCTGGCAGGAATTTCTAACGTTCGAGGAGAAGTATATACCGGACGCGGACGGATCGAAACTATCCGGCGGCGGCAAAACCGGGAGCAAGTCGCCGGGAGGCATGGCTAACGCGAAACGGCGCATCCCGGCTCCTATAAGCGACGAGCTTACGCGGCGCGTCCAGGGTCTGAGCAAGGACGTGTTCCGCGCTCTCGACTGCAAGGGAGTCGTGCGGATCGATTATATCATCGAGCCAGCGACCGGCGCGCTCTACGTCAACGAGATCAATACGATACCGGGATCGCTGGCGTATTATCTGTGGGAAGCGTCCGGACTGCCGTACCCGAAACTGATCGACCGCATGGTCGAGCTGGCTGAACGCGCTCACGAGCGCAAGAACGCGGCGAAGTTCGGATTCGACTCGACGATACTCCAATCCGTCTCGATCGGACGCGCGGCTGCGAAACGCTGACCGATTCAGTCGATCCCGCTGGGTTAGCGATGTTTGTTACCCATACATACACAGCGCGCGGGGCGCGCCGCTAAGTGGAGATACCGCTATGTACAACCATCAGGAACCCGATACCCCCATAGGCGCGGTGATATCGAACAACCCTGTCGTGAACCTTACGGCGACTATCGCGTCGGCGTCGTTCATGGCAGGGCTGTTCCTGTGCTTCGCCGATACCCGCAGTAAAACTATCCGGCGTTACTCCGTGCAGTCGGTGGGGCTGGGCGCGGCGTGGATCGCGTTCGCTATGGCGGTGTGGATACTCGCGCTGCTCGTTTCGTATATACCGATCGCGGGCGGCGCGCTGGAGACGGCGCTCTACGTCGTCGGCGGGATTGGCACGATTGTTTGTTTTATCACGCGCGTGCGCATGATGTTCAGCGCGTATAGGGGGCTGGCATACGCGCTGCCCGTCGTCGGCGCTACTCTAAGGAAGTTTGAGTAGCGCTCTGATACTTCCGGCTCGCAGCCATTATTACCAGCGATACGCAGAACAACAGCGCTATCGATAGTATCGAGTATGAACTGCGCCCGGTGAACGCCTTCGTCATCGCGTACAGCAACGGGCCGACTATCGCGGCGAATTTTCCGAATATCTCAAAGAACCCGAAATACTCGCCCGCGTGATCCTGCGGCGCCAGTTTCCCAAAATACGACCGCGACAGCGCCTGAATCCCTCCCTGCACGGAGCCTACCATCGCCGCTAGTATCCAGAACAGCACCGTTGACGACGCTACGGCGCTTACATACTCGGGGCGCGCGTTCCACGCGGCTTCCGGTATCGACGCGTCCATCAGCGCCTGGTTGATTACGGTTAGATTGCCCGTTCGCGCTATCGCCGCGCCATGCTCGGCTAGCGCCTCCAGTTTGACCGGGATCTCCGCGCGCTCGATCAGGTATCCCATAAAGAACCCAACCACGCATATCGCGGCGTATATAACCACCGCGATGGTCAGCATGTTCAGCGACCCAACCCTCTTGGCGAACCGGCTGAACAGTATGCTGAACGGGAACGCCACGATCTGCGTCACCAACAGCGCCAGTATCATCCCGATCATGCCCAGCCCCAACTGCGTGCCGTAACTCGTCGCCAGGCTGATGATCGTGCCCACGCCGTCGATATAGAAGAAATACGCGGCGAGGAACAGCAGCAGGCCTTTGTTGCTTACGATCTTCTTCGCGGTGCCGGCGATGCTCGACAGCGTCTCGCGCAGCACGCCGTCCTTGGGCTTCTCAACGAAACCAACCTGCTTCACGTTCCTTAGGAACGGTATCGAAAATACACCCCACCACGCGACCGTCAGCAGTACGGACAGCTTCACCGCGGTCGTCGTGGTCAGCCCGAACGAACCGCCGAACTGGATCAGCGCGATACTGATCAGGAACGGTATCGTGCTGCCGCCGATGTATCCCATCGCGTAGCCCCAGCCGGAGACGCGATCCATCCGGTCGGGCGTGGTAACGTCGGGCAGGAAACTATCGTACAGCAGACAGCTTCCGCTGAACCCTATGTGCGAGAATATGTATCCAACCAGAAGAAACCGCCAGTTGTCGGATACCGCGCACAGTCCCGTAAACACAAGCCCGATCGCGAGGAATCCGCCAAACAACTTCTTTTTGTATCCCTTGTAGTCGGCGAAAGCGCCCGCTATCGGAGCCATGACCGCCACCGCCAGTACGGATATCGTCGTCCCTATGCTCCACCAATAGTCGCCGCCGCGCGGATCGTCCACCAGTCCGGTGAAGAAGGCGCTGAACACCGCCGCCATCATGATCGTGGCGTAAACGGAGTTCGCCCAGTCGTAGATGATCCAGCTTCGCTCCAGCGGGGTGAAGCGTGATCTCGCGCGCGACTCGCGCGCGCCGGGCATTGCGTTCATGGCTGACCCTCCCGATGATTAATGAATGGCGCGGGATACGCGATCCGCTCAACCCAGCGGCGAGCGCGCCGGCTCGCCCGCTCTTCGCGGATACTTGTCCGGGCATGATCGAACCGCCAGCGCCATTGCTAGCACATGCCGCGATCCGGTTCCCGGCACTCCCGCCGATACCGGATCAAGAAGCCTCGCGCCTAGCATAGCCGCCGCTCTCCTCGCCCCGGGATACTCGTCCTCGACAGCCGGGCCTTTATGTGCGATCAGCATACCGCCCGCCCTCAACAGCGGCACGGCTAGTTCCAATAATACGGACAGCGGCGCGACCGCCCTGCATAGCGCCAGATCATACCCGCCGCGCCTCTCCTTCATTCTGCCGAAATCCTCGGCGCGCGCCCTCGCCACCTCGGTGTTTAATCCCAACGCCTCCACCGCGCGGCGCAGGAACGCGCATCGTTTCTCCATCGAGTCCAATAACGTAAAGGTTATATCAGGCCGCGCTATAGCCAGCGGCACGCCGGGGAATCCAGCCCCCGTTCCAACGTCCACCGCGCGCTTACCCTTGATCCTCGTCGTCAGAGGCGTTAACGAATCCAAATAAAGCCGCTGGATGTAGTCCGGCGCGTCCAGGTCGCGCGTGAGATTCTGCCGCTGATTCTCGTCGCGGAGCATCTCGTCATACAGCCGGAATTTTTCAGCCGCGCCGGACGGCAGCGCGATACCCATCCCGGCGCAGCCTTCCTCCAGCGTCCCGACGAACGTCCCCGTATCGCCAGGCACTATATCATTCGCCCAGCATCGCCGCGCCTATTATCCCCGCGTCGTTGCCCAGCGTCGCCAGTTCTATATCCGCGTACGGCAGCGTTCTGAAGAAGATGTAATTCTTCAGCGCGAGCCTTACCGCGTCCAGCAGGAACGCGCCCGCCTTCGATACGCCGCCGCCCAGCACGATCATATCCGGATCGATGAAACTGATGATCGAGTTGATCCCTTGCGCCAGATAGTGCGTATACTGGTCAAACACCATCATCGCGGTGGGATCGCCGTCCTTGGCGTGATCCACGATCATCTTGGCGGTCAGGTTCGACGGGTTCTGTTCCGCCTCTATCGCCAGAGCGCTGTGCGGATGCGTGCGTATCGCCTCGCCGCCCAGCCGGATCATCCCCGTCGCGGACGCGTAGCGTTCCAGACAGCCGCGCTTGCCGCACGTGCACATCTCGCCGTCCGCGACGAAGGTTAGATGCCCTAGCTCGCCGCCTACCCCGTGCGCGCCCGTGTATATCTTCTTATTGATGATGATCCCGCCGCCCAGCCCCGTGCCCAGCGTCAAAAAAACGGAGTTGGGCACGCCCGCGCTGACCCCGGCCATAGCTTCCGCCAGCCCCGCGACGTTCGCGTCGTTATCGATGTACAGCGGCTTATCGATCGCCTCGCGGAACACGCGCTCCAGCGGCACGTCGTGCCAGCCCAGATTCGTACAGAACACCACCATGCCGCCTATCGCGGTGCCCGGCACGCCCACGCCTATCGAGCGCAGATCGTCCGCCTTGAATCCCGCTTCATCCAGCGCGCGCCGCGACAGCGATATCATGTCGTCCACTACGGGCCGCCACGGACGCGACGCGAGCGTGGGCGATTCCGCCTTATGCAGTATCTTTCCCTCGTCCGTTACTACCCCTACCGCGATGTTCGTCGCTCCCAGGTCTATGCCGATCCTGACCATACAGCGCCAGCCTCCTCGAGGTTAATAATTATTCACCAGTCCGATTCTCCGGGCAGAGACGGCGGCGTGTTCGCGGACTCGCTGACCATGGACATGAGCCGTTTATCCAGCTCCACCGCCGCGTTATAGCCCGTATGTTTTAACGTATAGTTGCGCGCCGCGACCTCTATGACTATCGCCAGGTTCCTTCCAGGCTGCACGGGGATCACCATCAGCGGCACCTGCACGCCCATGATCGCGCTGTGCTCGGTGGTCAATCCCAATCGATCGTACTCGCGATCCTTCACCCACATCTCCAGATGGATCACCAGGTCGATCGACTTGCTGCGCACTACCGCGCCTATGCCGTACATCGCGCGTATATCGATGATGCCTATGCCGCGTATCTCCATGAAATGCCGGACCATCTCCGGCGCTTCGCCCACCAGGCGCTGATCCGTCACGCGCCGTACGTCCACCACGTCGTCCGCGACCAATTGATGACCGCGCTTGACCAGCTCCAGCGCGGACTCGCTCTTGCCCACGCCGGATTCCCCGGTAAGCAGTATGCCCACCCCGTACACGTTCACCAGCACGCCGTGCAGCGTCTGCCGGGGCGCTAGCTGCGCGTTCAGGAACAATATGCACCCGCTGACAAACCGCATCGTCGATAGCGCGCTCTGGTACACGGGTACGTCTTTCGCGCGCGCGAACGCCTCCATGTCGGGCGGGCAGCGCATACTGCGGCACAGTATGATGCACGGTATATCATACGAGAAAAACCGCTCCAGCCGCTCGTGCCTCACGCCGGGCGGCAGGCTCTCCAGGTACGTCATCTCCACGCGGCCTATCACCTGCGGCCCCTCGTGCGGGAAATACTCGAAGAACCCCGCCAGCTGCATGCCGGGCCTGTTCAGATCCGTGGCCTTGATATCCCATCCCTCGCGCGCGGAGGGTACCAGCACATCCAGGTTCAGCGCCTCCACGAACCGTTTCGCTAGGATCATATCCATCCTTCCGCCAGCAGCGACTCTATGACCGCCGCCGGACCGCACTCGCCGCATTCGCCGCAGACTCGATCCGCGCGCCGCTTCACATCCTTGCGCGCGTTGCCCGTCGCTACGCTCATCCCCGCCCACTCCAGCATCGTCAGATCGTTGAGCGAGTCGCCGAACGCCAGCGTATCCTCCGGTTTGAATCCCATCTCGCCCGCCAGATACCGCAGCGCGTTCCCTTTGGACACGTCCGGGTGCGATATCTCCAAAAACTGCGGCTCCGACGTGGTGAATTTGACTACGCCATTGAGATCCTCGTTCGCCTGCTCGATCAGCGAGGGCACGCGCGCTGGATCGTCTACGCCCAGCAGTTTGATCGCGGGCTTGTCGAGGAACTGGATCATATCGTCCACCTTGACGCTGCGCAGGCCGGAGGATTTAGCGTAAGCGGTCGCGTACCCGCACTCTTTATCGTATACGAAGCCGTCGCTCGAGTATGCCTGTACGTATACGCCGCGCGCGCGAAGCCAGCGCACCGCCGCGTGGACGGCCTCGACCGGCATGGCGGTTTCGCGGATAACCGCGCCGGTTCCGTTACACACCTGCGCGCCGTTGCACGAGATGTATCTATCCTCCGCGGTCAGTCCGCCGCATAATTCCTCCGCGTATGGACGCATAGAAGCGCCGCTTCGACCGGACGCGATGATGATCCGCGCGCCAGCCTCGCGCGCTGCGCGGAATGCCGCCACCGTGCGCGGAGCTAGGGCGAACGTGACGCGCGGCACCAGCGTTCCGTCCAGGTCGGATACAATCGTGAGTATCCTGCGCACGTCAGTTGATCTGGGGCAGCGAGGCCGCCGCGATGCTCTGCCCGACGCGCCTGTTGGATTCGTCCGGCAGATGCAGGGTAAGCTTCCCGGCTAAATCGGGATCGACCGCCGATAAAGCGCGCAGCGCCTCGACCACAACGCGCTCGCCGCCCACCCCGGACGTTACCCGCCCCAGTATCAGCACGTGCTTAATCTGATAGAACCGCGCGTACCAAGCCAGCGTCCAGCCCAGATACGCGCCGATCGTGTCGAATATAGCCAGCGCGCCGGCGTGGCCTTTCTCGGCGTTGGCTTGAACGGCCTTCAGTTTCTCTGCGGGGGTAAGCGATTCGTCCAGTTCGATCCCGGCTGCCGGAGCGAGTTTCGCGGCGGCGTCCTGGCTGAAATACTTTACGCCGCAGCCGTAGTCGCCGGACCATTCGTCTATCATAGCGCGAGGGTTAGCGTCAACGGGCACAAACGCCAGTTCATTCAACCAACCCGTAATGTTTCCGTCGTGATCGACGAATCCGCCCGCCTCGCTCGTGCCCATAGCTATGCCAAGCACGCTGTTTTCGTTGAGATCCATAGCTCCGGCAAGCGCGGTTACGTCGCCGTCGTTCGCCACTTCCAGCGGAACGTCGCCGATAGCTTTAGCGGCGCGGATATATATATCGTTGACATGCGCGTTGAATTCGTTAATGGGTACTTTGAGGAATAGAGAGGCGACGCGGGTGCGGTTGGCGACATAAATGCCCGCGCTGCTGACTCCGATACCGTCCACGCGGGGCATGTGCTCCGCCGCGGATCGGAACGCCGCCAGGATTCCGCTGTAATGATAAGCGGGGTCGGCTTGGGTTTTGGGGTGCCAGATTACTTCCTCGCTGTATACAGCCTCGCCGTCAATGACTGCCGATACCTTGCGGTCGCTGCCGCCAGCGTCGAACCCTATCCGGCATCCGTCTAAATGGCGGCCAACCGTGCGCGCGCCTGATTTGTCGGGCGGGACGCGGTCAAGGGGGACGGATTCGACCGTGAAAGGCCGCTCGTAAACGCGGGACATAAACTCCGCGTCGAATGCGCGAAGCCCGCCGGGTTTGTAAGCCCCGCGTATGTAATCAACGATATAGTCAGGGGCGCTGATACGGAACCTGAATCCGCCGTAAGCCCAGAGCATGGTCTTGACAAGGCGTTCGACAAGGGTGCGGTTGATATCATGCCAATCGGAGGAGTCGGAACGTAAGCGGAGCCGGTGCGAGGTGGTGTGATTAAGCTCGCGCTCCAGAGAGATCGCGACAGGGACGCTATTGTCGTCGGTGAGGCTGGATTCGTAAGCGTTAAAGAACGCGGCCATAGGGAGGAATCCGGGATCAAGCGGAGCATGGTAAGGCAGTTTGGATCGAATACGATCCAGAAACTCAGTAAGACGCGTAACGATCACTCCCATTCAATAGAAGCCGGAGGCTTCGTAGTGATATCGTAAACGACGCGGTTGACATGCGGCGACTCGTTGACAATACGCGATGATACGCGGGCAAGCACATCGTAAGGTATGCGAGCCCAGTCGCTGGTCATGAAGTCGTCCGTAGTAACCGCGCGGATAGCGATAGCGTTCTCATAAGTGCGCTCGTCACCCATCACGCCGACGGATCGAACGCCCGTGAGCACCGTCAAGTATTGCTGGATGGAACGGGCGAGTCCAGCCTTGGAGATTTCGTCACGAAGGATTGCGTCGCTAGAACGGACGATAGATATTTTGTCGCGAGTAACTTCGCCTAAGCAGCGGATGGCAAGGCCAGGGCCAGGGAACGGTTGCCGCCAGACTATCGATTCAGGAAGGCCGAGTTTCTCGCCGACAGAGCGGACTTCATCCTTGAATAACATGCGTAAAGGTTCGATGAGTCCGTTGAATCCAATGTTGGATGGAAGGCCGCCAACGTTATGGTGGCTTTTGATGACCGCCGCGCCGGCTGCGTGTCCGCTTTCAATAACGTCAGGGTAAGTGGTGCCCTGGGCAAGGAATTCGATGTTATGGAGAGAGGAGAGTTTGGAGGCTTCCGAGGCGAAGACCTCAACGAAAGCCGCGCCGATTATCTTGCGTTTGAGTTCGGGGTCGGTAACGTTTTTAAGGCGTGAGAAGAAAAGGTCGGATGCGTCGGTTTGAATAAGATGGAGGTCAAAGTTGTGTGTGAAGGCGGCAAGGACTTCAGAGGTTTCGCCCTCGCGCATGAAGCCATGATCAACATAAACACAAGTGAGTTGCCGGCCGATTGCGCGGGATAAGATTGCGGCAGTAACGGCGCTGTCCACGCCGCCAGAAAGGCCAAGGAGGACGCGGGATGAGCCGATAAGGGTGCGGAGTTCAGGGATTGTGCGCTGGATGAACGCTTCCATGGACCAAGAGTTGGAAGCGCCGCATATATTGTATAAGAAGTTATGTAAGAGGGTGCGGCCATGGTCGGTATGGGTTACTTCAGGGTGGAATTGAACGCCGAAGAGGTTAAGGGATGGGTTGGAGATGGCCGCGATAGGGCAATTGTCGGACGAGGCAAGGACAGAGAAGCCAGGAGGGGTATGGGTGACAAGGTCAGTATGGCTCATCCAGCAAGAAGTAGTAGCAGGAATGGATTCAGTAAGCGCGCATAAGTTTTTATTGAGTTGGATAGAGACGCGTCCGTATTCGCGGAGGGCGCCAGGTTCGATGGAACCGCCCAAGTGGTGCGACATCCACTGCATGCCGTAACAGATGCCGAGGGTAGGGACGCCAAGGGTGAGTAAAGCAGGGTCGGCAGAAGGTGCGGAAGGAGCAAGGACGGATGAAGGGCTGCCGGATAAGATCAAGCCAATAGGGGGGGAGGAGCGGAGCGAAGATGCAGGGGTGGTGCAAGGGAGTACCTCGCAGTAAACGCCCGCTTCGCGGACGCGGCGAGCGATGAGCTGGCAGTATTGGCCTCCGAAATTAAGGATGACGACGCGCTGATTGTCAAGCACGGCATTGCCTCCCTATAAGGATGGCGTTATTATACTAAACAGGGCAATGCTTGTAAAGCGAGGGGTAAGTCGAAGGCAAAAGCATGACAGCGGCACATGGGTCCAGCGGCACGCTGGTCAGGGGGTCAAGGGGGGCTGAAGCCCCCCTGCGGGGTCTGGGGCAGCGCCCCAGCGTTACCCAACCCCGCGTCAACCCCGCGCAAACCCCGCGTCAACCCCGCGTAAGCCGCGCAAGCGGCATGAAGTTTCTTTGCCCCTTCGGGGCTAGGATAAACGTTGGTTACGGGTGGGCGGAGGAGGCGCTGGGGCGCTGCCCCAGACCCCGCAGGGGGGCTTCAGCCCCCCTTGACCCCCTGACCAGCGTGCCGCTGGACCCATGTGCCGCTCTGATGTTTTGTCTGCGTTGTTATTTGCCGCCGCTGTTTGTGCCACCGCTTCGCGGCCTACGCGGGGTTAACGCGGTGGCGTGGGGGTAAGTAACTTTGCGCAGGTACAGCTTCTCGGCTCACGGATGCAAATATGTAATGTTGGAGGACATTTCTATGAAACTCTATTATGCTCGTCATGGCGAGACTGACTGGAACTCCCTTAACAAAGTCTTAGGCGTTACTGACGTTCCTCTCAACTCTAACGGTAAAGCTCAAGCGCTTGGTCTTGCCGACCAATGCTTGCGTTTAGGCGACATTGATATTATCATATCATCCCCGCTTTCCCGCTGTGTTGAAACCGCCTCTCTTATCTCATCGCGCACCTCTATCCCTTTCTCTACTGACAACCGCCTTTCTGAGTGGAACTATGGCAAATACGAAGGGGTTGACCGTATGGGCACATACTCCCCATCCAAACCCTTATTCCAGCATGCTAAAATGGGTTTTTGCGAACGTGTTGGCGAGACTGGCGAATCTCTTCTTCAGTTATCCCACCGCGTCTATTCTTTCCTTGACGACCTCCCTACTCTTTATTCTGGACGCAATCCTCTTCTTATCACGCATGGCGGGGTATGCCGCGTCCTTGAAACCTATTACAAGAGCATGACTCCTCTTGAATTCTCACAATATTTCACAGACAACTGCGAGCTCCGCCTCTGGATAATATGACAAAAATCCCCCTCTATTTTCGTCACCCATCCCCCGCCAAAAAACGGCGCGCCTATTGACAACGCGCCCCTCATGTGGTTTAATAAACATCGCTTGCTTGTTTAGTATTCCTGAACCAAGCATATATCAAAGCAAAAGTATTGGATTGCTAAACACGCCCCCCCTCCCCACTACCGGAAAGGAGCGCTTGCGTGGAGATCGGTGAAAAACTCAAGCAACTGCGCCTCCGGCTGGGGCTGACGCAGGAAGAGCTCGCGGATCGCTGCGAGCTTAGCAAGGGATTCATTTCCCAGGTGGAGCGCGACCTTACTTCGCCCTCCATCGCTACTTTAGTGGATATCCTCCAGGGACTGGGCACAACCCCGCGCCAGTTCTTTGCGCAGGACAAAGCGGAGCCGGTCGTGTTCTCGCAGAGCGATATGTTCGTTAAGCCTGACACTGACGACAAGACCGGCTCTGTTACCTGGCTCGTCCCCAACGCCCAGGGCAACACTATGGAGCCGATCCTTGTGCGCATCGAGCCTGGCGGCGAGACCGCGCTTGACGATCCTCATGAGGGCGAGGAATTCGGATACATCCTATCCGGATCGATCGACGTTAAGCTGGGCGGTGTGACCTACCGCGCCAAGGCTGGCGACTCGTTCTATTTCAGACCCTCTTCGGAGCATTCCCTGTCCAACGCGGGCAAATCGGCCGCCCGCGTGCTATGGATCTCCACCCCTCCCAGTTTTTAGCTGAAATAACATATGTCTCGAGGTGACGCGCGCCGTGCAGGATAAGTCCCCGCCCAGCGGGATAGACGACTACCATCTAATCGAGCTGGTGGACGTCACCAAAGTTTTTGATACCACTGTTGCGCTTAGCCGGATGAACCTTTACGTCCGCCGGCGCGAGTTTGTTACCTTACTTGGCCCCTCTGGCTGCGGTAAATCTACCACTTTGCGGATCATTGGCGGGTTTGAGCAGCCTACGGATGGCAAGGTGCTCTTTGAGGGTGAGGACATCACTCGCCTGCCTCCTTACAAGCGGCGCGTCAACACGGTATTCCAGCGTTACGCGCTGTTCCCGCACCTTAACGTGTTCGATAATATCGCGTTCGGGCTGACGATCGCTAAGGTTCACAGGCCTGAAATAACTCGCCGGGTGGGCGCTATGCTTGATCTGGTCGGGCTTCGCGGTATGGAGAGGCGCTCTGTTGACGCGCTCTCTGGCGGGCAGCAGCAGCGCGTGGCTATTGCGCGCGCGTTGGTCAACGAGCCGGAGGTATTGCTCCTTGACGAGCCTCTAGGCGCGCTGGATCTGCGTCTGCGCAAAGACATGCAGCTGGAGCTTAAGAAGATGCAGCAGCGCCTGGGCATAACGTTCCTATACGTTACGCACGACCAGGAAGAGGCGCTGACGATGAGCGATACTATCGTGGTTATGCGCGAGGGACGCATCCAGCAGATCGGCACGCCCAAGCGCATATACGACGAGCCGAAGAACGCTTTCGTCGCCGCGTTTATCGGAGAATCCAACATACTGGACGCGGTGATGATCCGCGATGAGCGCGTGAGGTTCTGCGAGCGCGAGTTTATATGCGTGGATCGCGGGTTCGGACAGAACAAGCGGGTGGACGTGGTTCTGCGTCCGGAAGACCTAACCCTTGTGCCTGCCGAACAAGGGATGCTCTCGGGGGTGGTTATGTCGGTGCTGTTCAAGGGCGTGCATTACGAGATGATGATTGACTGCGGATGCGGCGCGCTGAAGGTACACTCGACCAGCATGGCTCCGGAGGGCGAGAGGGTTGGGCTGTCGGTGGTGCCGTTCAACATCCATATTATGGAGAAGGTTGGGGAGGCTTGCCCCGCCTGACCGTTGAGGTTCTGATATGAAGCGTTCGTCCTTCGCGGCTCCATACGGGTTGTGGATGCTCGTGTTCACGATCGTGCCGATATTCATCATCGTGTACTACGCGTTCACGATAAACGGCGCGGTTACGCTGGATAACTTCCGGATGTTTCTGGAGCCGGAGTTTGTGGGGATACTGACGTTCTCGCTTTGGCTGGCGTTTTTGTGCACGCTGCTGTGCCTGTTGTTCGGGTACCCGTGCGCGCTGTTCCTGGCTGGACGCGACATGCGGCGCGCAACGCTGTTTGTCGTGCTGTTCGTGATCCCGATGTGGATGAACTTCCTTCTGCGCACCTACGCGTGGATGACCCTGCTGGAGGATACCGGGCTGATCAACCGGTTCCTGGAGTGGATCGGCATAGGCCGCAAGCGGCTGATGTATACGGAGAACGCTGTATTGTTCGGGCTGGTATACAACTTCCTGCCGTTCATGATATTCCCGATATACTCCGTGCTGGTTCGCTCGGATCGGAACCTTGAGGAGGCGGCGCAGGATCTGGGCGCTAACGCTTGGCTGGTGTTCCTAAGGGTGACGCTGCCGCTGTCGCTGCCGGGGGTGGTGTCGGGGGTGTCGATGGTGTTCATGCCGGCGGTGACGACGTTCGTGGTGCCCAGGCTGCTGGGCGGCGGATCGTTCATGATGTTCGGCGATCTGATAGAGAATCAGTTTCTGACCACCGGGGATTGGAACTTCGGCTCCGCGCTCTCGCTGATCATGATGGGGCTGATATTCATCAGCCTGGGCATACTCCATCGGTTTAATCCGGACGCCGAGTCGAACGGCGCGGTCTGGTGAGGAGGCTGGCATGGCTTGGCGCCGGTTGAGGATGACATACCTGGGCATTGTGCTGGCGTTTCTATACGCGCCGATCATCGTGCTGATCGTGTACTCGTTCAACGCGGCGGAGACGCGCGCGGTATGGGGCGGCTGGTCGCTCAAGTGGTACGCGGAGTTGTTCCACAACAAGAGCATCATGGACGCGCTGAGCGTGACGGTCTCCGTTGCGGCTCTGGCGACGCTGGCCTCGCTGGCGCTGGGCACGCTAGCCGCGATAGGGATGCACTCGATGCGCGGCGGGTTAAGCCAGGTCTTCGTGCAGGTGACGAATCTGCCGATGATGACGCCGGATATCGTCACTGGCATATCCCTAATGGTGCTGTTCATATTCGCGAAAGCGCCGCGCGGGTACGGGACTATGCTGCTGGCGCACATCACGTTCGACGTGCCGTATGTGATATTCTCCGTACTGCCCAGACTGCGCAGGATGAACAAGCACATGTACGAGGCCGCGCTGGATCTGGGCGCGACTCCATCGACCGCGATGAGGCGGGTGATCATGCCCGAGATAATGCCGGGCATGGTGACGGGCGCGCTGCTGGCGTTCACGATGTCGCTGGACGATTTCGTGATCAGCTACTTTACGTCGGTGCGCACGGCGAACCTAAGCGTGCTGATATACTCGATGACGCGGCGCAAGGTTCCGCCGACCGTCAACGCGCTGTCCGCGATCATGTTCGTCACAGTATTAACGTTATTGCTCATACAGAACCTGCGCGAGGCGCGCGCTGGCAAATCTAAACCGAAAGGAGCCGGGAGTCAATGAAGTCGAGGGTATGGGTTGTCTTAATCGCGCTGGCGATCACGCTGTGCGCCGCGTCCGCCGCGCTGGCTGGCGGCGAGGTCAACGTGTACAACTGGGAGGATTACATCAGCGAGGACGCGCTGGAGTTGTTTGAGGAAGAGACCGGCATAACGGTCAACTATATGCGTTTCACGACGAACGAGGACATGTTGGTGCAGGTTCGCGCCGATCCGACCAACTACGACGTGATATTCCCTAGCGACTATATCATCGAGCGGCTGATATCGGAGGATCTGCTAGAGGAACTGGACTGGCGGAATATACCCAACGCGTCGTACACGCTGGACTGGCTGAATAGCCCGTCGTATGATCCGCAGGGGAAATTCTCCGTGCCGTACATGTGGGGCACGGTAGGCGTCCTGTACAATACGCGGATGGTGAGCGAGCCGATCGATAGCTGGACCGCGATGTGGGATCAGCAGTACGAGAACAACGTGTTCATGATGGACTCGATACGCGACACGATAGGCGTGACGCTGAAGATGCTGGGTTACTCGATGAATGAGCGCGGGCAGGACGCGCTGGACGCGGTGAGGGATAAACTCATCGAGCAGAAGCGCGCGGGGATCGTTAAGGCGTATCAGGTGGACGAGACGAAGGATAAGATGATCGCGGGCGAGGCGGCGATGGGCGTGGTATGGTCGGGAGACGCGGCATACGCGATAGGTTACAACGAGGATCTGGCGTATGTAGTGCCCAAGGAAGGCTCGAACATATGGGTGGACGGGATGTGCGTGCCCAAAGGCGCGCGCAACAAGGAGAACGCGGAGATATTCATCGACTTCATGTGCCGTCCGGACGTGGCGCTGATGAACTTCGAGGAGATATGGTACTGCACGCCGAACGCGGGGGTAATAGAGTTGCTGGACGAGGAGACGCTGGCGGACGAGACCGTATTCCCGCCGCAGGACGTTATTGACAGGTGCGAGTTCTATCAGGATATAGCCAGCGATATAACGCGGTTTAACAGGATTTGGCTGGCGGTTAAGTCGGCGAGGTAGGGGACGAGCGCCCCTTGCGCAACCTAACAAATATTCTAAAGGAACGTTCCCTTTGCCGCGATGCGATAGAGGGGACGTTCCTTTTCGAAGCGCCGGAGAAGACGTTTACAATTATTCTCCCTTGCCGTTGATCAGCGCGATCGCTCGAACCGACGACTCGTCCGGCGTAACGTAGTATGTCTTCTGATTCGTGTACGTCACGAATCCTGCCGCCGCTCCGCCGGGTTTCTTTACATACTTGCGAAGCGTCGC
Organism: Oscillospiraceae bacterium; assembly: GCA_031255415.1. GTDB lineage: Bacteria > Bacillota > Clostridia > Christensenellales > Aristaeellaceae > BNUH01. The sequence continues at coordinate 63,829 of JAIRSO010000018.1, forward strand.
GTCCACCGGAACATTCGCCGACGCTCTGCCTTTGCTGTACCAGGCCGCCAGCATCAGCGCCTCGCTCATCGTCTTGTCCGGCAGATCCCCGCCGTGCCTGGCTACTACGTGCGATCCCGGCATATCCTTCGCGTGGATCCACGTCATGTCACCGTCCGCCGCCGCCGTTATCCGATCGTTCTGCGCGCTGGTCTTTCCCACCTGTATCTCTATCCCGTCGCTGGATCGATACCTGTACGGCTCCGACTTGGGCAGGCGCGGCTTCGCCAGCTTCCCCGCGCGCGCCGTCCGATCCATCCTGACGATCCCCGCCTTGATCAACAGCGTCCGCACCTCCGCCAGTTCGGCCTCGTCCGCGCACGTCTCGAGATCCTGCTCCTGCGCGCGCAGGAACGCCAGCGTGTCCTCCGTCGCGCGCCTCTGCTCCAGCGCCGCGTCCCGCGCCGACTTCAGCTTCCGCGCACGCTTAAAATACTGCTGCGCCGATCTAAGCGCGCCCGCGCGCTCGTCCAGAGGGATCGATACGAGCGGCGACCCCTCCAGGTAATAATCCTCCACTATCGCCGCAGCCGATCCCGGCGGTATCCGGTACAGATTCCCCATGATCAACTCGCCGAACCGAAGCGCCTCGTCAATTCGCTCCTGCCCGCCTATAGCTTCCAATTGAATCGCCAGTTTCTTTTCGGCGCGCTCGATCGCGTTCTCGACCGCCTTTTTGAGCGACTGCTTGCGCCGCTCCATGCGTTCGGCCTCGTCGCGGCGCGCGAAGCACGCGTCCATGGCCTCCGACAACGTTTCGTATCGTCCGCGCCGATCGGGAGCGATGGTAAGCATCTCGATGGGATACGCGTCCGTCCCGTCCAGCATCGCGCTCGGAGCGGCCATGCCCGGCAGCCGCGCCAGCAATGAGGCCAAAGCCCGTGCGGCGCCCTCGCGGTTCAGACGATCCATATACGCGTCCGGATCGCCGCCGACACGCATCGCGAACTCCCTGGCCATCTGCGAACCGACGCCCATTATCGAGTCCGATATCGCGCGGCTGAGTTTCCCACCGGCGGGGAGCCGATCCAACAGCCGCTCCGCGGCGCCGGAGGGATCGGCGAGAAACGCCGCTGGATCCATCTTGTCCTGCGACGGCGGCGGCTTGTATATCACCCCGGGCAGCAATTCCCGGTAACGGTTCACACTCGCTCCGACGCGGCGTATCGAGTCCACAATCCTGCCCGTTCCATCCAGCAAAACTATGTTGCTGTGCCGCCCCATACACTCGGCTACGATCCGGTGGGAATCGCTCTCGCCCAGATCGTCCCGCGTGTCGAAGTCGATCCACACGACCCGGTCGCCTCCGATCGCGCGCACGCCCGTGACGATCGATCCGACCAAACGCTTGCGCAGGAGCATGCAGAACATAGGCGGCTCGGGCGGATTGGGAGGATTCGAGTCCGTCAGTTGAACGCGCGCGCTGTTCGCGTCCGCGCTCAACAACAGCCGATGGTTAGCGCCTCGGCTGCGCACATGCAGTATCAGAGTCGATCGGTCGGGTTGGCGCGCCTGATCCACCCGTCCGCCCGTAAGCGCGGCTGCGCACTCCGCGCACATGAACCCCATCGCGACGCCGTCCACGCGTCCCCCTATTGCCTCGCCGCGTCGCAGTACGCGCATCGGTACTGCCGGCGCGACGCGTCGGTGAGATGGAATACATGATCCAGTCCAGGCTCCGTGGTAGTTATACAGCGCGGGTTGTTGCATCGTATAACGTTTACGATGCGCTCGGGCGGGGATATCTTCCGCTTGCCGACCGTCTGCCCGTCGCGTATCACGCTGACCGTTACGGTTGGATCGACGAATCCCAGCGCGTCAAGGTTTACGTCGAAGTCCTCGTCTATCTTGATGATATCCTTGCGCCCCATCTTGCGGCTCTTGCAGTTCTTGATGATGGCGACGCTGCACTCCAGGCGGTCCAGGCGCAGCAACTGGTATATGCGCATGCTGTTGCCAGCCTGAATGTGGTCGATCACGATGCCGTTGCGGATGCTGTCGATATTCATTCGCATACCCCCAGCATCGCCGCCAGCAATGCCTTGCGTATTATCTTGCCGTAATATGTCTGTTTGAAGTAACACGCGCGCGGATCGTCGTCCACTTCGACGGCGATTTCATTGACGCGCGGCAAAGGATGCAGTATCGATAGGCTGTCCTTCGCGCGCTCGAGCATCCGGCGCGTCAATATGTAGCTGTCCTTCAAGCGGACGTAATCGGCCTCGTTGAAGAACCGCTCCCTCTGCACGCGCGTCATGTACAGTACGTCCAACTCGGGCATGACCGACTCCAGCGAGTCCGTTTCGCGGTACGCGGCGTTCGGCCCGCCCAGCGCGCCTTCCAGTATGTAGTCCGGCGCGCGCAGTTCCTCCGGTGAAATCAGTATGAACCGCACGTTATCGTACCGCGACATGGCGTGTATCAGCGAGTGCACGGTGCGCCCGAACTTCAGATCCCCGCATAACCCGATACAAAGCCCGTCGAACCGCCCCTTCTCCCGCCGGATCGTGAATAGATCGGCCAGCGTCTGCGTCGGGTGATGATGCCCTCCGTCGCCCGCGTTGATGATGGGTATCGGCGAGCGCAGCGCGGCGGCGAGCGGAGCGCCTTCTTTGGGGTGTCTCATCACGATTATATCCGAGTAACACGCTACGGTGCGGATCGTGTCCGCCACGCTCTCGCCCTTCGTCGCCGACGATGAGTTGGGATCGGCGAAGCCTATCACGTTCCCACCCAGCTCCAGCATAGCCGCCTCGAAGCTTAAGCGCGTGCGCGTGCTCGGCTCGAAGAAAAGCGTAGCCAGCGTGCGGTGATTAAGAATATCCTGATATTTCGCGCGGTCGGCGAGTATGTCCTCCGCCAGAGCGATGAGCCGCTCTATCTGCGCGCTGGTTAGGTCGTTTATGTCGTTAAGGCGGTTTATCACATGCCCTCCGGTTTGATTGATATCCAGCCGGGGTTGTCCGGGTCGTCGCGGAACGCGCGCAGCCTGGGCGGATCGGCTGGATCGATAACGCCCGACCGCGCCGCGACTGATATGAGCGTGTCGAAGTCCGTGAGCGGCTCCGCCCTTAATCCAGCTTTCATCAGCGCGTCCGCGCCTCTTTTCATATTATACGTGAATATGCACAGCACGCCGAGCACGTTCGCGCCGGCTTCGGCAAGAGCGTTCGCCGCGTCGATAACGCTCCCGGCTGTCGATATGAGATCTTCCACGACCACGACATTCAAGCCGGGGGATAGTCTGCCTTCGACGCGGTTCTTCAGCCCGTGATCCTTGCCGCGCCCACGAACATAACCCATAGGCATATTCAGGATGTGCGCGGTGATAGCGGCGTGGGGGATACCGGCGGTAGCCGTGCCGAATAACGCCTCGCATTCTGGGAAAACGGCGCGCAGACGCTCCGCGAGGGCGTTTGCGATCCTATCGCGAACGTCGGGCACGGAGAGCGTCAATCGGTTGTCGCAGTAGATGGGGCTTTGGATGCCGCTGGCCCAAGTGAAAGGCTCGTTTGGACGCAGATACACCGCGCCGATACCGAGCAGGTCGGACGCGATTGCCTCGGATAGGGATGAAGCCATCATTGCCTCCCGCGTAATAGTTATCTTATCGCGCCGCCGCATGGATCCGGCTCGCGCCGAACCCACGCGGTCGAATGGAGCCGTCCGCGCCGCGGTCAGCGCGCGGGGTATTTCTGATTGTACCCGCCGCCAGCCGTGCGGCCTATGTACGCCTCGCCGTTGATGAACGACACGGACGCGACTGGCCCCGCGTCGAACATACGCGCGTTAGCGCCGTTCGTATCCGCGACCGCCAGCGAGCTTCCCGTGATATAATACATCGCGTCGCGATGGAACCCGAACCAAGTGACATTACCCGATATCACGGCGGTTTCGCGTCCGCCGTCGATCCTGTACACCCATCCGTCGCGCCTGTAATACAGCACCCCGTCGCATAACAGCACCTGCTGCGCGCCGTTCTGCAGTACGGTTGACAGCGGGTTCCCCGCTCCGTCAAGCCGCCTGATATCCTGCGGCGCGGCGACATACAGCACCATGTTCGCCGTATCCAGATAGAAGTCGTTCACGTTCCCGGCCAGTTCCCTCAACCCTTCGCCGGGCTTGAACCGGTACAGCGTCCCGCCTTCCAGATAGTAATACGAGTCTGCGGCGGCAGCCAGTTTCTTAATCAGTCCGGTCTGCGCGATCACCTCGCGGCGGCCGTTGCTTATCGTATAGCGCACTATCTCGTTATCCGTAGCGTACACCAGCGCGCCGTTTATGACGTGGATGAACCGCGCGGAGTCGCCGCCGACCGGGGTCACGCCCGTCCTCCCGGATAGCGAGTACAGTTGTCCGCCCAGCGTTCCATCCGCGTAATACACCGCGCCGTCCGGCGCGAGCGCCGCGATCCCTCCGCTGGATAGATTCGTTTGCGTAGTGCCCGTCGCCGATATCTCTCTGGATTCCAGCGCGCCGTTGTTCAGCGCGGCAAGATCGGGGTTGCCTTGCGGCAGTGTCGGCCAAGGCTCGGCTCTGCTGGAGAACAACAGCGCCTGTGTGGACGCGTACGCGATCCCGTCGTCGATACCGTCCTCCGGCAGCAGGTACGCGTTGACGATCTTGAACCGTTTGATAGCCGCGGCGGTCGGCTCGTCGTAATCGTCGCCGGACGCGTTTTCTAAATAACCCAGCCGCGCCAGCGCGTCTTTCAGCGCGGCGACCATCGTGCCGCCGTCGCCCTCGCGAAGCGTCGCGTCCGGCGTTGGCTCGGGAGTGGGCGGGATGGTCGGCGAAGGCTCGGGGGTGGGCGAGGGCGGAATGGCGCCCGGAGTGCCCAGCGCGGACAGCGCGATATCCGTGAACAGCAGCGACAGCGTCTGCGCGCCCGCGTAACCGTCGTCGGGCAATCCGTTCATCCGCTGGAACGCCAGCACCGCGTCGCGCGTCTGCTCGCCGTAATATCCCGTCGCGCCCTCATTCAGGTAACCCATTCGTATCAGCCGATCCTGCAGCATGGCTACGTCATCGGAGCGATCCCCGAACTTCATCGAGCCTACGTTAGGGGTCATATCCAGCTGCGAGGCCAGCGCGTCGTCGGAGAACAGCATACTCTGCGTGCCCGATCCCGCTATCCCGTCCGCCGCCAACAGGTTGCGCGTCTGGAATCTGCGCACCGCCGCCGTCACCGCGTCGGAATAGAACCCGTCCGCCGCGCCCAGGTAGTAATCCAGCTCCTTAAGCCGCTCCTGCAGGAGTTTTACGCCCTCGCCGGAGACACCTGGCCTAAGCGTGCCGCTTATCTCCCCGTCCGCGCCTATGGTCGTATCGAACGGCGGGGAGGTTTCGATGGACTGAATGGCATAATCTGGATAATCGGAGGAATCGGGCGCGACCGATCCGATCGCGCCCGACTGGGCGGCAGTGGGAGAGATTGCTATATCGGTTCCGCCCGTGTCTCCAGGCGGAGCCGTCGCGGACGGAGGAACGCCCGAACCCGCCCAATTAACGGGCGGGTTGGACTTGCTGTCGGATGGCGAAGCCTCCGGGGTCGCGCTGGAGGCGATGGACGGCGATCCGCCCGCGCTGCCGTCGGGATACAGTTGATATACGTTCAGTGCCGGAACCGCGCCGGGGGTATAGAGTTTCTGCTGAGTCGCCGCGCCCGCTATGCCGTCCGCGGTCAGTCCGTTGCGCTGTTGGAACGCCTTGACCGCTTCTGCCGTGCGCCCGTCGTAGTAGCCGGACTCCGGACCGGACATATAGCCCATGTCGATGAGATGGCGCTGGAGTTTATACACGTCGTCGCCCGTCATCGCGCTGCGCAGGGTGCGGTACACGGACGGGGTCGTCTTTGGCGCGGATACGCTGGAGCTATATAGCGCCCTTTGGGTGTCCGGCCCGGCCTTGCCATCGACCCACAACGGTTTATTATCCTGCTGGAACGCCGTCACGGCGTAACTGGTCGCGCTGTCATACGTGCCGCTGATCGAACCGGAATAGTACCCCAACTGTTTCAATCTGCTCTGCAGCGAGCGCACGTCCGATCCTGTTGAGCCAACGTCCAGATACCTGTAATCCGACGGCCCCGCGATGGGTTTTTCCGTGGGTCTCGGGGTGGACGTCGGCCTGGGGGAAGCCGTCGCGGGTCTGGCGGTGACGACGGGCGGCGTATACGGCCTGTCCTGCGCGGAGCCTGAGAACACGGAGAACAGCAGGGTTAACGTTTTCGCTCCCGCGATGCCGTCGTCCGCGAGTCCGTTGGCCTTTTGGAACTCCATGACGGCGGTCTTGGTACCCGCGCCGAACGCGCCGTCTATCGCTCCGTTATAGAAACCTAATTGATACAGCGCGCGCTGCATATCCGCGACCGCGCTGCTGTTCATGCCCTGGCGCAGAGTCTCATACTCGGTCGGCGATACGTATGGAGTGGGCGCGGGCGTAACGTCCGCAGGCGCGGCGGTACCCACGATGACCCCTGTCTGATCGTTCCAATCCTGGTAATTGCCGTTCGGAGCCGGCTGGATCGTGGGGGCTGGGGTCGCCGTAGGCGCGGGCGTGGGCGGCGCGGTGGGCGAACGCGTGATAATAACGCCTGTAGCCGACGGGGTCGGCGAGGGCGATGGAGAGGGGGTCGCCGTGCTGTCGAAGGGTAGAATATCCTTCGAATCGGTGAGCGGATCCTCCACGGTCAAGTCGGGCTTGAACGTGCACGCGCTGAGTGCCAGCGCCAGTATAACCAATAATCCCGCCGCGCGGATCGTTTTGCTTACGCTCATGCTCCTCACTGCCAACACCTCCCGGCGAAGCCTGTCCGGCGTGCGCCTTCATCAGTATTAACGCCGCAGCGGCTCGGATTCATCCAAAATCATTCAAACGCGCCGCTATTATCCAATTCCAATATATCGCGCAGCTGGTCGAGGGATTCTACCTGGTAATCGGGCCTTAGATCGTCCGGCGCTTTAGCGCCCGTGCGGTTCACCCAGCAGGACGCTACGCCAGCCGCCTTAGCCGCGCCGATATCGCTGGTCAGCGAGTCGCCCGCCATTATCACCCGCGAGGGATCAGTGACCCCAGCCATGCGCATGGCTTCGCGGATCATCAGCGGATCGGGTTTAGCCGCGCCAGCCTCCTCGGAAACGATTATGCTAATCGGCAGTCCGGCAAGCTCCGACGCGTTAAGCCGCGCGCGCTGGGTCTTTCCGTAACCGTTCGTGACGATGGTCACGGGCATTTCAACCAGCGCGGCCTTGACCAGCGCGAGCGCGCCCGGCGCGAGCCGTCCCGCCGCGCCCAGCAGATCCATATATCTCCTGCCGAAGGCTGGAGCGTCTCCCGGCTGTCCGTAAGCCTCGAAGAAGGACGCGAATCTTGCGGCGTTCAGCTCGTCGTGGGTGAGCTCGTTCATCTCGAACCGCCGCCATAGCGCTTCGTTGACGCGGTTGTAGCACTCGAGCGCGGCGGCTGGATCGGGCACGCCGGACTCCTCGCACGCGTAGCCAAACGCGTGTTCCTGCGACGCGCGGAAGTCAAACAGCGTATCGTCCATATCGATCAGCAGCAGGCTATACCGGGGCATGCGTCCGCCTCCCTTCGCGCCGGGATATTATAGCATGCCCGGCACGGTTTGGGCAAGCGGAAGACGGGCGGTTCTTAACGATTCCGCCCGTCCGTTCCGGTTAACCATGAGGCTGGCCGCGCTGTCCGTCAAGCGGACGGATTAGCCGAGCCGCAATAATCCTGACAACCTCCCAGTTCGCAGTCTATCTGGCTGGCTATATCTTCGCCGCATAGCGCGCTTAACGCCATGCACAGTTTGCGCATGGTGGCCTCTTCTATGCGCAGCGCGGCGTCGGACAGGATATTCGCTTGGTCTATCGCGTTTCGGATTTCGGCTTCGTCGCACGTCGCGACCGCCTCTGTCAGGGCGTAGGCTCCGCCGCTGATCATGTCGGCCGCGCCGTATTCGCTGTCCGTAATCGAGCTGATTAAATTCTCCAGAGGCTTGTTCAGCGAAGACGGCAGTTTCGGGTCGCAGCTTGTTATAGCGCCTAGGGACAGGCAGAGCTTTCTTTCGAGCGAGGTCTCTATGTCCGCGTTAGCGTCGGCCAAATCGACAATCATGTCGAGAACCTGCCGGGAGGCGGTCGGGCCTAATTTTTGCTCGACGCATTTCATCACGTTAAAGCCCGATTGGATCAGATTCGCGGACGACGACTCCTGTTGGGCGACAGAATCTACCACACTTGACAGCGCGACTTCCATGTCCTCGCTGATAGCGAAGCATGTGGGGCCGGACGGGCTTTGCCCGCAATCGCTCAGGCTGGTCAGCGTGCAGCATAGTTTCTTTGACAGAATGCATTCCATGCTGGATACTGTCTGCGCCAGTTTATGGGCGGCCTCCATCGCTTCGGTTACAATGTCCATGTCGCAGTTTCCAGAGACCACAATGCATTCGTCGATGATATCCGCGCTGGCTTTGATAAGCCAGCTTCCCGCGGATTCGCTGCGCGAGATAGACTTAACGATATCGACCAGCGCGTCTTGCACTGTCGGCGACAGCGACGAGGCGTAAGTATTGCCGCCGCTCGCGTCCTGCGCGTACGCTTGAGATTGGTATTCGTCCGGATAGCCGGCAGCCTCGGCGAACGCTTCCGTGTCGCGCACGGCTTGCATGATCTCCTCATAATCGCCGTCGCTGCGCGGCGTATCCTCGCGGGGGGCTTCGCTGGATAGACGGCTCTCGTACAGCGCCTTCCAATCGACTGGCGTGCCTTTGGCGTTCGGCCGGCCAGGAACAGGGGTTTGGTTTGTCGGTGTCATGCGTCAAGGCCTCCTTTTCGCAACCTATGATAAGCTACGCGAAACGCCAGCCCGAGTGCTTTTCCCCACCAAACAGATACGCGCCCGGGCGGATATGGGTACGCGCAGTTAAAAATAAGAAACGCGCTTGTAAATCCGGGCGGATGCTGGTATACTGGCATAGCGGTGCGGCGGGACGCTGTCCGCGCGCCGTGAAACCTTGCTCCGCTTAGACGCGGAGCCTTATGGCCGTAAGGAGGCGGAACGTATTGAACAAGTATGAACTGATGTACATCCTAGACCCATCGCTGGAGGGCGACGCGCGCAAGGAGTTGATTGACCGCTTCGCGAAGCTGCTCGTCGACAACGGCGCGCAGATCGACAAGGCGGACGAGTGGGGCAAGCGCCGCCTGGCGTACCCGATCGACTTCAAGAACGAGGGTTATTACGTGCTGGTCAATTTCCGCGCGGACGCGAGCGTGCCGCGGGAGATCGAGCGGAACCTGCGCATCTCCGAGATGGTCATCCGATCGATGATCGTCAAGATCGAGGAGAAGCGCAGCGGCGTGAAGCCGCGTCCGGTGCAGGTTCGCCCAGTCGCCGTTCCGTTCGGGCAGGCAGCGCCAGCCGCAGCCGCTCCAGCGTCGACGACCGAGGCCGCGCCGGCGAGCGAAACGCCAGCGCTAGCCGAGACCGCCGAACCCGCGCCAGCCGCGCCGCAGGCCGAGCCCGCCGCGCAAGAGCCAGAGTCCGCTCCGGCGCAATCCGAAACCGCAGCTCCTCAGCCCGAGTCCGCGCCGTCGGAACCAGCCGAGGCCGCCGCTCCCGCCGAAGTTCCCGCCGATCCGGCGCAATAATCAGCCGGATGGCGGTACCAGCCAACTGACAGATTGATTGAGGCGCACGCCATGAATAAAATATTTCTGATAGGCAACCTCACCCGCGATCCGGAAACGAGAACGTCGCAGTCTGGCAACCAGGTATGCCGTTTCGGACTGGCGGTACAGCGCCGCCGCAAACTGGACGGACAGCCGGATGTGGATTTCTTCAACTGCATATGCTTCAGCAAGCTTGCCGAGATCGCGCAGCGTTATCTTCAGAAGGGGCGCAAGGTCAGCATCGTCGGCACGCTGACGCTGAACACGTTCGAGGGTCAGGACGGACAGCGGCGCACGACCGCCGAGGTCGCGGTGGACGATCTGGAATTCCTGCCCAGCGGACAGCCGGCGCAGTCGGCGGACGGGACGTATCCCGCCGCTCAGACTCCGGCGCAGAGCGGCGGGGGTTATTACGGACAAACGCCGCCGCGCGCAGCCGAGCCGCCCAAACCAGCCGCGCAGCCTGGATATTCCGGGTTCAGCGAGGTAGACGAGGACGAACTGCCGTTCTGATCCGTCCGCCGTTGGCGTTAACATCAACTTACCTTTATAAATAGGAGGAGTTTCCCATGGCTGAGGAACGCGGAGAACGCAGGGATGGCCGCCGCCCGCGCGGGCGTAGGCCGCGCCGCAAGGTGTGCAGTTTTTGCGTGGATAAGATTGAGTTCATCGATTATAAGGACGTCAACCGTTTGCGCCGTTTCACCAACGAGCGCGGGAAGATTCTGCCCCGGCGCATGAGCGGCAACTGCGCGAAGCATCAGCGTCAGTTGAGCGAATCGATCAAGCGCGCGCGGGTGGTCGCGCTGTTGCCCTATACGATCGATTGACGGCAAGGGTTGGGATATGAATTGATAGCCGCCGCGCCGAAAGGCGCGGCGGTTGTTTGTGTGGGGAAGAGTGGATCGTCCGTCGTTTCGGGTGGTATTCCCGGGAGAGTCGCTTGAAGCGACAGAGTGGGCGTATTATCCCCCAGAGAGAGCGTACCCCGGGAGAGCCGCTTGAAGCGACAGAGTGGGCGTATTATCCCCCAGAGAGAGCGTATCCCGGGAGAGTCGCTTGAAGCGACAGAGGGGGCGTGTTATCCCCCAGAGAGAGCGTACCCCGGGAGAGTTGCTTGAAGCGACAGAGGGGGCGTATTATCCCCCAGAGGGAGCGTATCCCGGGAGAGCCACCCGCAGCGGCGGTAGGGCGCTCTTCCACCAGCGACGCCATTCTCGTGGGACGCTTCCCACCCAACCCATAACCACCCGCACTCCCGAAACGTACAAGCATACGCCTACCCGCGGTCTGTTATGCCCCCTTATCCACATTGTCCACAGAGTTATCCACAGTTTCGGGCTTCGGCATGCTGGATTTTCGCCGGTTATCAACAGCTTAAAACGCGTTTCCCCACGCTGTGGACGGTTGATCACGGTGAATTCGTGGATAATTTCAAACAAACCGATGGTCCATACACAATCCCAGCCGCTAGACTTTGGACAAACGAAAAAGGACCGGGAGTCTGTCCCGATCCTTCAATAACTCGTCGATCATCGCCCCGTCAGCATCTCCAGCGCGCCGTTCGCCGCCGTCAGCGTTAATGTGTCGCCCTCCTTCAACTCGGAACGCATCACCTTGCGCGCGATCTCCGTTTCGATCTCACGCTGTATGAACCGGCGCACAGGCCGCGCTCCATACTGCGGCGAGTACGACTTATCCGCTATGAACGCCTTCGCGCCGTCCTCGACCGCCAGCGTCACGCCCTGCTGCGCCAGCCGCTCCGCCGTCTTATCCAGTATCAGCCCGACGATGCGCGTTATCTCATGCTTCGCCAATGGTTTAAACAATACCGTCTCGTCCATGCGGTTCAAAAACTCCGGCTTGAACGAGCCGCGCAAAGCCTTCATCACCTGTTCGCGCACGCTCTCGCGTATCTCGCCGCGCTCGTTGATGCCATCAAGCAGCAGCGGGCTGGCTATGTTGCTGGTCATGATGACTATCGTGTTCTTGAAGTTGACCGTCCGGCCTTGGCTGTCGGTAAGCCTGCCGTCGTCCAACAGCTGCAGCAGCAGATTGAATACGTCCGGATGCCCCTTCTCTATCTCGTCGAACAGCGCGATGGAGTACGGCTTGCGCCGAACCGCCTCGGTAAGCTGCCCGCCCTCGTCATACCCGACGTACCCCGGAGGCGCGCCGACCAGCCTCGATACCGTGTGCTTCTCCTGATACTCGCTCATGTCGATCCTGACGATCGCTTGATCGCTGTCGAACATAGCCTCCGCGAGGGCTTTGGCTAGCTCGGTCTTGCCCACCCCGGTCGGACCCAGGAACAGGAACGATCCTATCGGCCTGTTGGGATCGGACATACCGGCTCTCGCGCGCAGTATCGCGTCCGCGACCGCGTCCACAGCCTCGTCTTGACCCACGACGCGCTTGTGCAGCTGCGACGGCAGTTGAAGCAGTTTCTCGCGCTCGCTCTCGACCAGCTTCGCGACGGGCACGCCCGTCCACTGCGATACGATCCGCGCTATCTCGCGCTCCGTGACCACCTCGCGCAGCAGCGCGCCGCCATCGCCGGATCGATCGTCGTTGCGGCTCTTGAGCGTTTCCAGACGCGCCTCCAATTGCGGGATCTCGCCGTACTCCAGTTCGGCGGAACGCGTGTAATCATACCTGCGCTTCGCTTCGTCCAGTTCGAGGCGCGCCTGCTCGATCCTCTCGCGCAATGACCGCGTCTTTTCGATGTCCTGTTTCTCGGCCTGCCACTGCGCGTTCATCGAGTCGGATTGTTCGCGCAGACCCGCCAGTTCGGATTCCAGCGACTCCAGCCTCGCCAGGCTCCTCGGATCGCTCTCGCGGCGCAGCGCCTCGCGTTCTATCTCCATCTGGAGTATCCGCCTATCGACCGCGTCCAGCGCGGTGGGCTTGCTGTTGATCTCGGTGCGCAGTATCGCGGCGGCCTCGTCCATCAGGTCTATTGCTTTATCGGGCAGGAACCTGTCGGATATATACCTGTGCGACAGCGTGACGCACGCTATCAGCGCCGCGTCCGTGATGCGCACGCTGTGGTGCAGTTCATACTTCTCCTTCAGTCCGCGCAGTATCGACACGGCTTCCTCGACCGTCGGCTCGTCTACCAGCACGGGCTGGAACCTGCGCGCCAGCGCCGCGTCCTTCTCGACGTGCTTACGGTATTCGTCCAGCGTAGTCGCGCCGATGCAGTGCAGTTCGCCGCGCGCGAGCATCGGCTTGAGCAGGTTGCCCGCGTCCATCGCGCCATCCGACTTGCCCGCGCCCACTATGTTATGAAGCTCGTCGATGAATAGTATGACGCGACCGTCGGACTCGCTCACCTCGCCCAGCACCGCCTTGAGCCTCTCCTCGAACTCGCCCCGGTACTTTGCCCCGGCTATCAGCGCGCCCATGTCCAGCGACCATACCGTTTTATCGCGAAGGTTCTCGGGCACGTCGCCCTTGAGTATGCGCTGTGCCAGCCCCTCCACGACCGCGGTCTTGCCCACGCCCGGCTCGCCGATCAAGACGGGATTATTCTTCGTCTTGCGGCAGAGTATGTGTATGGCGCGGCGAATCTCCTCGTCGCGTCCGATGATCGGATCCATCTTGCCGGCGCGCGCCCTCTCAACCAGATCGTCGCCGTATTTCTTGAGCGCCTCGTAAGTCGTCTCCGGGTTTTGGCTGGTGACGCGCTGGCCTGAACGCACGTTTGACAGCGCGGTCAAGAACCTGTCGCGCGTGATACCCTGCGCGGCGAACAATCGCGCGGACGGAGTCCCGCGCTCGCCCAGCAGCGCCAGGTACAGATGCTCCGCGCCCGTATACTCGTCGCGGAACCGCCTCGCCTCCTCCTGCGCCGCGACCAGCAGTTCCATAAACCTGCGGCTGGGGTAAAGCTGGCTGCCGCCCTGCACGGACGGGGTCTGCTTGAGCGAGTCCTCCAGCGCGCCGCGTACCACTCCCGTATCAACGCCCATCAGCCCCAGCAGGCGCGGGATCAATCCCTCCGGCTGTTCGACCAACGCCAGGTGTAGGTGCTCGCCGTCCAATTGCTGATGCGAACGCGCGATAGCCGTCTCCTGCGCCTCGCCTATCGCTTGTTGAGCCTTCTGCGTAAATTGATTCAGATCCATATATATACACTCCTTAATTATTATTCGCCGCGCGCGGACTCGTAAGCCTTGCGCACCGCCTCGGGCAGTACCTGCGGGTTTTGTATCGAGAGCCTCACCAGCAGATCGCCCCTGCGCCCGTCCCTGTCGCGGTATCCTTGCCCGCGAACCCGAAGCACCGTGCCGCCGCGCGTGCCGGGCTTCACCTTAACCTTTATCTCTTTATCCAGCGGCGATAACGGTACGGTCGTGCCCAGCGCCGCGTCCCACGGCGAGATCTCGCGCTCGGCGCGAATGTCGATACCTTCCAGGGATAATCCCGTCTCGGCGGTCAACTCAATCTTAAGCAGACGATCGCCCCTGCGGCCGCTGCCGTCCTCTTTGCCCAATCCGTCCAGACGGATCCGCTCCCCGGGCTGTATGCCCGCCGGAACCTTGAACCTCACCTGATCCTTTCCGGCCACGCGGATCGTCTTTTCAGCGCCGATGAACGCGTCCTTCAGCGGCACTTGGATGGTGTTCTCTATATCGAGCGGGCTGTTGTAGCGCGAGTCCCCGCCGAACACGCCGCCTATATCGTTAAATCCCCTGAATCCCTCGAAATCATATCCGCCGGAGCCTCCCTTGCCACCGCCCGCGGCGGAGTACGATCCGCCCTCCCAGCCGAACATCGTGCTAAGGATAGCGTCCCAGTCTATGCCGTCGTCGCCCATGCCGGACGAGTACGCGTACTGCCCGCCTCCGGGCGCGTGGAACCTCCCGGCGCGCTGCTGCTCCACCAGCGCGTCGTACTTCTTGCGGTTATCGGCGCTGCCCAGCACGTCGTAGGCCTCGGATACCTCCGTGAACTTCTTTTCCGATTCCTTATCGCCCGGGTTAACGTCCGGGTGCAATTCTTTCGCCAGCTTGCGAAAGCGCGACTTTATCGCGGCCTGATCGGCGTTCTTGTCAACGCCCAGTATTTTATAATAATCCTTAATCGGCATCATGCGCTCCTTCGGTTTCGCGCCGCGAACCGCAAAGCGGGTTCGTAGCGCCACCTCTTTGACTATCTTTGACTATTAATAGTATATACTATTACGCCCGTCCATGCAATAGGGCGGGCGTAAAATATTTTTGCCGGAGCGCGGGGGAGTTATACCCCGTCAGGGAGAAGATAAACCCCGCCGGAGGGGAGATATACCCCGTAAGAGAGAAGATAAACCCCGCCGGAGGGAAGATATACCCCGTAAGAGAGAAGATATACCCCGCCGGAGGTTAGATATAATAGACGGCCTCCTCGTCCTCCTCGCGGTCGTTGGCGAGATCTTGCAGAGTAATGGAATCCACATAATCGTAAATGACCTTCTTCAACCCCGCGTAGAACCGTAGCGTCGAGCAATGCGAGTTGCGCGGGCACGGGTTGGGAGTATACTCCAGGCACGCCACCGGCGAGAGCGAACCTTCGATAGTGCGCAGTATCTCCCCCGCCGTGTAGCTTTCTGCAGGGCGAGAGAGCCGGTATCCGCCGGACGGGCCGCGCAGGCTGCGAACCAAGCCAGCGGCGCCCAGGTGCTGCACTATTTGCTCAAGGTACTTCGTTGAAATATCCTCACGATGCGAGATGTCCCGCAGCGGGATCCATTCAGCTGTCTGTGAGTGCCGCGCCAAATCAATCATCGTGCGCAGCGCGTATCGGCCTTTAGTGGATATCTTCATAGCGTTCACCCTCTTTCGGTCGAATTTCCACCGGCCCGTCCATCTTACCCGCGTCCGCGCCCTTACGGCCTCTCGCCAGGCCTGTTCCGCCGACGGACTTCCTGTCCGTCTCCACCGCCCGCGTCAGCGGGATACGAAACCTATCGCGAATCTGGGAAAAACTGTTCGGGACGATTTAATGGCTATTGTACAATAATTCTGGCGCAAGCGCAAGAGAAAAACTGTTTTCTTTGCGCTGGGTTATTTTATCAGCAGCGTGCTGAGCGCGTATAACCCCGCGATGTGCGCGGGATAGAAGACGTAGAAGAACGTCTTCATGCCCCTGCCCTTGCGGCCGTTGTACATGAGGATGGGTATCGCGGCGAACACCATCATCCACTGCGGGCTTGCGCCCCTATCCATGATAAACTGCGCGATCGAGAACGCAGCCAGCACCGCAACCTGCGCCCAGCGCCTTTCTCGCAGCAGATAGAACGCCAAGCCGATCAGTATCATCGTGTAACCGCCCTCGACCGTGAGCACGCTGGGTATCGCCAGCGCGGCGCGCGCGGGCAGCGACGCGGGCAGTCCGGCGGATACGGCGGCCTCCGTCAGTTGATTGAGGAACAGCAGCGGCACGGCGGATACAATCGGTATAAAACACATCAGCGCGGACGAGGCGATCTTCCAAGCGTCGCCGTCCTTTATCCCGCTTATCAGCCTGTCCGCGAACAGCATGTACAGCGCGGCGACGAAGAAAGTCGCGAACGCGTTGTTCATCAGAACCACGTTGGGATTGGGCAGCGCGGACGACAGTATGGAGAATCCAACGGACATAGCGACGGACGCTATGCCAAGGCGCAGTATGTACCCGCCTCGATTGCGCGTATAGTGGAACGCCTCCGCCGACGTGAACAGGAACAATGGGAACACGAGCCGCCCCAGCCATGTCAGCCAGACGGGCGCGCCGGCGTGGTAGAACATCTGGTGGACGTGATCGCCGAACATGAGCGCGCAGGCGATGATCTTCAGTTTCGTGGAGTCGAGGGTTTTCATCATATACCGTCCTCGCTTGTTATTTGGGGCGCGCCGCCCCCGCGTAATATAACGCTGGACGGCGCGATCCCGCGCCCGTGTCAGTATGCCTTACGGTATAAAATTTTATTCGCGCGCGACGGGCGGGCATCGTTGCGCCCTCAAAAAAGAGTCGCCCCCGCGCAAGCTACAACGCGGGGGCGCAAGCAGGAGGGTTTTCCTTAAACGTTTCTCTGTGTACCCGCTGTAGGCCGCATCAGCACGCGCATGACGAGGGCGGGAACCACGGTTCCAATGGCCTTGAAGAACCTTGGCGGGGAACGGCGCAGCCGGAGGCGGCGCAGTCGCACGAAGTGGGTTGATAACCGATCGGCCCGCCGCTGCCCGGAGCGTTCCAGCCATATCCCGCGCCCCATGAGGGCAGGCCGGGATAATAACCGAAGCCCGGATACGGCGGATAACCGTGGCCGCACCCCTCGGGATTGCAACCGCAGGCTTTGCCGCAGTGCAGTGGGTTGTGACAGCCGTGACCGGCGGCCGCTATGATGGCCAGCGCCTGCATAGTCCAGTTATTCAGCGCTACCTGATAACTGTACAGGTTGCCGTCATGCGGATACCATGGCATGAACGAACCCAGCACCGTTCCGTCAAAGTGACAACCGTCTTTTAACGGCATACCACACTTCCTCCTTCAGCCCTTCGAAGACTCGACCGCGGACCGCGGCGGCGTCGCGCGTTCGATAACGGCGACATAAGGACCTGGTCTAAGTGTATGTTGCCGCGCGTCCGTTGTGCGGGTGTTGCCAAGCCGGTTCCTGTCTGTTAAAATGGCGCTATGGCAGGACAAGAGACGATCAGCTTCTCGATCCGGGACGCGGCGGAGTCCGACGCGGCCTCGATCCTTGATATATACGCGCCGCACGTGCTTGACGGCGCGGTCACGTTCGAGACCGAGGTTCCCACTGTCCAGGAGATGGCCTCGCGCATCCGCGCGGTATCGGCGGATTACCCGTACTTTACCGCGGAGGACGGTACGGGCGTGATCGGCTACGCGTACGCCGGACGCGTGCGCAGCCGCGACGCGTATCAATGGTCGGCGGAGCTGTCGATATACGTGCGCGAGGATTCGCGGGGCAGGGGAGTCGGGGGCGCGCTGGTTAGAAGGATAATCGGCGCGCTGAAAACCATGGGCGTAAAGACGCTGTACGCGGTGATAACATCGCCCAATCCGCAAAGCGAGGCGTTCCATGAGCGGCTGGGGTTCAAGCGATTGTGCGTGTTCGAGAGGATGGGATACAAACAAGGGTTGTGGCGTGACGTACTTTGGGCGGCGCTGGCGCTGGGCGAGTACGATACGCCGCCCGAACCGATCCGGCCATACGGGAGGACGACGCGATGAAGTATACCGACGTCAACGCGGAGGCGATCGATCGCTGGGCTGATTCCGGCTGGGAGTGGTCCGAGCCTGTGACGCACGAGACCTATCAGGCGGCAAGGGCGGGCAAGTGGGATGTATTGCTGTCGCCGAACAGGCCCGTGCCGCATATTTGGTTCAAGCCGTACATTAAGAACGAACGTCTGGACAGGGTAAAGATACTGGGGCTGGCGTGCGGGGGCGGGCAGCAAGCGCCGATATTCGCGGCGCTGGGATCGGACTGCGCGGTGATGGACTATTCGCAGAGGCAATTGGATCGCGAGCGGTATGTATCCGCGCGGGAGGGATACGACATACGTATCATCCGCGCGGACATGACGGAGCGTCTGCCCTTCGACGACGATTCGTTCGATATCATATTCCACCCGGTATCCAACTGTTATATCGAGGACGTATACCACGTCTGGAACGAGTGTTTTCGCGTGTTAAGGCATGGCGGGATTCTGCTAGCCGGTATGGACAACGGGTATAATTTCCTGTTCGACGATGAAAGCGCGCGTCCTCGGGTGGTGAGCAACCGTTTTCCGTTCAACCCGGTGAAGAATCCCGATCAATGGGAGAAGGACAAGGGCGAGGCATACCAATTCAGCCACACGCTGGAGGAGCAGATCGGCGGGCAGTTGAAGGCGGGATTCCGGCTCACGGACGTATATGAGGATACAAATAACGATCCGGATTCTATCGCGGAGGGGATACCGGCGTATTGGGTGACCCGGGCGGTTAAAGAGTGACGGGATTGATGGGTGGGTGAGGTTCCATAAAGCGCGCCCCCTCTATCGCTTAGCGATAGAGGGGGCTGTTCAAGAACCAACGAGTAGAAACGCGACCCCCTTGTCGCCTCTCTAGGGGGAGACGCCGCTTAGCGGCAAGGGGGGCGTTCCAGAACCAGTGCCGTTAATCCTCTTCGTAGAACTGCGCCGTATTAATCTCCCGGCTCCTTCGCGCGCGCTGTTTCTTAGCGAAGCTCGCGGGATCCTCGGACTCCACCGATATCGGTTTCTCCGCCTTAGGCCTCAGCGTTCCGGCGCGGCGGGTTAACCTGTACTGCCCCGCTCCGCCAGCCTCGGGATCCGGCTCCGCGTCGGGCACGGCGGGCTTTAATTCTATCGGCTCCGGTTCAGGCTCCGGATCGGTATTTCTCGGCGGCGCGTACCGCTCCGACGCGCGCGCGATCTCCGCCGCGTCTATGCGATGCGTGTCCTCCGGCTCTAGATATCTTTCGCCAAACCCGCCGCCGTTCAGCGAGTCGATCTCAGGCTCTATGAATTCATCGTCGTCGATGTTCGCGTAGTCGGACTGAACCGGCGGCGCGAATTGCCCGCCGTCAGCGTCCACGGTCTGCGCGGCGGTGTTCGCGCGCCGCTTGCCCAACGCCATCGATAATACCGGCAGCCCCGCCCTCATCGTATTCTTCGCGGCGTTCCTAGCCGCGCGGCTGTAATCGCGCCTGGGCGTGCGATCCAGATGATCGATTACGTCGACCGCCGCGGGCGTTCGAGAGCCGCCCGATGTACGCGGCGCGGGCGCGTGCCCTCGATCCAGAATAAACATCGCTCCAGCGCCCGCCAGTATCGCCACGAACAGTCCGCCCAGCACCCACAGCAGAATCGATCCAAACGGGCTGGGATCCTGCGTGTCGGTCATCGGCGGCGCTTCCTGCGCAGTCGCGGTAGGCGCGGGCGTCGGGGAGGGCGTTATGGTCGGGGTCGGGCTGGGGGTAGGCTTGGGCGGCTGGTACACGATCCGCGATTCGTTCGACTTGAACGCGTCGGATTCGCCCAGGCTGTTCTTCGCCGTCGCCGTAAACTGGAACGTCCCGCCCAGGAACAGCGTGAACTCCTTCGCGCGGACGTCCTGTTCGCCCGGCTTCAGCTGCGGAATCGTGTATATGTTCTTGCCCTCGGCGGATACCACGATATCGTTGGTGATCTCTTCGCCCGTGTTGCGCACGGTGATGATGAATACCGCCGTCGCCGGATCAGTGTATATCACGTCGCGGTCGGACTCTATCGATATCGATAGGCTCACGGGTTTAGCGTCCTCGCGGGTTTGAACCGTGATCTCGTTGGACGATAGCGAGAGCGGGTTGCCGTTCGCGTCCGATCCGGTTATGTCGAATCGGTACGAGGTGGGCGCGGATACCTTGACGGATTTGGTTTCCTTGTACGTCTTCTTCGCGCCCAGGCTGATGTTCTGCGCGATAACGCCCAGCGTCGCGTCGCTTATCGTTATATCTTTATAGGATACGCTGCCCGCGTTCTTGATCTCGCAGACCAGGCTGACCGACTCGCCCCGGTTGATAACGTCCTTGGACGCGGTAAGCGCGGCGGTGATATCAATCTTGACAGGGATGATCTCGATAACCTTAGGCACCGTGCCGGATACGGACTTGCCCAGCCCCTCCGGTGTATAATAGATCGTGGGCTGAGACGATACGGTGGCGGCTCCCATCTTGAACGTCCACGACTTCGTGACGCTCGCGCCCACCGAGAGGCTCTCGACCAGCAGATCCTCTTTCTTGACGATGCCCAGGCCTTTATCCATTATGTATAGATCCAGCAGGTTTACGTCGCCCGTGTTCTCGAACGAGTATTCCATCGTGACGGTCTGGCCTTCCTCCGGGTTGGCGGGGGTGTACGAGCGCTGGACGTTCAGCTTATGGTTGACGGGCTTGTTGTATGTGAAGCGCGCGCTGATGTTTTTGGTTATGTTCTGCGCCGCGCCGTCGATGATTCGCGGATACTGCAGCTTGTACGTGATCGCGCCGGCCTCGAGCTGTTCCTTCGTTACGGCCCACTCGCCGCTCCAAGAGAACTGCTGGCCCATGCGCACCTGCAGCGATCCGCCCGAGCCGAAGCTGGGCACGCGCGTGCCCGCCGGATCGAGCAGCACCAGCGAGCCGGGCAGGTCGTCGTCGCCGACGTTGATTATCTGGAGGCTGACGCGCACGGTCTGCGGCCCGCTCAGCGTGACCGGCTGTATCTCGATGCTGGCTGAGATCGGGTCGATGTTCTCTCCGGCGCGCGCGGAGCCGGTCATCGCGGGCGCGCCGCACAGCATGCCCAGGAATCCCGACGCTGCCATTGCCAGCGCCAGAACGAGCGCGATTCGGGTACGGTTCAGCGTTGCGCTATTTCTAAGACTCATGTCAACTTCCCCTCGCATGCGAGCCATTAAATGTACTTGACAAGGATATAACGAATCAGAAGCCGCGAATCCGTCATAGCGAAAACGATTTGAGGCAAAATAACGGGAACAAAAACGCGCGCGGGCGCGGTTGCGTTGCGCTCCATTAACGGTTACGCTTAAAATGGCGCGTCGTTTTCCACAACTTCCACTTTTTCACGGGAAAACAAGTCAAACGCTTGTTGATGGATATCCGGTTTAGGCGCGGGAGCGGGAGCGCCGGGGTCCGCGTCGATCGACAATCGCATGCGCGATCCGAACGCCTGTTCTATAGCGTCCTCTACGGCCTGGATATTCGCCGGATTGTTTCTGATATAATCGGCCTGATGGATCGCGTCGGGCGAGAAGGAGACGTGCGCCGCGCCATCCCGCGTTCCGGTGAACACGCCGCGCCGCAACTGCGCCATCAGTCCGGGTTTGGATCGCGCGATGATATCGTTTACCTTAACCCATAATTTTTTTGGATCGACGGGGGGAGCGACCGTTTCGACGATATCGGAAGGCGTCTCGCTCCGCGATACGGGCGAGGTGGACAGGGCGGGCGATACTGGCGATACTGGCGGAGAGGGCGGAGCGGATTGGACGGATTGCGCCTCGCCGGGGATTGCAAGCGTGGAGGCTGGCGCGGGCTGGCTGGCGAGCATACGCTCCAGCGCGTCGATGCGGGCGGCCATTTCTTCTAATTGAAGCGAGTCGTCCGGCACGCACGCGCGCAGTACGGCGGTCTCCAGCGACAGGCGCGGGTCTGCGTTCCATTTGTTAGTCTGCCCCGCCTGCGAAAACAGGTCTAACAGCCGTAGTAGGTTGTCGGTTCTGAACCGTGACGATTGCGCGCGGTAACGCTCCGCTTCGTCGGCGGTGACCGCCAGCATGCGCGGCAGTCCGTCCGTTATCGCTTGAGCCACTAACAACGCGCGGATGTGCAATGCCATGCCGGACGCCAACTCCTGCGGATCAAGTCCCGACAGAAACGCGGAGTTCACCAGTGTCAGAGCGGCGGACGCGTCCTTTGCCGCGCAAGCCTCGGCTAATGTAAACAGCGTCTGCGGATCGGCGGCGCCCAGCATCGCGCGGACGGTCTCCTCGGTGATCTCGCCGCCGATCGATCGGCATACGTCCAGCAGCGACAGCGCGTCGCGCATGCCTCCGTCCGCGGCGCGAGCGATCAGCCCCAGCGCGCTTTCCGACGCGGGTATGCCGTGCGCGCGCGCGACCAACTCCAGACGCTCGGCTATCAAGCCGGGCTCGATCCTATGGAACGCGTACCACTGGCATCGCGAGAGGATGGTCTCGGGGAGTTTCTTAGGCTCGGTCGTCGCGAGTATGAATACCGCGTGCAGCGGCGGTTCCTCCAGGGTTTTGAGGAACGCGTTGAACGCCTGCGGGGTGATCATGTGCGCCTCGTCGACTATGTATACGCGCCGCTTGACGAAGTTCGGCGCGTAGATGACCCGCTCGTTCAGGCTGCGGATAGCTTCCACGCCGTTGTTGCTTGCAGCGTCCAGCTCGATTATATCGATGCCTTCGTTGTTTTCCAGAAACTCGCACGCGGCGCAGCGTCCGCACGGCTCGCCGTCCTCGGGCTGGAGGCAGTTCATAGCGCGCGCGAATATCCGCGCCGTGCTGGTCTTGCCCGTTCCCCTAGGCCCGGAAAAGAGATACGCGTGGGTGATGGTATCGCCGCGCACCTGCGCGCGCAGAGCCGACGATATCGCG
Source organism: Oscillospiraceae bacterium (assembly GCA_031255415.1). Lineage (GTDB taxonomy): Bacteria > Bacillota > Clostridia > Christensenellales > Aristaeellaceae > BNUH01. The sequence goes on from JAIRSO010000018.1 coordinate 86,706, forward strand.
TCCTGCCCCACCTGGTCGGAAAAGCGTTTCGACCGCCAAAGCCGATACAGCGCGATGGGCGACGAATCAGGCATAATTATTAACCCTTCCCTTGGTGAGCCTTGCCGACGAGATCGGCGTATCGGGCGTAACCCATCTCAGTTATGACGCGCGGCAGCTCGTCGATTACGCGGATCAGCGCGGACGGATCGACCAGAGCCGCCGTTCCGATCTCGACCGCGGACGCTCCCGCCAGCGTCATCTCGACCGCGTCCCGCGCGGACGAGACGCCGCCCATGCCGACGATCGGTATCCTCACCGCCTCGTAAACCTGCCATACCATGCGCAAAGCGACGGGCAGCGCGCACGGTCCGGACAGCCCGCCGAACGTATTGGCCAGCGCGGGTCTGCGCGTTCGCAGGTCTACGCGCATGCCCAGCAGGGTATTGATCAGGCACAGAGCGTCCGCGCCCTCGTCCTCGCACGCCCGCGCGATCCGCGTTATGTCCGTCACGTTCGGGCTTAACTTGACCCATATCGGTTTGCCGGACGCGCGCCGGACGGCTCGAGTCACCGCCGCCGCCGCGACGCTGTCCGTGCCGAACGCCATGCCGCCGTGGCTGACGTTCGGACAGCTGATGTTGATCTCCAGCGCGGCGACGTCCTGCGACTCGTCGAATCGCGCGGCAAGCTCGGCGTACTCGTCCACCGTGAAGCCGCAGACGTTCGCGATGATCGGCCCTTTATACATACGCGCCAGCGCGGGCAGTTCCTGTTTCATTACGCTGTCTATCCCGGGATTCTCCAGCCCCACCGCGTTGAGCATCCCGGCGGGGCAGTCCGTCACGCGGGGCTGATCGTTGCCAAAGCGCGGCTCCTTCGTCACGCCCTTCATCACCGCGCCGCCCAATCTCGTTATATCGTACAGCCGCGCCGCGTCCGCTCCGAAGCCGAACGTCCCGCTTGCCGGCATGACCGGGTTTTTCAGCCGAACCGCGCCGACCGACGCGGATAGATCCACCGCGCTTACCATGCCAGCGCCTCCTTATCGAACACGGGGCCTTCGACGCATACGCGTTTGCCTCCGGTCAGAGTCATGCATGTACAGCCCCGGCACAGTCCCACGCCGCAAGCCATGCGCGTTTCCAGGCTCAGCTGTCCGGGCAGTCCGCACTGGCGCTTCACCGCGCGGAGCATGCCCTCCGGACCGCACGCGTAGAATCGATCTCGATCAGCCGACGCTTCATCGAGGCGATCCGTTACGCGTTCGCCTTCGGACTCCAGCGTGACCATGACGCGGCAGTCCAGCGCGCGCAGTTCGTCAGCCAGAATGATATCGCAGCGAGACGCGAACCCCAGCAGAGCTACCGGCTTTATGCCGATTCCAATGAAACGTTTAGCCAGCGCGTATAATGGAGGCGCGCCCACTCCGCCGCCGATCAACAGCGGCGCGCGGCTGATGGTCTCGTCGAAGCCGTTGCCCAGGCCAAGGATCACGTCCAGCGAGTGCCCGGGTCGCGCGCCAGCCAGCGCGCGCGTGCCTTCGCCCACGACCTTATACAGTATGACGAACCCCTCGTCGTCCCAATCCGCGACGGAGAACGGGCGGCGCAGGTACACCCCGTCTATACGGATATCGGCGAATTGTCCGGCGCGGGCGAGCGCCCGCGTCGATCCCTCGAGCCGGAGCCTGTACACGCCGCGCGCTACGGATTCGTTGCTGATTACATTATACAATCCTTGACGCACGGTTCAGCGCCTCCCGTCCCAAACGATCCGGCCTTGCGATATCGTCGTCACGGCGCGGCCTTGCACCCGCCAGCCGTCGAACGGGGTGCTTCGCCCCTTCGACGCGAATGTATTCGAGTCTATAGTATAAGGCGTTGATATATCAAGGACGGTTATATCCGCTGTTGAACCGGCGCGTATATCCGCCGGCTCGTCCAGCAGAGCGCGCGGCGCGGCGGTCAGCGTCCACAGCAGACGCTCAATCGATATCAATCCAGCCATGACCAATTTAGTATACAGCGCGGGGAACGCCGTCTCCAGTCCGACTATACCTCTGGCGGCTCTCGCGAACCCTCCGGACTTCTCGAGCGGCGAGTGCGGGGCGTGATCCGTTGCGATCATATCTATCGTGCCGTCGCGCAGACCCTCGATCAACGCGGCCTGATCCTCTCGCGATCGTATAGGCGGGTTCATCACGAATCGACCGTCGTCCAGCGTATCCTCATCGTTTAAGCACAGGTAATGCGGCGCGGTCTCGCACGTGACGGGCAGACCCTCCGACTTCGCGCGGCGAATCAAATCGACCGTCTCGCGGCATGACGCGTGCTGGACATGATACTTGCATCCAGTTTCTTTGACCAGAAGCAAGTCGCGCTCGACCTGCCGCCACTCGCTTGCCGCGCCTTGCAGGGTATCGTCCTCGCAGTGCGCGGCTATGGGTTTATTGAGCGCTCCCGCGCGGAGCATAGCCTCGCGCATCAGCGATCCTGACTGCACGCCCTTGCCGTCGTCGGAGTATGCCGCGACGTATGGCGCGAGAGACTCCATGTCGGAGAGGGTTTGTCCGTTCTCGCCGCGCGAGATCGCGCCGAACGCGCGGACGCGGACGGACGCGCCGCGATCGTAAACTGCCAGCGATTGCATTAGATGATCGAGCGAGTCGGGCACGGGGTTGACGTTGGGCATCGCGGCGACGATCGTGTATCCTCCGCGCGCGGCAGCCTCCGTGCCGGACGCGACGGTTTCCTTATATGAGAATCCAGGCTCCCTAAGATGCGCGTGCGCATCCGCGAAGCCTGGCGATATAACGAGGCACGAGCAATCGATAACGTTATCCATCCCGGATCGAGGGAGCGCCGCGCCAACCTCGGCTATCCGGTTCGCCTCGATGATAACGTCCTCGCGGCGCAGCCGTCCGTCCCGATATACATCCGCGCCCGTGAGCATCGTCCGCATGCCGCGCCTCCGTTCCGCCGTGAGTCCTTCGCGGCGGTATTATACCGGATGGACGGTGGGATGTCAAATAAGGCGCGCCCTTTAGTAACCCCTACTCCCCTTCCTCTCTCCAGGCCGGAGGCCAATATGGATACCCCGGAGCCTGCCAGCCGGGCATGCCCCAGAACATCGGCGGCCACGCCTGCGATGGATCGGGTTGAGGCGCAGGCTCCCGCGTCGGCTGCTGCCGAGCGGACGCGGCGGATCGAGCCGGCCTGCCGGATGCATTGTCTATTACATATGAAGGAACAGCCCCGCGCGGAGCCGGCGCGGGGAATGGATCAAAACTGACCGGCACATCCGCTTCGCACGGAGGATCGACGCTCTCGCCATGGAAACCATCGGCGCGCGCCTGCGGATCGTCGTCGCCTACGCGTCGATTATAGTACATCGCCTTCGGCCCGTCGATGAATAGATTATCGCCGCTTAACAGCATATCTTCGCGCGCGACGCAGCCGCTCATCGATACGCGCGCGGACGGCGACTGCGGCGAGGTATACCTGGATTGGTTGCTGCCCAGTATACGGTGCACGAATCGCAGCCCCTGTATTACTTCGCTGTAAACCGCGTTATCATGGAACGCCGCGTGCGACTGGGATATGAATCCCACTATGCCGCCGATAAACTCCCCGGTAAGCGCGCCCGACGGAGCCGCGCCGCTGACGTTCCCATAACACACGTTCCCGATGAACAGTATGTCTGGCTCGGCAGCCATGCACGACGATCCGGCCTCGCCCGTTATCCCGCCGACGAACCAGCGCTGTCCCGTCACGCAGCCGTAATTTGTATTCCCGTCGATAAGCGCGCGCTGTCCGGCCTCGCTGACGCCGACGGTGCCGCATATGCCGCCCGCGCGCGTACTGCCGATGATATCCGCGCGGTTGACGTTGCCCATCAGCGTGCAGTTGGTCGCGGCGGCTGCGACTCCTCCCGCGCGTTCCGCGCCGAATAGATCTTCGCACGCGTTGACCGTCGCGTCCGCGGCGTTCTCGCTGGACTCGATCGTGGAGTTTGCGGCGGTGGCGACCAGGCCGCCGCACGCCGCGCCCGTCCTGTCGGGATCGTAGGCATAGGTGATCGTTGCGTGGTTGCGGCATCTGCGCATCACCGAATCCGCCAGATGCCCGCATAGCCCGGCGAAGTAGCCGCTCGAGCCGCGCACGCTTCCGTAGCATACGCAGTCCTCGATGCGCGCCTCGCTGGCTACGCGAATCAGCCCGCCTGTATACGCGGCGTGGCCGCCAGCGTCGGAGCGGCTGGCGGTATCCAGCGCGACGGACAGCGTCAGGCGGTCTACGACCGCGCGGGAGCATCCGCCCAGCAGCGGCTCCGTCAGGCCGCGCACGGCGTAGCCGTTGCCGTGGATGATTATATCGTCGGCGTCCACGGTTTTCCATGGCCGTGTCAGCGTGATATTGCTGGCTAGCGAATACTCCTGCCCGCTGTGGATATTCGCTAGTTCCTGCTCCGTGCGGATGATGACCGGCACAGGCGCTCCCCCCTTACGTATTCTGCCGGAACAGTTTATGCGCGCGTATAGGACAAATATACGCGGTACGCATCACAGGCCGAGCCTGGGCATATAGTCGATTACGATCCAGCATTCGAGGGAGGGATCACGCATGTCCAACGAGTTCACGACGAGCCGGACGGCGCGCCTAAACGATAGCCGCGCGAATACGTTTGTCAGCGCCGCCGCGATAAGGCCGGGGTTCCAGCCGGCTCCAGCCGCCAGGCCCCGGTTCTCATGGGGACTAGGCCGATCGGTCAAACACAATAAGAAGAAGCCCGCGAAGGCCGAACCGCTGCCCGAAGCGGCGCCCGCGCGTTACGCGACGACGTTCACCGCGAAGAGCCGGGAGGAACCGGCCGCGATGGACGGCGTAACGCGGCTGTCCGCGCGCGTAACGCCCAACTCGCTTACGATGTACTCCGCCGGGGAATATGGTAAACGCGCGTCCAAAGGCCGCGCGCCCGAACCCGGCGCGAACCGCCGCGCCGACGAGGACATAAAGCCGTTGAGGTTTGGCGAGCGGATGCTGCGCAACACGGCGGTATGCGTGGCGGTGCTGTTGTGCGCGCTGGCGATAAAGACGGTTGACGCGCCGATAGCGCGCACGGTCTCGGCGGAACTGCGCGACTGGGTGACGATGGATCTCGACGAGAGCCTGGGCAGTCTGAAGTTTGTGCAGAATCTTTTGCCCGAGGCGGCGCTGGTGTTCTGGCACATCGGGACGCGGCAGACGTTCTCTCAGCCCAGCCAGGCCGCGCTGTCGCACGGCTGGAACGAGAGCGAGCCTTATCTCGCGTACGCGTCCGAGACGCAGAACCCTGTATACGCCGCAGCGTCGGGCGAGGTCGCCGCGATAACGTATCTGGAGGATAATGAGATCACCGTAAGGCTTCGCCACGACGACGGCATGGAGACCGTATACGGGAACCTCGCCTCATGCACGGTGCGGGAGGGCGATTTGATAGCGGTCGGGGACGTGATAGGCGCGAGCGGCACTTTGTATTTTGAGATACGCGGCGAGGGCCGATCCATGAACCCCGCTCCGCTGATGGCAGAGCGCCAGCCGTGAGTTTTTTGAGCAAGGCAGTGCGCCTGGGCAGCGTCGGCGGCGTGGATATCAAGATGCACGCCGCGTTTCCGGTGCTTCTTGTAAGCTGCGTACTGTTGGGGCAGTGGCCCGTGATGCGCGTGATGCTGCTGGCGTTATGCCTGCACGAGTGCGCGCACGCTCTTGCCGCGATGGCGCTGGGCATGCGCGTCGCGTCGATGGAGATAACGCCGTTCGGCGGGATCGCGCGCGTTGACGGGTTGGGGCACGCCGCGCCGTGGCAGGAGATTGTCGTCGCGCTGGCTGGTCCCGCGTCGAATCTGCTGATGGCTATGGCGGCTGGATTCGGCGCGCAGACGGGGTTATGGCCTGGCGAGGCCGTGGCGCTGTTCGTCAGGTGTAATCTCGCGCTGATGCTGTGCAACCTGCTGCCCGCGCTGCCGCTGGACGGAGGGCGCGCGGTGCGGGCGATAGCCTCCGGCGCGCTGGGATGGAGGCGCGCGACGAGGCTGTTCTCTTGGTTCGGGGCGGCGCTGGGCGCCGGGTTGATGGCTGTCGGCGTATACGAGGCCGTCAACCGCAGGATCAATCCGACGTTCTTTATGACCGGGGCGTACCTTGTATACGCCGCGCTGGACGAGAGGAACGCGTCAACGTCGTGGATAGCGAAAGGGTTGAGCGGGCGCGCGTCGCAGTTTGCGGCGGCGAGGGTGGTTCCGGCGAGATGGTTCGCGGCGAGCGCCGATACCCCGGTGAGCAAACTCCCGGCGAGGATATCTCAGCGAGGGTACACGATGGTGGTCGCTCTCGATCCGGTCGGCATGAAGCCGCTGGGAACCGTTCACGAAAGCGAACTGCTTGCCGCGATGATGGACGATCAGCGCCTGACCGTCGGCGAGTTGATCAAGCGCAGGGAGCCTGCCGCGCTGGACGTGACCGCGACGGCGCGCGACGCTGTGTGGCGCGTAGCGCGCGAGGGGAACGGGATGATAAACCCCGCGCGTTATATGTTCGGCGACGGATGATTGAGGATGGTTCATGATGGTAATCGATATCGCGCGCGAGCGGGTTCGCGGAAAGGATCGTTTTATGAAAATGGTTTTGTTGGTACTGGTTTTGGCTGTCGGATTGATTGGGCTGGCGGGATGCACGACCGGGGAGAATCCGCCGGAGCCGTCGGCTTCGCCTGAAGCGTCGCCGGAAGCAGCGCGGAATCCGCCCGTGCGATCGGTGTATACGGGCGTAGCCGAGAGCATCGAGCAGGATAAGGTTTCCATCAAGGAGACGGGCAGCGATACGGTAACGATCGTGGTCACGGTGTCGGACGATACGTACATCCTTGACGGGCAGACGGGAGACGCGAAGGCGATCGACTCGATTAAGGCGGGGGAGGCTGTGGCGGCTGTGACCAAGCCTGTATCCGCGCAGAGCATGCCGCCGCAATCGCCCGGGCTGGTGATATTTGTTAATCTACCGACGGAGGGTTTGCCGCCGACGTATGCCATCGTCAAGGAGGTATCGACGGACGAGGAGAATCAGACGTGGCTGGTGACGGATGAGGACGTTAACTGGAGGATATCGGCTGAAACGCCGCTGACGCCGTATAAGGCCGGAGCGCCGATTACGATGGATCAACTCAAGCCGGGTATGCAAGTGGTGGGCTGGTACTCGACCACGACAAGGAGTATGCCTGCGCAAGCGTCGCCGGAGAAGATATTGGTGCTCCCGGCAGTGGCGGAGGGGCAGTAAGGGATTAGAACGCCCCCTCTGTCGCTTCGGGCTTCTTCTCTAAGAACGCCCCTCTGTCGCTTCGGGCTTCTTCCCTAGGAGCGCCCCCTCTGTCGCTTCGGGCTTCTTCCCTAGGAGCGCCCCCTCTGTCGCTTCGCGACATCTCCCCCTAGGAGGGCGACAAGGGGAGGCTGATTTCTACTATGCCGTATCAGGCAGGGTGACGGAGTAGGAACGCAAGCCCCCTTGTCGCCCCCTTAGGGGGAGATGTCGCGAAGCGACAGAGGGGGCGTTCTCATCCCGAAGCGACAGAGGGAGAGTTCCTAGGGGAGAAGCCCGAAGCGACAGCGGTAACGTTCTCATCCCGAAGCGGCAGAGCGGGCATTCCCAAAAGAGACGCCTATACCGTTGGAGGCTGTGTTATCTCCCCCACCATCGTCAACGATATCTTCCCGCGTTCCTTATCAACGCCGCTTACCCATACCTTTACGGTATCCCCCACGGAGACAACCTCCCCGGGATGCCTGACATACCGATTCGACATCTTCGATACGTGAACTAAACCGTCCTGCTTCACACCCACGTCCACAAACGCGCCAAAGTCCACCACATTGCGCACCGTTCCGGTCAACTCCATGCCCGGGATCAGATCATCTATTGAGCGTATGCCGCGGCTGAATACTACCGGGGGCGCGTCGTCTCGCGGATCGCGTCCGGGCTTGGCTATCTCTGCCGCTATGTCCGTTAACGTGGGCAAACCAATCCCAATATCAGCCGCCACCTCGGATAAGCCGCCGACGCGCCGCGCTATGTCCGGTATCCCCCCTCGCGTCAAATCCTCCGGTTTTACGCCCGCGCGCTTTAACAACTCTATCGCGGCAGGATAACTCTCGGGATGGACGCTGGTCGCGTCCAGAGGGTTATCGCCGCGCTCTATGCGCAGGAACCCGGCGCATTGCCCGAATGCCTTCTCGCCCAGTTTGGGTACCTTCATTAACTGCTTACGATTGGTGAACGCGCCGTTTTCATCGCGGTATGATACGATGTTACGCGCCAGCGCCGGACCGATCCCCGCGACGTATCCCAGCAGGCTGGCGCTGGCTGTGTTAAGGTTTACGCCCACGCGGTTGACGACGTTCTCCACCGCGTCCGCCAGCGCCCGCTCCAGCGCGCCTTGGTTGAGATCGTGCTGATACTGCCCGACCCCGATCGATTTGGGCGGTATCTTCACCAGTTCGGCTAGAGGATCCTGCAGACGGCGACCCAGGCTCATCGCGCCGCGAACCGTAACGTCCAGGTCGGGGTATTCCTCGCTGGCCAGCTTCGACGCGGAGTATACCGACGCGCCAGCCTCGTTCACTATAGTGTACTGTATCGGCAGTCCCGACCGCTCGATGAACCCCGCGACAGCCTCCTCCGTCTCGCGGCTGCCCGTGCCGTTGCCGATAGCTATGATGTTGATGTCATAACGCTTCGCGAGCCGCTCCAGCGCCGCGAACGCGCCTTCAAGGTCGGATCGCGGCGGGGTGGGATAAATCGTCGTGAAGTCGAGCAGTTTGCCATGCTCGTCCAGCGCGGCGACTTTGCATCCGGTGCGATACCCGGGATCGATCGCCACGACGCGCGCGCCTCGCACCGGACGGCCTTGCAGCAGGTTCTCCGTGTTTTTCGCGAATACTCGTATCGCGTCGGTCTCCGCGCGCTCGGTGAGTTCGGCGCGGATATCCCGCTCCAGCGACGGCGCGATCAGCCGCTTGTAACCGTCGTCCAGCGCGGATTTGATCAGGTCGGCATACGCTCCGCCGCCCTTGATCACGCGCCGCTCCAGTATCCCGACGGCAATCTCGGAGTCAAGCCGGAGTTTGACGCGCAGCTTGCCCTCCTTCTCGCCCCGGTTGACCGCCAGTACGCGATGGTTGGGTATCCTGCCGATCGGCTCGGAGTAATCGTAATACGTCTCGTAGACGGTCTTATCCCGCGCGTCTACCGCTGTGCTCACGATACCGCCGCGCCTACGCGTGAAGTCGCGCAGTACGGCGGCGTGTTCAGCGTCGTCTGCGGTGTTCTCGGCGATGATATCCAGCGCGCCATGCAGCGCTGACTCCGCGTCGCCGAAACCCATCTGCGGATTGATATATCCTGCGGCGATATCCAGCGGTTCGCCGCGCGCGGCGTTTTGTGTTATAATGATATCGGCAAGAGGCTCAAGTCCCGCGTCGCGCGCCTTGGACGCGCGGGTGGCGCGCTTCTTGCGGTACGGCCTGTATAGATCTTCCACCCTCTGCGCGGTCGGCGCGGACTCTATCGCCGCCTGTAATGCCGGCGTGAGCTTCCCCTGTTCGCCGACGAGGCGCAGCACCTCGGCCTTGCGCGATTCCAAACCGCGCAGGCGCGTGAGCCTCTCGTCTAGATCGCGCAGCGTTACGTCATCCATGCCCCCGGTCGCTTCCTTGCGGTACCTGGCGATGAACGGGATGGTGTTCCCGCCGTCTATCAGCGCGACGACGGACGATATCCGAGCCTCCGGCAGATTGAGCTGCGCCGCTAGCGCGGCCTGGATGTTCATCGCGGGCTCCCGGCGGAGCGGATCGTCATCCTTCAAAGAACTCCAGCTTCTCACCGTCCGGACCCGCGAGGAATATGTTTCGGAATCCGGCTAGCTCGCCCGTCAGATCGCTCACCTTGTCCGATAGGAAACGCACGTTCTTCGCGCGCAGCGACTCGACGAACGCGTCTATCCCGGTCACGTCCATACAGATGTGATCGACGGGTCCCGCCTCGGATGGAACCTTACCGTCCGCGCGCTGGATCAGCTCGACTATGCATCCCCCCGCGCGCAGGAACGCCAGACGCGTGCCGTTGTCCAGCGTCTCGCGCCTGAACGCCGCGAAACCCAGCATATCCTGGTAGAACGCGGCGGACCTTTCGATATCGGATACGATAACGCCGATGTGGGAGAGTCCCTTTACGCCGTAACCAGCCATTACAGCCGCCTCCATACTAATGATTTTTTTGGGCATACTTAAGAAACGCCGCTGGCGCGAGCCGCCAGCCGATGCATTATACCACGATTTGGATGGATGTGGAAGCGGTTCGGCGCGGTTTTGATCGGTTTACGCGATCAGTTGGAACTTTGTTTTCCTTTGCGCGTCGAAGTAATGACAGGCGAGGGGAGAGAGCGCGCGAGGCTTGGGATGGGCCGAGCGCTATGAATGTTCTATATCCGCTTGGGTAGGCATACGCATATCCCAAACGGAGGTGAACGGGATGCGAGACGGTTCGCATACGCGGGAGGACGGCGCAAGCGTCTTTCATGGGCGGCGGGGCTCGGCTCCGCCACTGGTTAAGTGGGACTCCGTCCCACATCCCGGTTGGAAAGAACGCCTGCGCGGCAGATGCGCCGCGCTGATAACGCTGGTTATACTAAGCGCGGTGTATATCGCGTCCGCGCCGGGCGGGGATGTGATGGCGGCCTCGCGTAAACGCGAACTGCCCGTGTATAACGTCGAGCGCAGCGACAAGGTGGTCGCTATCAGCTTCGACGCGGCGTGGGGGAACGCGAATACGGCGGCGCTGCTGGATCTGCTGGATGAGTACGGCGTAAAGACGACGTTCTTCGTCGTTGGGATATGGGTGGAGAAGTATCCCGAATTGGTTCGGGAGATCGCTTCGCGCGGGCACGAGGTGGAAAGCCACTCAGCCACGCATCCGCATATGCCGCAGCTGTCCGACGATAAAATGCGCCAGGAACTGAAGGCGGTCGCCGACCGGATCGAGACTCTCACCGGAAAACGCCCGACACTGTTCCGCCCGCCGTACGGAGATTATAACGACCGGACGATATTGGTCGCCAGGCAGGAAGGATACGAGGTAATCCAATGGAATGTGGATTCGCTGGACTGGAAGAACCTAGGCGCGCAGCCAATGATAGCCGCGGCTACAAAGGCTCTCGCGCCGGGGAATATCGTCCTGTTCCACAACGATTCCAAGTACCTCATGGACGCCCTGCCAACGATACTCGATTATTATGTCTCAAGCGGGTATAAAGTGATCCCCGTTTCGCAAATACTGTTACCGGGCGATACGTATATCGATCACGCGGGTACACAGCATCCCAAAGCCCAAACCGCTCCGGCCCCGGAAGCCTGACGCGGGATACGAAGAGGTGGACACCGATGGAACGGATTGTGAATCAACTGCGGTTGACCGGGATCATGGCTAACGCGCCGGTTTTCAGCCACGAGCTGTTCGGGGAGGCCTTCTATCAGTTTACCCTGTCTGTGCCCCGGTTGTCGGGCGTGCAGGATCACCTGCCGGTGACGGCGTCGGAGCGGCTGCTAACGCCGCTTAACCCGAAGGTGGGTATGTCGCTGCGGCTGGAAGGCCAGGCGCGCTCGTACAACAAGGTCATCAACGGCGCGGGCAGGCTGCTGATAACAGCCTTCGCGCAGCAGCTCTACGTGCCGCAGGATGAACAGAACCCCAATACGATTCAGTTGGCCGGCGCGCTGTGTAAACCGCCGGCGTACCGCACCACGCCGTTCGGGCGCGAGATCGCAGACCTTATGCTGGCAGTCAATAGGGCGTATGGGAAAAGCGATTACATACCGTGCATAGCGTGGGGCAGGAACGCGCGGTTCGCGTCGCGTATGTCTATCGGCGATCAGATACAGATAGACGGCAGGCTGCAGTCAAGGCCGTATCAGAAACAGATGCCCGACGGCGCGATCGTCGAGAAGGTGGCCTACGAGGTCTCCGTCGGACGGCTGGAAGCGATACGCAGCGAGACCGCTCTGCCTGTCAGATTCACGCCCGAAGATACCCCCGCCCAGGCGGGGGAGTTAAGCCCAACGGTAACTGCCGAACCTGATGGCGAGGCCGCGCAGGCGGATA
>JAIRSO010000036.1 GCA_031255415.1 Oscillospiraceae bacterium
CACGCCTTGATGATCTCCGGCCAGTCCAGATTCCCACGTCCTACCGTGCAAATCTCGCTCGCGTTCCTCGCCGTGCCCAGCATATCCTTGAAATGGATTATGTCCGCGCTTCGCCCGCGCAGATACTTCACCGGATTCCCGCCGCCGCACTGCACCCAGTACGTGTCAATCTCAAACTGCACGTTCTCGTTGCATTCCTCTTGAAGCACGTCGAACGCCAGCACCCCGTCGAACCGCTGGAACTCGTGCGCGTGGTTGTGGTACAGAAGCCGCATGCCGCGCTCGGCAAGCTTATCCGCGATACCGTTGAGCGTGCGCGCGAACAGCTTGAGGCTGGATATTCCATCCTCATAATACCGCATCGGCATGCTGCCCAGCCCCGGGTACTTGCAGTCGTAGATTCGATGATCCTGGATGATTTTGTCGAGGTTATCCTTTAGATCGTCGAAGGGTACGTGCGTGCATACGATCTCGAGCGCGGCCTCGTCGCACGAGGCGCGGATCGATCTTGCGCTGATGGACGGATTCTGCCCTGATACCTGTACGCCATTGTACCCGATCGCCGAGATTATCCGCATCGTCTCGCGGTAATCCTCCGGCGTTTGGCATCGGTCGCGCACCGTGTATAGCTGCGCGCCGAAGCGGAATGTCGAACTCATTGCGGTTGCACCCCCGTCGCGGTCTGCCCGCGCTGTGTGTTAATGGTAAGAGGATTCGACGCGCGGGCGGGTTTTCCTGCGGGGAATTGCGCGGCGCGGCGTTTTATGGTATAATAGGACGGGATGTTGTTATTATTGGAGGAATATTTATGAGGTTGTTTGCGGGACCTGGAACGCGGCGCGCGCTTGCCGCGCTGTTCGCGGCGGCGATTACGCTGGCGACGGCTGGCGCGATGAACACGTTCGCGGAGGGTGGTGGCGAAACGCCGTCGTGGCTGGAAGGCGGCGGCAGCGCGGCTATGGAAGACCTGTCGGGCGATTCCGGGGAGGAAGACGAGGACGGCGGCGATCAGATCATCGCGCTGTATCGCACCAACATACTCAACGCGGAGGATGGACTGGGCACGGGCAGGTACACGCTGGCTATACCGAACGACTCGCCGCTGGACGAGTCCGATCCCACGCTGGCGGCTGCCGCGACTCTGACCCGGCGCTTGATCCGGCTGGATGGTTCGCTGGGCGATCCGTCCGACGGCTCGCCGCTCAACGACGTGGAGGCCACGGTTGACGCGGGCTTCGCGGACGTGTACGCGGTGATGGCTGGAGACCGCTCGATATTCATCTATAAGAACGGCGAACAGGTGGTCGCGGAGGAGACGAGCGGCCATTATACCAAGATAACCTACACCCGCAACCTGAAAGGCCAGCCCGCGTTAAGATACACGCGCGCGAACGGCAAGACCGCGCTGTATACGTTCTCAACCGGATGCGTAGCGCTGTTCACGGGGGATTATATCAACCTGACGATTGATTACGCGATGGGGGGCATGGCTGTCGCGTTCGGATCGGGATGCAGGATAGAGGAGCTTCACGTTAATTCGCGGATACTGCTGCACAACAGCGGACTGGTCGAGGACGGCGATTATCCGCCCGACGGCATAGAATTGATAGGCGTGGCGCTGGACGAGGATCAAAATCCCGTGTTGATCGACAGCGGCATGTGGGCTGTGGGGCCAAGACCCGCCAGAGGCCGGCTTTGCGCCGTATGCAAAACCGAATACAACAGCAAAATCGCCAGTCAGTATGAACTGCACCTGGTTCACGAATGCGAATGGCCGGACTGCAAGAACGGCGGTCTATGGGCTAGCTGCGCGCCTGAAGGCGGCTTGTACGATCCCGCGCTGCACGGGCCCGCGCCCTGGTGCCCATACGGGCTGTGCGCGGTCTGCTCGGATATCCGCTGCGATCGGTGCCAGGCTGATATCGCGGCGGGCAAGGCCTCCGCGATAACGCCCTGACGGGCGCTCGGTTATGTCAATCGTGAATAGAGGCGGGGTGAATCGATACGGCGCGGCGAACGCGCGTTATACAAAAGCGATAAGGGCGATTGTTCTAGCGTTGATTCTGACGCTCGCGTTCCACTCTGCGGCGGTTGCCGCCATAGTGATGAACGCTCCAGCCGCATTAACGCCCGGGCAGCCGTGGGAACTGCGCGCGAAACGCCTTAACGTAGAATACTGGACGGTGCGGTTTAATTATCAAACATACACGGTGGCGGGGCCGAAACTAACCCTGCCGCTGGTCATGCCGGAACTGCCCGAATCAGTGGGATCGGCTGAACCAAATGGACGCGCTGAAAATGATCAGCCCGAACCGTATAACGTTATATCAACTAAACGTATCCCGCTGGAGGTAGAGGCCACGCTCAAATCCGGCAAGACGGAGACGGTCTCGCGGGAGATCGCGTTCGGATCGCCTCGCGACGCGCTCATCGCGGAGTGGATCGCGTCGATCCAGCTAGACGACGGCGCGGAACGCAAGTCCGGATCGTCAAGCTCGCCGGGGCAGTGCAAGCATTACCTGGCGACAATGTTCGCGTCCGCGTCCGCGAAGTACGAGCTTACCGAAGCGCCGGGTATAACGCTGTATCTGCCCGAACGTCCCAACGACGCGAAAAGCGGACGCGTGGAGGGCTCGGCATGGACGACCCCGCCGCTGGGCACGGGCAATCCGTTCGCGGAGGTTTTGTTATACGATTTCGACGCGGATCGATCGGTGCGCGAAAACAAACAAGCCGCGCGCGCGATGCTCGAGGGCGTGCGGCCCGGCGACGTAGTGCAACTGATGGCGATATATAACAACGGCGCGCGGGGCACGCATACGCTGTTGATTACAAACCCTTATGATCCAATGAAGGATATGTTATACTGGTGCGACTCCAACCTGAAGAATAGGATGGTGGACGGGGTGCGCTACGGGATAGTGATGGCGTACCAAACCCGCACGGTCGAGGAGGTCATCGGCTGGCTGGCGAATCCGTTATGCGCCGCGACGGTGTACCGCTTGGTCGATGATATAGGGGTGAGGCCGGAATATATGCCGGATTAACCCTGCCGCGTTATCGATCAATACGCGTCCGGGAACAGGCAGTCCAGGCACCAGCAGTAGTTGCACGCGGAGAGTCCTTGCGCCTGCGCGGAGGCTAACGTGGATGTGGTTAGGTTATCCATGTATCCGCAAGCGCAGTCTGCGGCGCTGTGGTATACGCCGTTCGACGATATGAATACCGTCGTGCCTGGCGGATACGGGGAACCCGATTGCGTTGAGGTTCCCGGAGCCGCGTGAGTGATATACGGCGACGAGGACGCGTGCGACCGCGCGGAGGCTGTCTTGGTATTCGCGCGCGCCGCTTGTTTTTGTTGCTCTAGTTTCTGCTGTTCAATATACAGCGCGTTTTCTTCCTCGGTCATCTCGTCCACGAGATCCGATCTCACGAACCCGCGCTTCCCGCTCAGCAGAGCCTTGTACCATACAACGCCGTTCTTATCGGTATCCTCTCCGGTTATCTCGACGACCGTGCCGGAGATGGGAGCCTTCACGGTTATAGCGGATCGTTGATCCGGTTTCGCGCGAACGTTAACGCCCTTGATGTTCGTTTTGCCATACCGGGGCGGTTCGTCTTCCTCGACGGCCTCCGGCGTAAGCCAGCCGGGCAGGACGCCTGTCTTGGGCGAACCGCTCGACTCGGACGCTAACGCGCTCGACGACGATACCGCCGCGCATATCATCCATATCGCGGCAAGCGCCGCGGCTATCCGTCCGCGATTGTTATTCATATTCACGCGTTAACGCCTCCCTCCGCCGATCATATCACATCGATACGGAATGAGGCAAGCGCGCCTAAACATTAAGGCGCGCTTGCCGATCAGCGCTTACTGAAGCGCTTTTATCAGCGGCTCTATGTTGCTGCGCATCAGATCGAGGTATGTCACGCCTTTGTCGAATTCATCCTTAGTAACGTTGTGCGCGGAGTGCAACTGCAGTTTGACCGCCCCGGTGGCCTCGCAAATGGTATCCGCGATCTTGCCGCTGGATAGCTCGATGTTGAACACGACCGGGATATTCTCGTCGTTCACCTTGTCGATGAGGAACTTGATGGTCGCCGCGCTGGCTTCGGTCTCGGTCGAGCATCCGCTGAACGCCGCGGAGTATGTCAATCCATACGCGTCGGCGAAATACCGGAACGGGAACCTGTCGCCGAACACGATCGTCTTGCGAACAGCGCCGTCCACGACCTCGCGGAACGCCGCGTCCAGCTCGTCCAATTGGGTAAGGTAAGCCGCCGCGTTCGCGCGGTACGCCGCAGCGTTATCCGGATCAAGCGCCGCTAATTCCTCCGCGAAACGCGCCACTATTAGTTTCGCGTTTTTGGGAGAGGTCCATACGTGCTCGTCCAGTTCCGCGGCCTCATCCTCGTGATCATGGTCATGGTCATGGTCGTGATCGTCGCCGCCGTGGTCGTGTCCGATCAACTCTTCGGCGATCTCGTCCACGGTCAGGCTCGATGGATAGTATGTCGGGTATACGGTCGAGTTGGCGACTAACGCGTCGTAATCGTCGCCCATGTACAGATGGAAGTGTTCCAGGCTGCTGGTTGGCTCGATCTGATGGTCGCTGTAGAATACGTACAGCGGCGCGCCGTCCGTCTCGCTTATCGCCTTGAACGCGTAGCGCACCCACCATGTTCCCTCGAATACGCGGACGGTTCCAACGTACTCGTACTGAGCGGTAACGGCGGAGTCCTTCTTCACGAACGTTATAGAGTCGCCCTTGATGAGCAGTCGGTCAACGTCCGTATCGTAGGAGTACAGCGCGGCTTCCTTATATTCCGATACCGACTTGGAATCGTCGTCTTCCGCGCGATCTTCCCACACCGCGTCCAGCGAGCCGTCCGCTATATACGGATATATCGACTGCCAGTCGCCGTTCCAATCCACCATGGACGGGCGGTCTTGGATAAGGTAGTCGTCCTCAAAGGCCAGGCCGCGCGCCACATACTGATCCTTTGTGAGGCCCAGCATCTGCATCTTGACCTGAGCGTCGGTCGCGTAGGACGCTATGTAGAACGTTGACCATCCCTCGACCGCCATTATGTCGTCGACGCTGTCGCCGTACTTGAAATGGGTGTGCGGCAGGCTCTCGCCGCCGTGGTCGTGGGAATGCTCGGAGTCGGGATTGCCCGTGCCGTGGTCGTTGAACATCAGGTATACGGGCATGCCGGGCGTTTCGTCCGCGAGTTTCAGTATGTACCACGCCGACGTTTCCGTCGCGCGGAATCCATCATACGCGTACAGCGCGGACACGCCGTTGAGCGTAGCCACCCCGTTGTATAGGCTGAACTCAGTGTAATCAGAGCGCAGACGCTGGACTATCGCGGCCTTCTGCTCGTCAAACCCTAGCTCGTTCGCGTCCGCGTTTTTTTGAACGTATTCGTCAAGCGCGCCGCTTTCGACCTGCGGCAGTATCGACTTCCACGATCCGTCGAAGTCGCGGATCGGCCTGTCCCGCACCGACTCCGGATCGAACGCGTGCTCATCCTCGTGCTCGTGTTCGTGCTCCATGCCTTCGACGATCTCTTCCTCGACCGCGTCGACGATATCCAGCATCGCGAGCGCTTCGGGAGCCGCGTCGCCCATCGAGCCTAGGATGCGTTTTACCCATTCGTCGTTCTCGCCGCCAGCGTAGAGCAGCAGGTCGGCGTTTTGGATATCGATGATATCCCGGGGAGAAGGTTCATACGAGTGGCTCTCCGCGCCCGGCGGGAGCAGCATCTTAAGGTTTACCAAGTCGCCCGCGATCTGGCGGACAAAGTCGTATGGCGGGAAGTTTGTTGTGACGATGCTGATCTTCTCGCCAGCGGCGTAAGCCGGCGCGAGACCCGCTGTAAGGACGGTGATTGACAGAGCGATCATTATCAACAGTGAAACAGCGCGTTTCATATATAAGGTTCCCTCCGAATGCGTTTTTGCGGTTTATTGAACGGATTGAGCGCCCGCGCGGCAAAGATGTTTCGCGCTCAAGGGTTCAGCCGCACTTTGAGCGAAACCAGCGTAAAGGCTTCGAGCGCCGGGAATAAGCGGTCGGCGAGTCGCGGCGATGGATATAGTATATACATAAGTACCGCCGCGAACAGCGCCAGGCGCAGGAATTTCAACAGCGCGTGGATATTCAGCACGGCTAGGCAGAATTCGCATCGATCGATCCCGGTGTGCGCGGCTGCGCCGTCGCGGGTGTGCGCGTGCGCGAGCGGCGCCGCTCCGGCGAGCAGGCACAGCGCGGCTAGTATTATGGCAAGCGTCATGGTTTGCGCGCGAGCGCGTCTTTTGTCCGGCGTTCGACCCATTGCGTCATCCTCCTTCCGCGCGGAGCGTCGGGATCGCCGCGTTTTGTCCGTTATTCGCGATCCCTGACGATACGATAGCACTCCTGGCACGGACTGACAATAGGTTTTGGCGCTTCTTAAGGTTTCTTTGGATTTGGCGTCGAGGCGCACCGGCGCGTTTCTTAAGAATACTAAAGTGTCCGCGCGCCTGAATGACGCGCGCGTTTGTTCCTGTTATAATGATTGATATGATTAACGCGGCGGGCGCGGAATCCGAGATACTCGTCGTGGACGACGATCCCGATATCCGCGAGGTATTGAGGCTACTGCTGGAAAGCGAAGGCTACGCGGTGCGAGAGGCGTCTTGCGGGCGCGAGGCGCTGGAGCGTCTGGATGAGCGCGTGCGCCTGGTACTGCTGGACGTGCGCATGCCCGGCGAGAGCGGGTTTGACGTGTGCGCGCGCATACGCGAGCGCAGCGACGTGATGATCATGTTCCTGACCGCCAAGGCGCAGGAGATGGATCGCGTGGCGGGACTGCGCAGGGGCGGCGACGATTATCTCGCGAAACCGTTTTCACCGGCGGAGTTGAGCGCGCGCGTCGAGGCGCTGCTTCGGCGTTACCGAGGCGCGGAGTCGCGCGGCGTATACGAGCGCGGCGTGGTGAGGGTGGATTTATCGCGCGGCGAGGTCACGCGCGCGGGCAAGCGGGTGACTCTGACCGATATAGAGTATCGCGTGCTGGCGTATCTTGCCGAAAGGCGCGGCGAGACGATCGACGCGCGGACGCTGTATGAAGCCGTGTGGCGCGAGCCGTACCTGCTGGCGTCCGCCGGGACGATAATGGTGCACATGGGTAATCTGCGCCGCAAGCTGGAGGACGATCCCAAGCATCCGGCGATACTGAAAACCGTATGGGGGAAGGGATATCGCGTTGAGTAGAGCGTATGGCGCGGCGAGATGGATAGCGGCGAGGCTGTCGCGGCAGCTAGCGGCGCTGATAGCTTGCGCGTTCTGTCTGTCGGGTTCGTTATATTTTCTGCTGCAGCCCGTTATAGCCAATCGCATATGCGACATTTACGCCGCGAACCCGGAGTGGACCACGTCGCGCGAAGCCGTGATGATAGACAATCTGCGCGCCGCCGCCGCGAGGGACGGACTCGCCGCGACGGATTCCGCCGCGTTATCCGCGTGGGTGCGCGGGTATCCGCCGATGCTGCTGACGATCTATAGATCGCGCGCGTTGCTGTATGATTCCGCGCAGTACACCTCGTCGGTGCTTCACGCGCACATCGCGCAGCCCGCGCTGGCCGAGCGGGGCGCGAGTTACACGGTGTCGTTCGCGGACGGGGACGCGCAGGTCGCGCTGTCTACGTTTCCGGAGCACACTACGTCCGATCTATTCAGCCGCGCCTTGCTGGTGGTATGCGCGGCGCTGTTTCTGTGCGTAGTGCTGCTGGGGATGAGGCGGAAGGTGCGCTCTTTGGTGAGGCTGGAGTTGGAAACGCTGGCGATCGCGGGCGGCGAGACGGACAGGCCGATCACGGTCAGCGGCGACGACGAGCTCGCGGAACTGGCGCGCAGTGTGGACGGGATGCGCGCGTCGCTGTTAAGCTCGGTCAAGGAGTCGGACGGGGAGCGCCAGGAGCGCGACGCGTGGGCGGCGGCGCTCTCGCACGATCTGCGCACGCCTTTGACCGCGTTAAGAGGGTATCTCGAGGTTCTGCTCCGGCTTGATCCGCCCGGCGCGGCGCGCGTGTTCGCCCAGAAGAGCGCCGCTCAAGCCGACAGGATCAAAGGGATGTCGGACATGTTGTTTTCGTGTTTCACGGGCGCGCCGATCCCGGCTGAGGAATTGCGCGGGATGAGCGCGGAGGAACTGCGCGTTAATCTGGACGAACGCGCCGGACTGCTCCGCGAAAAAGGGTTGAGCGTATCGCTGGAGATGGACGCGCGCGAAGGCGTTCGGCTGCGAGTCCGCCGCGAGGCGCTTGAGCGGGTGCTGGATAACGCGTTTGGCAATCTCGCCAGCCACGCGAACCCATTGGAGCCGATAGCGATAAAAGCGGAGTACGTAAAGGGCGCGATTCTGCTTTCGATAGAGAATACCCGAAAGGATATCGACGGCTCCGGGCAGAAATTGGGATTGACTATTTGCGAGAACTTAATGCGCGCGATGGGCGGCGCGTTCGAGACGGTTCAGCATGGGGATACCTTTTGCGTTAGGGTGAGTATCGCCTATGATTGATTGTGCGGGGGGATATGATAATAATATAGAAGAACATAGTAACTGTATCATTGTAATGGCTCATGGATTCGGCAGCAAATGAATCCGTACCGAGTGGGTTCACTTATGGCAGTATTGTGATAATACTTTGCAGTATTAGCCTTTATGCTGATAGTATCTTTCAATAAGTTGAGAAGGCGTGCGTCGGCAAGAAATGAGTCGGATTGACGCGCATACTAAGAAGGACTATGTTCGTGTATGTCGAATTACGTATTGTCTTTAAGTATATGGAAGGTTTGAATTATGAAGCTATCTTTTTCGACCCTCGGGTGTCCGGACTGGACGTGGGATCATATAGTGGCAAACGCCATGGATATGGGATTCGACGGGATCGAGGTGCGCGGTATCCAGTCTGAACTGCGATCCGAGAAACTAACGCCATTCCTGCCCGATAACGCGCGTGCCACGCTGGATCAACTGAAAGATGCAAACCTTACCTTATGCTGTCTGGGTACATCCTGCTTCCTGCACGATCCCGCGCGCCATGAAGAAGCCATGCGGGAAGGCATAGCGGCGCTTGAAACCGCTAAGCGTATGCGCATCCCCGCGATTCGAGTTTTCGGTGATAAGCTGGAGCCGCAACCCATGCGCGAGACTGTCGCGTACTTCGCCGAAAGCGTGAAAGCGCTGTCCAAACACGCGAACGGCGTGTCCGTGCTGGTGGAGGTACACGGCGCGTTCAACACCATTGAGGTCTTTGAGCAGCTGCTGGACGCGGTTCCAGATCCATCGTTCGGCGTATTGTGGGACGTCATGCACTCCGACCGCGTTTACTTTGACAAGTTTGAGCCATTCTATAAAACCATCTCAAGGCGTGTGCGGCATGTGCATCTGAAGGACGTCCGGCGGCTCTATGGAGGCGTGGCTAACTGTCTGCCTGGCGAGGGCGACTTGCCGTTGCAACGTATTGCGGAGGTCTTGGCCTCGGATGGCTACGACGGTTTCCTATCTTTCGAGTGGGAGAGGCGTTGGGAACCCGCGCTGCCGCCTCCAGAGGAAGCCTTCCCCGCCTACATGCGGCACATAAAGAGAATATTGGGAACCTTACCACGAGTTTGATGAGCATAATTGGTAAACACTGCGTAAAGATCGCACTGCGCGCGAGGCTTTTACCGTGCATAATGCCCTCCCGCAAAGCGCGCCGACGTGCGTTGACGCGCTTCAGGGCTTCTAACAAACAGCTTCTTGAGGTTATGAATATCTGATCTATTCTATCAGTCAGGTTGAAGGCGGAAAAGCCCTCTTTACAGCCTCAAGGTACTGATACTGGAACAGCGTATCCGGTTGAAGATAACTGGTCTCCGTCCACTCGTTCCAGCTATTTACCGTAATCAAACGCCGCTGCTTATCAGCTCTCGCGTCTGTGTATTCCTTCGCGGCGCGCAGCGCTGACTCGAATGCGGCGGGCGTGTTGCCTGTGACGTAATCCAGCGCCATTGACTGGAAACGCGGATTCGGATCCCAACCAATCGACACGTGCGCGTAGTATGGAATCGTGAAATCCTGGCTAACGCGGTTCCATTGCGCGTGAACAGCGGTCATTACATCGTTATAACTCTGGTTCATACGGGCGAAGTGGCAGTATTGGTAATGTGTGAGCGAATCGAACCCGAGCGTTTCCACAACCTCTTTTTGTGATCCGATTACTTCGCCGCTTTCTAGTTTCAGGATATAACGCGGATGTTCGCGCAGCGCGTACTGTAGATGCAACCCTCCAAGACCAGCCTGCAGTACTTCGCGGCGCAGCCAATCCAGCGCGGCGCGGGTGTTTTCCAAACCGCCCAGTCCAGTCATAAGCGTTTCAAGGTCGTAGATCATGAACGCGGGCTTGCCGTCAATGCGGTAATACCTCGGATGGCTAAAATATTTGTCTATCAAGCGTCTGCCGATTATCTCAAACTCGCCGCGCGGCACGCTGCCCAGCCAGACGTTCTCTGGCGACTGGTGCGCGAGCCGATGATCCCAGAGCAGGTTTGCGTTGTGGTTAGCCCACATCAAATAGAAACTCATCCGCTCGTTGTTCCGCGCGCCAAGGAAACCATCGTTCAGGCATCGCTCGAGGAACGGGCGGCGGTCGTACCAATACCAGTCATAGATGAATACGTTAACGCCGTGATCCGCAGCCGCGTCTATCTGCATCTCCATCACGCGCGGATCCGATTCATTAATATAACCCCATAATGGATGACGCGGAGTCTTACCATCATACAACGGTGGATGCTTCATAACGGTTTCCCATTCGCCGAAGCCAGCGGGCCAGAACTGGCGCGCGCGAGGGTCGGGATGATACGAAGGCCAGATATAAGCCGCGATGTCGTATGTACGCATAGTATGCCTCCATCAATTATTATCGTCGATTGAAAAGGGCTTGACGCCTCGCCAGTGAGATGGCGGTTCGACTGATGAATGTATAATTACCTACCCTTCGAATAATCGCCGATCTCACCGAGATGTTCGCCTACGGAGAAATAATGATAATGAGCGTAAATAACTGGATTGATTATGCGCAGATCAATAAAGTCCAGCGACTGTATCTCCGGCGCGACGTTGATTTGCTTGATCGCGGCAAAATAGGTATGCGCTCCTCCCAGTTCGACTGTATGAATTACCTCGCACTCATACGTCCATTTCGCGCCGGAAATAATCGGTACGCAAAGCGCCTTGCCTCTTTCAAAAGAAGGGCGGTCGCTCCAGTTGAGCATATCATTCTTGGCGCGGCTGTTGCAGCGCTCGGCAAACGGCAGCAGATCGGGCGTAAGAACCGCAGCCGATAGCAAAGACGTCCGCTTGATATTCCGTTTTGTGCGTTTGTTTCCTCCCATAGTGATCACTAGGCAGGCTGGTTCGCCGCATGTCCAGCTTATCCACGAAATTGGAGCGAAATGAGGACTGTCGTCCTCGTTATAGGTTCCAATGAGAAAGACTTGCTGGGTGAAAAAGCAGGGTTCGTTGGGTTTGATTGTATCCATTATGCATTCCATCCAATTCAAAGTTTAAGTTGAAGTAGTACAAACT
Organism: Oscillospiraceae bacterium; assembly: GCA_031255415.1. Taxonomy (GTDB): domain Bacteria; phylum Bacillota; class Clostridia; order Christensenellales; family Aristaeellaceae; genus BNUH01. The sequence continues at coordinate 11,623 of JAIRSO010000036.1, forward strand.
AACCGGTCCGCGCGTTGGCGATCCGGTTTGCTTACAGCAGACTCCCCCCTACACCCGCCAGGCCAGTCTAAGCAGCGCGACGAACCCGATCATCACCGCGCTCATGATCCCGGCTATGAGCAGAGCCGCTTTCAGCGCGCCCCATATAACCCAGAAGGTTTCCTTTCTGGTCAGCGACGCGGTCGAAAGCGGCTCTTCGCGTTTATTCATAAAGGTGGCACGCGATGCGATGCCCGCCGCCCGCGTCTTTTTCTTGGGGTATCTCGT
>JAIRSO010000101.1 GCA_031255415.1 Oscillospiraceae bacterium
GGGCCGCGTTGGGGGTTCGGTGTTGTTTAGGTGGTTTGGGGCCCGCGGGGGGCCGCCCCCACCCCCCGCAGGGGGGCTTCAGCCCCCCTTGACCCCCTGACCAGCGTGCCGCTGGACCCATGTGCCGCTGTTAGGATTTTCCTGCGTTGTGATTACGCCTTTACACTGGTTCCATCGGGCAGTCTTGACAAAAGCCATGCCGGCTGGCTCGAGTCGCAGGGATACTTAGCCGCGGCCTTTTCGTCAATCTCTATGCCCCACCCGGGCTTATCGTTCGCCCAGGCCATCCCTCCTTTTATCTCCGCGCACCCTTGGAATACCTCTTGCACCCTTGGATCCTGCTCCATTCCGCACCACTCTTGTATCCCGAAGTTCGGCGTTGTCAAATCCAAATGTACATTTGCCATATGCCCTATTGGCGATACATCCCCTGGCCCATGCCATGCCGTCCTTACCCCGAACAACTCGCACTGCGCCGCTAGCGCCCTTGCTGGCGTTGCCCCCCCTATCTGCGATATATGGCACCTTATATAATCGATCCACCTATTCTCTATTAACGGAATCCACTCCATCGGATTATTAAACAATTCCCCCATGGCTAACGGTACCGCCGCCGCATCCCTCAACTTTGGCCACCAATGCCCTTGTTCTGGCGATAACGCATCCTCCAAAAAGAATAACCTGTATTGTTCCAATTGCTTTACTAACCACATCGCGTCAACCGGCGTCAACCTCTCGTGCACGTCATGCAGTAGCTCTACTTCCTCCCCGAACGTCCCCCTTACATGCTCGAACAACTTCGGCACGCCTCTCATGTAGCTTAACGCGTCGAAGTACGTCCCTTCCCTTGTCCCCTCTGGCGAATTCAGATACCTTGTTTTCCCACCATACCCCCCGAATTGACACCTTATATACTGATACCCTTGCTCTAGAAACGAATGTATCTTCTCATCCAGCTGCCCGAAATCTCTTCCATCCGCATGCCTGTATACGGACACCGCATCCCTGCACTTCCCACCCCATAGCTTCCATACTGGCGCGCCCAACTCCTTGCCCAGTATATCCCAAAACGCCATATCGCAGCCGCTTATCGCGTTATTCAATACCGGCCCGTTCCTCCAGTAACTGCTGTTCATCATCACTTGAAAGTTATCCTGCACATTTGTCGCATCCCTGCCTACCAACAACTGCTTCATGTAAACTTCAATCGCTGTTACAACCGCTTTATGCCTTTGCGTGAACGTGGCGCATCCTAACCCATACAACCCTGGCTGATTCGTATCGATCCTTACCACTATCAGATTGCTGCCCCTCATTGGCGCGGTTTCTATTGCCCTAACATCCGTCACCCTAATATCCGACATATTTACTCCCCTTTATCTCTGGGATTTATCCCAGCCAATTTCAATATAGCTCTTGGCAGCGCGTCCTTCGCGTTCCCCCACGGCTTATCCTGATTTCTGTAATCAAACTTCAGTGTAAACCATTCCAATTCCTTTTCCACTCGTCTCAAATTCTCCAGTTCCAGCTTAATCACGGCCTCCCTCATCGCGTTCCCAGGCGAAGCCGCCAATACCGCCTCCGTATGCTCTACACACAACCCTAACGACCCGTCAAACCTCTCTCTAAACCCATCGTCATTCTTCCACAACCACACAGTCGTACTTGCATAACGATCCATCGTCGCGTTCAACCGTTCGCACAGCGCGCATGATTGCATACCGGTTTCCGGCTGCCTCGGCCGGCGCGGAGCCAGCAGCCTCTCCTTGCGCGGCTCCGCCCAGCGTTTCTCTAACCCCGCTATCTTTTCTTTCAGATGCGTATGCGTCATTAACGCCAACCCCAAATGGTTGCCGGACTCGTACAATTGCGCGAAATGCCTCGCGCAGAATCCTTTTTCATTTACCAACACCCGCGCCGCTGGAACCATCACGGAACCGCCTAGGAACTGTTCTAGATACTCCGCCTCCGTCTGATCCCGCAGCGCGCATAACGGGCACTCGCCGCCTTTGGCGAACGCCTCTAATACTGGAGCCGTATCTATATGCTGGCTGAACATAACCGCGCCTAACCCTTATCAGCCGCTATATAAATAGCCTTCGCGTCCTCGAAGTACAGCTTCTTAAAATTAGCGATTGGACCATCCCTTGTCGCCTGTTCGGCCATAAACGCTATATCTTCAGAGGTTATCTTCCCAGCGATCGTCTCGCTTATCTTCACGGGCATATCCAACCGCTTGAAATATACCGTCTGCCTCTGTATACCTTGCCTCGCGGCCTCCACATCATCCGGCTCGCTCACCCCGAACACCTTCCTGGCGAACCTCGCGAACCGCGCCGGCTCCTCTGGACAAACATACTCCGCCCACGCGCGCCATACGGCGGTCAGACTCGCTCCGTGCGGCACGTCGTACTTCGCGCTCAACTCATGCCCCAGCCTGTGCGGACCGAAGTCCACAACCGCGCCCAACCCTGTCAAACCGTTATGCGACACGCTCGAGCACCACATCAGATCCCCCATCGCGTCGTAATTGTTTGGATCGGCGTATACTTTATTCCCCGCGTCCATCGTTACCGCCAGCAATGCCTCCGCGAACGCGTCGGTCAGAGGGTTGCCCTTCGTATGCGTGAAATAACGATCAAGCGTGTGCATGAGTATGTCGCATATCCCGTAAGCCAACTGCTCTTTAGGCAGCGTGGACGCGAGCGACGGGTTCATGATGGCGAACGCCGGACGATTCGCGGCGCAGCTCAACCCGCGCTTGATACCCAGCGCGCGGTTGGTCAATACGGCTGAATCGCTCATCTCGCTGCCCGCCGCCGGGATCGTCAGTATCGCGCCTACGGGCAGCGACTTCTTGACCGCCGCAGCGCCCGTCCACATATCCCACATGCTAACCCCGGGATTGGCAGCCTTATGTGCGATACCCTTCGCGGTATCGATCGCGCTGCCGCCTCCGACCGCCAGCACCGCGTCGGCGCCGAACGCTATCGCCTTAGCCGCGCCCTCCTCGGCGTATTCCAGATACGGATTCGGCCTCACGCCCCCGAACAACTCGTAAGCGATACCCGCCTGCGCGAGCGACCGCTCCACGCGGCTCATCAATCCACTGCGGACGACGCTCCCGCCTCCGTATACTATGAACGCGCGTTTCGCGTCCAGCTCGCGCAGCAGAGCGCCGGCGCGGTTCTCCGTGTCCCTGCCGAACACGATCTTAGTGGGAGTCCAGAACTCAAAGTCTTTCATGCGCGGTCACTCCTTGCACGCGTGCGGACGACGGTTAATATTGATATTCGCCCTCCGGCGTTATCTGATGAAGTTGGTCCAAACCCTTTTCTCTGAGCGTGGATACTCGATACCCGTTTTCTTTCCAGCGTCGATGCATTTAAGCAGCCAGGCCATATTGCGTCCCAGCGCGCGCATGACCTGCAGCCCTTCCAGATCCTCGCGCACCTCGTCGGGGGTATTGCCGTGGACGCTGTTCCAATACTGGCTGGATACGACGGGCATGCCGCCGATCGTCAGATACTTGTTCAGCTGATCGAAAGCGGAGGCCGCGCCGCCCCTGCGGCAGGAGACCACCGCCGCGCCCGGCTTGCCCGCGAACCCCGGCCCAGCGTAAAAGAACCTATCCATAAACGAGGTCATGCTCCCCGACGCGGACGCGTAATGCACCGGACTGCCGAATATAAACCCGTCGGCGGTTTCAGCCTTCTCAAGAGCGCGGTTGACGGCGTCGCCGTTGAACACGCATCGATCGTTAAGATTGGAACAAGCGCCGCACGCCATGCAACCGCGGATAGGCTCCGTTCCGGTCTGGAATATCTCCCAGTCGATCCCGGACTCGGAGAGCGTCTTACCCGCCTCGCTAAGCGCGGTGAACGTACAGCCTTCAGCGCGCGGACTACCGTTGATCATCAGTACCTTCATGAGTAACATCCCCTTTCGTTATACCGCGCGGCGCGGATATCAGCCCGTGTGCCGCGCCGTGCGCATAGTCAGCCAGCTGGCGGGAACCGCGAGCGCCGCCGCGCCCCAGAACAGCCAGTCAAAGTATTTCTCGATCCAGTCCATGATCCCCTGTATGATATCCACCCATTTCATGACCAGCAGCATAGCGGAGGCCGTAGCCATAGAGCTTTGCCCGCCGCTGTCCACCACGCGCTTGAAATCCCCGGTGAACGCGATGAAAACCGGAAGGACGAACACGACGAAACCCAGAACGGGCAGGCCGATGCTAATCCCGATCGTCCAACTCTTCCACCGCGACAGCAGGCATCCGTAGCAGTACGCCAGTATCCCCGCCGAAACGATATCCTTTATACCCCTCCAAAAGATGGGCAAGGATTGGTTAGGCGTGAACGGAGCCAGCGCGGCCCATTCCGATTCCGGAGCGAAACCATAAACGTTCGGTTTCGAGCGCGTCAGGGGCAGGACTATCGAGTACCCGATCAACTCGAACGCCACGCGAAGCGCGGCTAGTATAATCGACAGCATAACCATATGCGCGATCAATCCCAGCCAGACGCTCCCGCGCGCCATCGGCCTGGCGATCAAGAACGTCGTGTCCCTGCGCGCCGCGCGCATCATCACCACGACCATGAACACGGGGAATATGCCCGAGTCCGATACCCCGGAATAGGATTGCACGCTGCCCAGCCCCAGCGAAGGGAGTACGATTATCGCCGCGAGTATGCACGCCATCAGCGCTATAAGCAGATACACGCCCCTGCGCGTCGCGCGGCGCTCGTATTCGAGGATACCGCCGACTTCATTGAACGCGCCGAAAAATTCGCCGAATACGCCCATGCCCGTCAACCCTCCTCGCCGATCTCGGTCAGCAACACGAACAGCCTCTGCAGCGATACGGGCGCGATGGTCACGTTGGGCGGAGGCTGATTAGGACGCTCCCCCCGGCATGTCAGCGTGACCAATCCGTCGCGCGTATCGCGCCTGAGCACGGTAACGCCAGCGGGAGCCTCGACGACAGGCCCGGTCATCGTGAACGCGCCGCCGACAAGCTCCTTGACGGAACCCTGCGCCAGCATCTTACCGGACTCGATCATCCGCACCGTGTCCAGCGTGCGCGCGGCCTCCTCGATCAAGTGGGTGGAGACGAGGAAACAGCGGTCGGACTTGTCGCGCGTTTCGATGAGGATATCGTAGAACCGCTCGCGCATAACCGCGTCCAGCCCCAGCGAAGGCTCGTCGAACAGCGTCAATTCCGCACCAGAAGCAAGACCGATGGTGAGCGCCAGGGATGTGTGCATGCCGCGCGAGAGCGCCTTGATCTTTTTGCGAGTATCCAGATCGAACCGTTTGATCAGCCGCTCCGCGAAGGCCGCGTCCCAGTTAGGATACGTTTTGCGGCTGACCGCAAGCAGATCGGACACGCTCTTTAATACCCCCGCGTCGGGATGATCCTGAACCATGCATATCCGCGACAGAGCGCGAGGGTTGTCGAAAGGATCCTCCCCGAATACCCTCACCCTGCCTGACGTGGGCATATCTTGACCGATAAGTATCCTAAGCAGCGTACTCTTGCCCGCGCCGTTGCGACCCAGGAACCCGGCTATCCCGCGTTCCCGGATATCGAAGCTCAGCGAGTCCAACGCGATCTTATCGCCGTACCGCCTAGTGACGTTCTCGACCGACAGCCAAGGCGCGTCGTTTGTTCGTGTCATTTATGCCTCCCAGCAAGCTCCGCGTAGATATCCTCCGGCGTGAGTCCCTGATTGTACAGCAGCGTCCACAGGTGGTATATCAAGTCGGCGGCCTCGCGGCGCACCTCGTCCGGCGCGCCCTTGACGGACGCGATGATCGTCTCGCTGGCTTCCTCGCCCACCTTCTTGCATATCTTTTCAACGCCCTTCTCCAGCAGATAATTGGTATAACTGCCGGGAACGGGGTGCGCGTCCCTGTCTCGGATCGTCTCGAACAGTTCGCCCAGTATCGCGGGGCCGGAGGGGACGGAGCCGGACGGATCGGGAAGGGGCAGCGTCCTATAGAAGCAGGAGCGCTCGCCCGTGTGGCACGCGTTACCCGTTTGATCGACATGGATCAACAGCGCGTCGCCGTCGCAGTCCAGCGATACCGCGCGCACGCGCTGCGCGTTACCGGAGGTTTCGCCCTTTACCCATAATTCCCGGCGGCTGCGGCTCCAGTAAACCGCGCGTCCCGTGTCGAGCGTTTGAATAAGAGCCTCGCGGTTCATATACGCGAGCATAAGCGTCTCGCCGGTCGCAGCCTCTCGCGCGATAACGGGCGCAAGCCCGCGCTCGTCCCATTTAACCGCGCTAAGCAGCGCGTCTTTGTCAAACGCCGCGTCGTTCATAATTATCCTCCCGCGTTAATAGCCTCGCGCAGTGTGAACCGGCCTTCATACAGCGCCTTGCCCACCACCGCGCCCTTGCAGCCGATATCCCGCAGCGCGCGGATATCGTCCAGCGTACCCACCCCGCCGGAGCCTATCACGTTCAAACCGTCCAAGCCGACGAGCCGCGCCGTTTCGTCCGCGTTCGCGCCGGACAGCGTGCCGTCCCTGGCTATGTCGGTGTACACGACCCAGTCAACGCCTGCGTCCCGCATCGCGCGCGCCAGTTCGACCGCGTCCGTCCGCGAGGTCTCGACCCAGCCGCGAACAGCCGCGCGTCCGGCTTTAGCGTCTATGCCGCACACTATGCGCCCCGGATAACGATCGCAAGCCTCGCGAACCAGCGCGGGATCCGTCAGCGCGGCAGTCCCCAGTATAACACGCGCCGCGCCCAAATCAAAGCGGCGGTCAATATCGGACATAGAGCGGATACCACCGCCCCATTGCACAGGCGCGCCCAGCGCGCATATATCCGCGAACGGCTTGAGCCGTTCGTTGCTGTCAGGCTTCGATTCCCTGTTGATCGCTCCGTCCAGATCGACCAGATGCAGCCACCGCGCGCCCTCGCCGATCCATCGTCGAGCCATCTCCGCCGGATCGCCGTACACGGTGGAATCCTCCGCGCGTCCCCGCAGCAGCCGCACGCATCGACCGTCCAGTATATCTATGGCTGGATATATAATCATTATAGCACGCCCTTTGTCGATGGGATGCTATCCGGGCGGCGATGGTCTACGCGCTTCGCGTCGTCCAGCGCGCGCCCGAACGCCTTGCACATGGCTTCGACCATGTGATGCGCGTTCCGACCCGTTACGCGCATGTGGCATGTCAGTCCGGCGTTCTGGCACACGGCGCGGAAGAATTCCTCAAATAACTGCGCGGGCATGGAGCCGACGCTGGCGGTCAGAGGCGGGGAGTCCGCGCCGCCGCCCCAATCCCAGCGCAGGAACGGCCTGCCGGATATGTCTATCGCGGCGAAGGCCAACGCCTCGTCCATCGGGATGAACGCGTGCGCCGAGCGGCGTATGCCCCGTTTATCCCCGAGAGCCTCGCCAATCGCCTGTCCCAGGCACAGCCCCACGTCTTCGACGGAGTGATGCGTATCGACGTTCAAGTCGCCTTCACACTTAACGTTTAGGTCGAGCATGCCGAACCTGCACATCGCGTCCAGCATGTGATCGAAGAAACCGATCCCAGTCGCGATTCGCGTCTCGCCCCCGCCATGCAGGTTCAGCGATAACTCAACGCGGGTTTCGCGCGTCGCGCGTTTCACTTCAGCCCTAGACATAGCGTCAGCCCCGCCGGACGGTCACGGCGTAAGCGTGCGCGTCCAGCCCCTCCGCGAGAGCGAGCGTCTCTATATCGTCAGCCGCAGCCATCAACGCCTCGCGCGAGAATCGCAGCACGCTGGTTTTCTTCGTAAAATCGTCCACGGACAGCGGCGAGAAGAACCGCGCGGTACCGTTCGTGGGCAGGACGTGGTTCGGTCCCGCGTAATAATCTCCAGCTGACTCCGGCGTATAATGGCCGATGAACACCGCGCCCGCGTTCCTCACCTTGCCCAGCAGGTCGAAAGGATCGGACGCGCACAGTTCCAGATGCTCCGGCGCGATGTGGTTCGCCAGCGCGATAGCCTCGTCAATATCGCTCACCACGATAATGGCGGAGCCGCCGCGCAGCGAACGATCCAGCACCGACTGCCGCGCGCGGCCTCGATACTGCGCGTTCACACTCGCGCGGACAGCCTCCGCGAGGGAGCGCGACGGGGTAGCCAGCATAGCCGCCGCGTCGGGATCGTGCTCGGCCTGCGCGAGCAGATCGGCGGCGATCCAGTCCGGACGCGCCGTATCGTCGGCTATCACCAGTATCTCGCTCGGCCCCGCGATGCTGTCCAGTCCAGTCTGTCCGAACACCATCCGTTTCGCGCTCTGCACGAACACGTTGCCCGGGCCGACAATCTTATCCGCGGCGGGAACCGGATCAGCGCCGTAAGCCAGCGCGGCGACCGCTTGCGCGCCGCCCAGTTTAAATATCCTATCGACCCCGGCGATATCCGCCGCGACCAGCGACGCGGAGTAAGACGCGCGACCGTCCCTGCCCGGCGGCGTAACCATGACGATCTCGCTCACGCCCGCGATCTTCGCGGGTATCGCGTTCATCAGCACGGTGGACGGATAGCCGGCTCTGCCTCCAGGCGCGTATATCCCCGCACGCTCTATAGGCAGTATCAATTGCCCCATAGCGCGATCGGGCTGGAAGTCGATCCATGTCCGGCGTTTCTGTTTCTCGTGGTAAGCGCGGATATTGTTTGCGGCGCGGCGCAGCGCGTCGATGAAACCCTGTCCGGCTGCGGTGTAAGCGTCGTCTATCTCGGCGCGCGAGACCTCGACGGTCTCCGGGGTGAGCCTCGCGCCGTCGAATCTTTCGGTATACTCCAGCGCGGCCTCTATCCCGCGCAGCCGCACGTCCTCGACAATATCCGCTACGGTCTGGCGGATCGATTCGCCGCGCTCGTTCTTGCGGCTGAGCAGACGCTCTATCGCACAAAGATCCCCGCCGTCTATTATCCGGATCATTCCTTCGCCTCCAGAGCCTTCACGAGCGCGCGCACCGCCGCGGTCTTGGTTTTCAGCGAGACGCGGTTGACGACCAGTCGCGCGCTGATCTGGCATATCTCTTCGAGCGCGGACAGGCCGTTCGCCTTGAGCGTGCCGCCGCTCTCCACAACGTCCAGTATCACGTCGGACAATCCGACCAGCGGCGCGAGCTCCACCGACCCTCCCAGCGCGATGATCTGTATCGGCTGGCCTCGGCTGGCGAAAAACTCCCGCGCAATATTCGGGTACTTCGTAGCGACGCGGTAAGGCGCGGCGCGCGGAGCGTCTCGGTCGATATCCCCGCCTCCCGCGACGCATAAGCGGCACCTGCCCGTGCCCATGTCGAGCAATTCATACAATGGGCGGTTTTCCTCCATCAGCGTATCCTTGCCGACCACGCCCGCGTCGGCGGCGCCCAGATCGACATATGTCGGCACGTCGCACGGCTTGACCAGCATCAGCCGGATATGCCCGCCGGGATACGGCGCGGCGGTCTCGTCGGAACCGGAAGCGCCTCCGTCCAGCCGCCCGATAAATCCCGCGTCCACGATGAGCCTGCGCCCCGGGTTGCGAGCCTGTCCGCAGTCGAATCCAGCGGCTTCCAGCCTCGCGAACGTATCCAGCGCGAGCCGTCCCTTAGCCACCGCCAGCGTCAGCACGGGATCGAAGCCTTTTTCCGGATACTCCCGCGATAGCGCGGTAAGCAGTTGATCCAGCTCTATGCCGAACCCGACCGCGCCCATGGGTCTGCCCATCGCGGCGGGCAGATCGTCGTACCGTCCGCCGGACAGCAGCGGCTGGCCTAAGCGCCCCGTCAATCCTCGGAACACTATCCCCGTATAATAGTTAATCGCGTGCACCATGCCCAGATCGATCGATAGATACCGCGATAATCCGCGGCGATCCAGCAACGCGTACACCGCGCTTAGGTTATCGAGCGCGGCGCGGCATCGCGGATGATCCGACATGCGCCGCGCGTCGTCCAGCGCCTCTATGCCGCCGAACAGCGTGGGCAGAGTCTGCAGACGCGCCGCGATCCTCGATCGTTCGGTCTCGGATGGCAGCGCCGCGTCCCGAAGCGCCAGCGTTATCCCAAGGGAGTTCTTTGCCTCGACCAGCGCGCGCATCCGTTCCGCGTCCGCGTCGGCTAGTCCGGCCTCCTCCATCAATCCTTTGAAGAAACCGACCTGCCCAACGTCGATCTGGAAATCCTCCAGACCCGACGAGCGCAGAGCCTCTATCGCCAGAGCGACGACCTCCGCGTCGGCCTCCGGCGCGTAATCGCCCAGCATCTCCACCCCCGCCTGGCGCAGCTCAACGCCGCCGCTCCGGCCGCCAGCGGGCGGATAGCGCAGCGCGGTTTGGATATAATGCAGACGGATCGGGGGAGGCAGGTGCGACAGCCGCGTGCACGCCAGACGCACGGCGGGCGTTGTGTTATCCGGACGGACGACCAGGATCGACCCGTCCGGCGCGTATGTCTTCCACTGCTGAGACTCCGGCATGTAGCCCGGCCCGGATTGGAACAGCGTGCGCGATTCAATCAGCGGGGTGCCGATCCCCGCGTAGCCCCGGCTCGCGAACAGCGCGCCGAGCCGTTCGCGCAAACAAGCCGCTCGGGCGTATTCGTCCGGCAGCGTATCGGCGAAACCCTGCGGGGGCAGCCAAGCGGTAGGCGACGCGTTCATCAATTCACTATTATACCTCATATCATCCTATACACAAGCCGCGCGCGCTCCGCGTCCATCCGCGCCACGCCCGCGTACATCCCTCCGGCATACAAACGATACAGGCCGTCCGGAGCGTCTCGCGGCGAGACCGTCCGCCGATTCAACGCCGCGCCGGAGAGCAGAGCCTTGAGCGATTCGGGCGCGTTCGACTCGGCGCGCGGCAGATCCATCACGGGCGCGTCCAGCGGCGACAGCAACGCGCGCAAGCGCGGCAGACCCTCCCCGCCCGACTCGACGGCGGCTATCGTCTCCTCGATCGTCACGCCGTTATCAATAGAGAACATCCCCGCGCGAGTCCGAAGCAGGAAACCCATATGCGCGGCGCACCCCGCAGCCTCGCCTATCGACTGGCAGAGCGAACGCACATACACGCCGCGCCCGCAGACCACGCGCAGCATCCGCCCGCTCGACGTTTCGCCGATCCACTCAAGCGAGTCAACGCGCGCCTCGCGCGGCTCCGGCTCGACGGCGACTCCCTTCCGCGCGAGTCTATACAGCGGCGCGCCGCCTCGCTTCAAAGCGGAATAAACGGGCGGCGTCTGCTTGATCACTCCGGTGAAGCGCGGCAGAACGCGCTCCAGTTCGGCGAGCGTCGGCGTATAATCGGATACCGCCGTTATCCGTCCGGCAGAGTCCTGGGTATCCGTTGACGCGCCGGGGATCCACTCGGCTATGTATTCCTTGCGCTTATCCGTCAGGTACTCGAACAGCCGTGTTCCCCTGCCCAGCATTATCGGCAGTACGCCCGCCGCCTCCGGATCAAGGGTACCCGCGTGGCCGATCGTCAGTTTTCGAGCGTGAACGCGCAGCGCGCGCTTGATCGTCTGCACCGCGTCGCTGCTGGTCATGCCGGGCGGCTTGAGCAGGTTCAGGAACCCGCTGAACGGATCGCGCCCACCGTCGTAACCATAATCATTATCCATGCCGCGCTAACGGGCGGTATCCGCTATCGCGTCCAGACTCTCGCCCAGAGCGGCTGTCACGAGGCTTACGGCCTCGTCAAACGATGATTCGATCGTGCATCCCGAAGCCAGTTCGTGCCCGCCGCCGCCGAACGTCCGCGCGACCCTCGCCACATCCATCGGCGGCCTCGATCGGAACGATACCTTTATCCCGTCCGCGCGCTCGGTGATAAGCGCGGCGGCCAGCGTACCTTTGATCGCGATACCGAAATCTATCACGCCTTCAGTATCGTCCTCGCTCGCGTTCGTCTCCTGGAAGTCGGACGCGCGAAGGCGCATGACCGAAGCCTTCCCGCCGCAACGCGTCTCAAGGCTGGACAGCGCGCGCGCGATCAGCCGCGTTTTTTCGATCGTGCGCAGTTTATGCAGGCGCTCCGCCAGTTCCGCGATATCCGCGCCGGCCTCCACGCACTCGGACGCGATAGCCAGCGATTCAGCGTCGGTGTTGCGCTGCGAAAAATGTCCGGTATCGGTGGACAGCGCGGTCAGCAGGCATTCCGCGAGGACGGGATCCAGCTCGACCTCCAATTCCTCCGCCAGCAGACGGATCAGCGATCCGGTCGCTGCGGCGTCCTTATCCACCCAGTTCACGCGCGCTATGCCGTCGTTCGTGGCGTGATGATCTATCACCAGCGAGTCCCGCGCGTGTTCCATCAGCGCGGCGCACTCGCCCAGCCTGTCCAAACTGGACGCGTCTACCGCGATAACCAGATCGAACGGCCCGCCCTTAGGATTCGATTCCGCTATATCCCTCGCGTCTCCCGATCCCAGCAGCGCGTCCGCGCCGGGCAGGAACCTATAGAACGCGGGCAATGGCGTGGGCAGATACACGTCCGCGCGCTTGCCCAGCCGCTCCAGTATCAGCTTCAGCGCGAGAGACGAGCCTATAGCGTCGCCGTCCGCGTTGACGTGCGGGATGATCGCGGCGCGTTCAGCCTTGCGCGCGAGACTTGCCGCGTCCTCAACCCCCGCGTTGGGTATCGAGGGCGGCGGCGCGACCCGCTTGATGAGGCTGGCTACGCGCGCGCCATAGGCTATGTTGTCGTCGATCTCAAATATCAATTCGGGCGTGTAGCGCAGACGCAACGCGCGCCCCAGCTTCAGCCGGAGGAAGCCCGCCGCGTTCTTCAACGCGTCGAGCATGGGCAAGCGTTTCTCCTCCTCCAGCACGCTGAAGCGGACCCGCGCGTAACGCAGATCCCGCGTCACCTCGACGCGGGTGAGGCTGTACGTCCCCGAAGCCCGCGCGTCCCGCAGTTCCTCCCGTATGATCCGATCCAGTTCCCTGCGTACTTCTTCGCCGATCCTGTCCGCACGCGCGTAAGCCATGAAGCCTCCTTGATGCGCCCCTTATTACCTTACGACCTCTTCCTGGGTGAAGCACTCTATCTCGTCGCCCTCTTTGACGTCGTTGAACTTCTCCAGCCCTACGCCGCACTCGAAGCCCTGCGCTATCTCGCGCGCGTCGTCCTTGAGGTGTTTGAGCGAGGATATCTTACCCTCGAACACGGTGACGTGATCGCGGATCAGGCGCGCGTTCGCGCTGCGCAGAATCTTGCCCTCGACGACGTAGCAGCCCGCGATCGTGCCCACCCCCGTCACCTTGAACGTCATGCGTACCTGCGCGCGTCCCAGCGACACTTCCCTGAATTGAGGCGCGAGCAAGCCCTTCATCGCCTTCTCAACGTCGTTGATCGCCTCGTAGATGACGCGGTACAGCCGCACGTCGATGCTCTCGCGTTTAGCCAGGTCGGCGGCTCCGGTATCCGGGCGCACGTTGAACCCGATGATGATGGAGTTGGAAGTGGCGGCGAGCATAACGTCGTTCTCGGTGATCGCGCCCACTCCGCCGTGGATCACGCGGACGCGGACTTCGTCCATCGTCAGCCGCTCCATAGATTGCTTGACGGCCTCGACCGATCCCTGCACGTCGGCCTTGACTATCAGGTTGAGATCCTTTATCTGCCCCTCGGATATCTGCGTGAACAGATCGTCCAGCGAGGCCTTCGCGGACGAGGATTTGACCAGCGCGGTGCGCACGCGGTTCTTGCGCTCCTCGGCGACCAGGCGGCTGAGGCTCGCGTCCTCGACCGCGCTGATCTCGTCGCCCGCGTCGGGCACCTCTCCGAATCCTATTATCTCCACCGGCATCGACGGCCCGGCCTCGTTCGCGCGCTGGCCTCGGTCGTTGACCATCGCGCGCACGCGTCCGTAGGAGGTTCCGGCCACGACCGTATCGCCCACCCGCAGCGTGCCGTTTTGGACGAGCGCGGTGGCGACGGGGCCGCGTCCCTTATCCAGCCGCGCCTCGATGATGATTCCGCGCGCGCGCCTGTTCGGGTTCGCTCGGAGCTGAGCCAGATCAGCGACCAGCAGTATCATATCCAGCAGATTGGGTACGCCCTCGCCCGTCACTGCCGATACCGGAGCCATGATCGTATCGCCGCCCCATTCCTCGGGCACCAGTCCTCGGTTGGTGAGATCCTGCCTTACGCGGTCGGGGTTCGCGCCGTTCTTGTCGATCTTGTTGATCGCGACGATGATCGGGACGTTGGCGGCCTTGGCGTGGCTGATGGCCTCCAGCGTTTGGGGCATAACCCCGTCGTCCGCCGCGACGACCAGCACCGCTATATCCGTCGCCTGCGCTCCACGCGCGCGCATCGCGGTGAAAGCCTCGTGGCCCGGGGTATCCAGGAACGTAATCTGCCTGCCCTGCGCGGAGACGGTATACGCGCCTATATGCTGGGTGATGCCGCCCGCCTCGCCCTCCGCGACGCGCGTCTTGCGGATATAATCCAGCAGCGAGGTCTTGCCGTGATCCACGTGCCCCATGATCGTGACGACCGGGGGACGCTCGATCAAGCTTTCCTCGGTATCGGCGAAATCCTCGTCGCTGAGCTGATCCTCGGCGGTCTTGTCGAGTTTCATCTCCAGGTCCACGCCGAATTCGGAGCAGACCAGCTGCGCGGTGTCGAAGTCCAGCTCCTGGTTGATCGTCGCCATGGTGCCCAGCAGCATCAGTTTCTTCATTATCTCGCCCGCGGATTTACCGATGCGCTCGGTCAGATCCTTGACGGTGATCGTGTCGGCTGTCATGTAAGCCTTCTCGATGCGGATCGGATCCATCATCTGCTGGGCGGATAGATCGCGCTTGCGGCGATTCTTGCCGCCGCGCATTACTTCGTCGTCGTGCAGCGGCGAGCCCGCGTCGCGGGCTAGCTGCTTGCGGTTGCGCGCTACGCGCTCCGGATCGTGCTGGCGCTGGTACAACTTCTTGTTGGGATCGTAGTTGGACACGCGCTCTTTCTCGACCGTGGGGGTAAGCTCGGGGCCTTTCTTGCCGTAGCGACCCGCGCCGCCGCCCATCGGCGGTCTGCCCGCCGCGCCTGGCGCGCCGGGACGCGGAGCCATACCCGGCCTGGGCGCTCCAGCCGCGCCGAACGGCCTCGCTCCGGGCGCGCCTTGCATGCCTGGGCGCGGCGGCTGTCCGTAAGGACGGGTGGTGATGCCGCCAGCCGGACGCGCTCCCTGCGCGGGGGACTGACCGTATGGCCTGGGCGCGCCTCCCGCCGTCTGCGAGGCGAGGGGACGGGGCGGCGGGTTCCCGTATTGAGGCCTCGGCGTGGCGGTGACGGCGATTCTAGCCGCTTGCGCCGAACCCGGCTGTATGCCGGGACGCAGTCCGTTCGCGCCGACGGGAGGCTGAGCCGGGCGCGGCGGAGCCTGTATGCCGGGGCGCAGAGCGGGAGGCTGCCCGGGCGCGCCTGGCTGGGACTGCGGGCGCGCGGTCTGCGCGGATCCGGGCGCGGTAACGCCTGGCGGAGCTACGCTGACCGCCGGGGGCGTTGAACGCGTGATGAACTGACCGATGCGGCCTGGTTCGACCGCAGCGCCCTTCGCGGCGTTCTCGGCGGCGCGGGCGGCAGCCCTCTCGCGTTCGCGCTGGCGGCGGGACTTGCCCTGCCGTGGCTGATCGCCCTGCTGTCCTGTCGCGCCCGGCTGCGCCGATTGCGCGGACTGTGCGGACTGCGCCGTCTGAGCTGTCGCCGCAGTCTGCGCCGGTTTGTGATCCTGCGCGCGCGCCGTCTGCGCCGCAAGCGTATCGACCTGTGCGGCGGGCTGGACTGGCTCGGCGGGCTGATCCTGCGTCTGCGGCGCGTCGATCCGATCGGACGATGTCGCGGCGGGTTTCTCCGCGTCCGGCTGTTCGGGCGGCGCGGCTTGCGCGGCCTGGACTTGCGCGGGTTCGGTATGAACCTGGGCGGGCGCGGACTCCGCGGCCTGAGCCGCGCGTTCGATAGAGCCGGACTCGGCGGATTCGGTCGCCAGCAGCGCGGCGTCGTCGGGATCCGGCATTATCCAGGCGGTTTTTTGCTTATCCAGCAGCTGGCGATACGCTTCCAGGCGCTGGTCTTCCTTGCGTTTCTCCTCAAGTTTGAGGAACTGCGCCTCGATCCGCCTTAGATACGTGAGCGTGTCGCCTGCGGATTTGCGTATCCGCACGACATTTTCCAGCAGCGCCCCTGCCGATATGCTCAGCTCCTTAGCCGCTTCCTGAACCTTGAGTTTCGCCATTATGCGCTCGCACCCCCGCTTTGATTAAGCCTTGATTTCTAGCCCGTTTAACGCCGCGCTGAGCGAATCCGCCAGCGATCCCTTTTGTATAGCCGCCGCCATGCGGCCTGGTTTGCCTATCGATCTTCCCAGCATGCCCGCCGGCAGACGCGATAGCGCCACGTTGTGGTACCCGCACGCGTCGGAAAGACGCTTGCTGGTGTTCGGTCCCGCGTTCTCGTCGATCAGCGCGAGCGACGCAGCGCCGGAGCGTATCATCGCGACGACCCGCTCCCCGCCGCTCGCGGCCTGACCGGCTCTGTGCGCCAGACCCAGCAGACCAGCCGCCCTATCCCACGACGGAGCCTTAGGCGGCATGTCAGTCACTCGAGAGCGCCTTTCTCAGCGACTCGAATACGGCTTCGCCGATCGGAGTATCCAGCGCGCGCTCCAACTGGCGCTGTTTCTGCGCGCGAGCCAGGCACGCAGCGTCGCGGCACACATAAGCCCCCCGCCCCGGCATTTTGCCGATGCGATCCAGGGATACCGCGCCCTGCGGCGACTTCACCACGCGCGCCAGTTCCTTCTTGGGTTTCATCGCGCGGCAGCCCACGCACATGCGCATGGGGATCTTGCGGGGTTTTCGGGTTTTCTGTTCGGGCAAGCGCGAGCCTCCTTAGGCGTTGGCGGTTTGGTAAAGGGTGGCGGCCTCTGCGATCCGGCTACGGGTTCTGGAACCCGGCGGCGGCGTAGGCGGCTGCCAGCATCGCCGCGGATTCCTCGTCGTCCTCACCCTCGTCGTCGGGCATTGAGCCGCTCATCAGCGCCTCGGCCTGGCTCTGGCTCTTTATGTCGATGCGCCAGCCGGTGAGCCTTGCCGCGAGCCTCGCGTTCTGGCCTTCCTTGCCGATCGCCAGCGAGAGCTGGCTGTCGGGAACCACCACGCGGCATATCTTCTCGGACTCGGATATGAACACGTTCAGCACGCGCGCCGGGTTGAGCGCGTTGGCGATGAACTCGACGGGATCGCTGGACCACTTGATGATATCGACCCGCTCGTTGTTCAACTCCGCGACGATGCCCTCCACGCGGCTGCCGCGCTGACCCACGCACGATCCGACCGGATCGATAGACGCGTCCGTGGTGTGCACGGCTATCTTCGAGCGGTTGCCCGGATCGCGCGCGATGGACTTTATCTGCACCACGCCGGACTGTATCTCCGGCACGCTCATCTCGAACAGGCGCTTGAGCAGCCACGCGTGCGTGCGCGACACCTTGACCAGCGGCCCGCGCGGGGTCTTGGCTACGTCCAGCACGTAAACCTTCATGTGCGCGCCGATCTTGTACTGCTCGCCGGGGATCTGCTGGGCGGGCTCCAACACGCCCTCGGTCTGGCCGATGGCGACGTGGATGGTGCGCCCTTCCTGGCGCTGCAGTATCGCGGTGAGCACCTCGTTTTCCTTCTCGGCGATGTTGAGGTACTCGTTGCCGCGCTCGGCCTCGCGGATGCGCTGCATGATCACCTGTTTGGCGGTCTGCGCCGCGACGCGCCCGAAGTCGCTCGGGGTGACCTCTATCTCCACTATATCGCCCGGCTCGTAGCCCGATTGGATTTTGCGGGCCTCTTCCACGCTGATCTCCTGGCTGTCGTCCAGCACGCTGTCCACCACGATCTTGCGCGCGTACACGGTCACTGATCCGTTATCGCGGTCTATCGACACGCGCACGTTCTGCGCGCCGGACGAGTAGCGCTTGAAGTTACGCCTGTACGCGGACTTGAGCGCCTCCTCGATCGCGTCGAACAACACTTCCCTGGCGATCCCCTTTTCGCGCGCCAGAGCGCGTATCGCTTCTATCACTTCACCATTCATATTCAGTTCCCCCTATCCAAATCATTGTCTTGAGTATATTTCCCTCCGTCCGGCTCCAATTCGTCGAAAACCGCGGATTCGATCGCTTCCATAGATATCCACGGCCTTGCGGACGCTATCGCGCGGCGCGGCAGCGTGCGCGAGCCTTGCGGCGAGTCGATCGCGACCGAGTCCGCGCACGCGGATATCAGCCTGCCGCGCCAGCGTTTAGCGCCTTGTTCCGATCTATATAGACTGATTTCAATATCTGTGCCGACGGCTTTAGCCCAGTCCGCGTCGGTCGAAAAGGGGCGATCCGCGCCTGGCGACTCGACCTCCAGCGTGTCGTAGTCGATCGATTCGACCAATGGTATCAGCGCGCGATGGAACGCTTCGCAGTCCGACAGCGTTATGCCGCTCCCGCCGCCATTTGCGTCCGCTTGCGCGGGGCGGTCGATCGTCACGCGCAATACGGAGCCGTGCGGTTCATTAACGAACGCGACGCCGACCAATTCGTCGCCCATTGCCCGCGCCAGTTCGTCAAGGCGCGGTTTCAGTCCGATGACGGCGGCTTCCCGCGCCGCTCTGTTCGCCGGCCTGCCCGCCGGCGGCTTGACCGGGGATGGATTACGCTTGATGACGGAAGACCTCCTAATCCAATGAACCGGAAACCATGGGGGAGACGCTCGTTCACAACAAAATAGAGCGGGTTCCAACCGCTCCGTTTGCGCCCAACCCACCTTAAACCAACCCAGACTCGTACCCCATTGACAGTATACCACGAAAAATGGAAATTACAAGAGCTTTTTTCACGGACGGACAAAAAGCTTTGCGCGCCCGGGGCGCGGGGTAAGACGGATGGAGCGGGTGATGGGAATCGAACCCACGTATCCAGCTTGGAAGGCTGGAACTCTGCCATTGAGTTACACCCGCGCGAGGGACGCGACCGCGCGCCCCGCCAGGTTGGAGCGGTAGACGAGACTTGAACTCGCGACATCGACCTTGGCAAGGTCGCACTCTACCACTGAGCTACTACCGCGCGACACGTTAAGGCATATGCCCTAACGGGCAATATGGTGCAGGCGAAGAGATTTGAACTCATACGCCTCGCGGCACTGGAACCTAAATCCAGCGCGTCTGCCAATTCCGCCACGCCTGCGACACGGTGGATTATATTACATCGGGGAGCGGTTTGTCAATGCAAAAATGAAGGGGGAAGCAGAATGGCGCAGGGGGGGGGCGTTACCGGCGTGAGCCGCCGCCGGAAGCTGCGCTGGGAGCGCGCGCCGGGAGCGCCAAACCCCCGCGCCAATAAAATCTAAACGCGCCGCAGTATACTGTCAAGCCTCCCTTGCATACACTGTGATGAAACCGATGCCAGGGAGGGATCACATTTTGGATGAACGTTTAGAGGAAAGGTTCCTAAAGCCTGCGATTTCGCCCGAAGCGGCGGTGGATTTCTCTAGCGGCGCCACTGAATCAGCAGCTGACAAGGCTGAGCGCATAGGCATGACTCCCGCGCTGTCGCGGGTCGATACCCCGGCGGAGGATCAGCCCGCCGATCCATCCAAGCGGCTGTCGGGCACTTTGCGCAGCCACCTGCGCCAGTCCGCCGCCGCCTCCGATAAGATGCGCGGCGTTAATATCCGCTGGCAGACCGGGGATATTCCCAAGGAACCGCCCGTGAGGGTGATACCGGGCGGATTGAACCCCGGCGGGACTGCCACTTCCGCGCGGATTCCTACATACATTAAAGGCCGGAGCGGCGAGACGACCGCGCGCGGCCTGCGCGCGCCTATGGATCGCGTGCTATCGGGCACGGTCAGGCGCATGATCCAGCAGGACGCGTCGTACCGCAGAGCCATAACGCCTCTGCCGCGCGAGTCCGGCGACGACGCGCCTGCGTTAACGGAGAAACTGCCGCCGATCGATCCCAACGCCAACGCTACCGCGCGCATCACCGGATACCTGCAGCAGCTCGCGCGCGACTCGTTCGATCCGCAGCAGCCCGATCAGCCGCCGGACATATCCGCCGATAGCTTCGATCCGAACCTGCACGGCGCGATCGCCTCCGAACCGTCAAGGGTAGAGATATCCGGCGAGATCACCGAGGAATAAACGTATAACGCTCCCCGCGCCGGTATGGCGGGGGGAGCGTTTTCGCGTCGAGAGGCGCGGTGCGGATTAACGCGCGAATATCTGTGTAATAAGAGGATAGCCGTTGTTGTCCAGCGCCACGCCGACCCCGGCCTTCGTCCATTGCGAGCCTAGGATGTTGGCGCGATGCCCCGCGCTGCTCATGAACGCGGCGTTAGCCGTGTACGCGTTCTCATGATGCGCTATGTTTTCGCCCACGCCCGTATACTGGAACCCCGCCGCGTCAAGCATGTCGGCGGCCTTACCGTATGTATCGGACTCGTGCGCGAAATAATTGTTTTCTGCCATGTCCTGGCTCTTGAGCCGCGCGAGTATGTTCAGGGTGGGATCCATCTGCAGGGTGGACAACCCGTTTGACTGGCGCTCGTAATTGAGCAGGGCGAGAGACTCGCGTTCTATTGCGGCGGTGGTCGGCGTGGCTGGATCCGCCTGCGCGAGTATTCCGCTGTTTTGAGTGGGCGCGCTGGTCGGCGGCGCGTATGACGGATACTGATACCCACCGCTTCCCGACGTTCCGCCGGACGGGCAGTATCCGCTGTTCGGACATGTTCCGATCACGCAAGGCCTGCCGTTGGTCACGCACGACGCGCCCGTCGCCGGTTGCCCAAAATAGCCTCCGGCTGTAAGCTGCGCGCCGCTTTGCGTCTGCTGGGTTTGCGGATACTCCGGGTACTCCGCCGTGCCGGAGCCGTTCGCCGTGCCATACCACGGCAGCTGCGTATT
>JAIRSO010000104.1 GCA_031255415.1 Oscillospiraceae bacterium
TCGGCTATCTGATGGGGCAGGCGATGAAGGCGCTCAAAGGCAAGGGTGATCCAAACCGTCTGAAAGCGCTGCTGAAGCAGGCGCTGGAATGATTACACCGCCGTCTCCAGCATGGAGGCGATCCCATCCAGTCGTCAAGGGTAGGGTGGAGATTTTCTAACGGTCATGCCGCGCACAGCCGGCATGGCCGTTAGAAAATACTACCCGACCTTGACGACGTGTTGTGTTATCGTCCCAAAATGTGGATAGGGTTTGTTGTAAGCGCACTTACAACAAACCCTTGTAAAGCACCGTTCCCCGTAACCCCGTAACCCATCCTACGCCATCGCGCTTGTTACAACTCAATCCCCATGATCGCGTTCTCATAAAGAAACTCCATCAGGTCATTGTTTCTTCCGGTATCGTAGAAAGAGGCCAGCAGCTCGTTGAATCGTTCTATATATTTATCGGTGAGGGTGAGCATCCCCGCTCCCGCGTCCAGCAGTATCTTACTGGACAGTACCAGACTGGTTCGTTTATTACCGCCCCAAAATAATTGAGAGCGCGCTCCCCAGCAGAACGCCGACAAAGCCTTATCAGTAGCCGTGAAGCCGCTTTCAAGAATATTGGCCAGTTCGCGCCGTGCGTTCTCCTCGACTGGGATCGGCGGCGCGTATTCCGTGCCCGATATCCCTACGCGACCCGTGCGAAGCTTACCCCACTCGAGCGCCTCGCCGCGCGCGATGAAGCCATTGAGCGCGCATACATAATCAAGCGTGAGCGGTTCGTTCCACGAACGGATGAGATACCGCCAAGCGTCGCGCATATTGAGTATGGCCTGTATGTCGTCCAGCGACACGCCGGGGACGTTCACGCCGTCGAGTATCGTTTTCGTCTGCGGAAACGTGACCGCGCGCTTCTCCATCCTCATGCCGCAGTAGACGTTCTCGTCCCACTTTTTTTTCGCGAGAAAGACGGACTGCTCGCGCGTTAAGCGGAACTTATCCTTAAACATCGGCGTTTGATAAGATCCACTCGCGCGCCAGCCGCGACTCGTCCGGCCACTGGCTTGACAGCGTCTCGATACGATCCGCTATCGCCAGGCGGGAGTAGGCCGCGCCCGTGATCGATTCAGCC
Organism: Oscillospiraceae bacterium; assembly: GCA_031255415.1. Lineage (GTDB taxonomy): Bacteria > Bacillota > Clostridia > Christensenellales > Aristaeellaceae > BNUH01. The sequence goes on from JAIRSO010000104.1 coordinate 1,117, forward strand.
AGCGCGGGAGCGAACTCCGCGTCCATAGCGTCGGAGTAGACCCGCGCGCGGGTTATCACGCCCGCCTCGACCGTCAGTTGCAAGTCTATCTCGCCGAAGCCGAACCGTTTCGCCAGCCGCGTCGTGTAAGGCTTAGGCTCGCCCAGCCGCCAAGCGGGATCAGCGTAGCGCGCGGTAAGCGCGTCCCAATCGTCCGCGGGGAGGCAGTCGGTGGATAATCGTTCCGCGCGAGCGCGATAGACCTCCTCGAACGCGTCTATCAGCGCGAGGCGCATAGACTCCGCCGTGACGGAGGGATTCAACTCCCTCAAATTGATTACGCGCGAGACGACGCTGGCTACGCCCTTGCCCGCCAGTTTTTCAGGATGCGGGTGCAGGTATCGGCTCAATAACGACATATCGACGTCGATGAGTATGGTTCCGTGATGATAACAATGCACACCGCTGCGATAATACGCGTTGCCGGAGAACTTGCGGCCTTCGGCGAGTATATCGTTCCTGCCGTCGATTACAGCGTCGATGCCGAACCGTTGCGCCGCCAGGCGTATTACCCGCGCGTGCCGCGCTGTATCGAACCAGTCCTGTCGCGCGATGAACGTGAAGTTTTGGTTGCCTAAGTCGTGATACACCGCGCCGCCGCCCGACAGCCGCCGCGCCAGCGTCCCGCCCTCGCGCTCAAAGAGCGCCGCGTCGCACTCGCGCCAAGCGTCCTGGTTGCGTCCGACGACGATCGTCCGCGCGTTGCGCCACAGATAAAGCCCGACCTCGCCGGGACGCACCCGCCAAAACAATAACTCCTCGGCGGCTAGATTGCGCGCGGGATCGGTGCAATCCGTCTGGCAGACGAATAGTTTAATATCGTTCATTGGGCGGTTCGGCAGCCGTAGCGCAGGGTCGGAGAACGCGCGGCCTTGACCTCGTCGGGACGGCGAACCGGAGTGGATCGCGGCGCGGACCGCAAAGACTCGGGATCGGTGAACGCGCGATTGAGCAGGGCGGTTATCTTCTGCGCCGCCGCGTCCAACTCGTCCCGGCTCTCGGTCTCGGTCGGCTCGAACATCAACGCCTCGTCGACTATGAGGGGGAAGTACATCGTCGGCGGGTGCATGCCCTCGTCAAGCAGTCCTTTGGCGACGTCCAGCGCGGATACGCCCGTCGCGGACTTCAGTTTCTTCAGCGATAACACAAACTCGTGCATGCACGCGCGGGGCGGTTTGCCGTCCAGAAGGATGGCGTTGTCCGGGGCGGTTAGTTTGCGCATTAGGTAGTTGGCGTTGAGTACGGCGTTGGAAGAGGCGAGAGTCACGCCGTCGCGGCCTAGCGATAGCAGGTAGCATAGGGCTTTCAGGCATACGAGGAAGTTGCCATAGAAAGCGTGGATACTGCCGATACTCGACGATCCGCCGCAGTCGAGCGTGAACGCGCCGTTATCGTTAGTAACTATCGGGCTGGGCAGATACTCCGATAAGAACGCCTTACAGCAAACAGCCGCGCCGCCCGGACCGCCGCCGCCATGCGGCGCTGCGAACGTCTTATGCAGGTTGAGATGAGCCGCGTCAAAACCCATGTCGCCCGGACGCGCGCGACCCATTATCGCGTTGAGGTTCGCGCCGTCGTAGTAGCATAGCCCGCCAGCGTCGTGGACGATCCGCGTTAGCTCGGCGACGTTAGGCTCGTATAGTCCCAGCGTGTTAGGGTTGGTCAGCATCAATCCAGCCGTGTCGGAGCCTGCCGACGCGCGCAGCGCGTTGATATCGACGCAGCCGTTTTCGTCCGACGGGATCGTTACGACGGTATAGTTGTTCATCGCGGCGGAGGCTGGGTTGGTGCCGTGCGCGGAGTCGGGGATGAGCATCTTAGTGCGGATCGAGCCTTCGCCCCGGCTCTCGTGATAAGCCTTGATCATCATCACGCCGGTGAACTCGCCTTGAGCGCCGGCGGCGGGCTGCAGGCTGACCGCGTCCATGCCCGTTATTTCACGAAGAATTACGTCGAGACGGGATAACGCCTCAAGACAGCCTTGAACGGTATGCTCCGGCTGAAGGGGGTGTATGTCGGCGAAGCCGGGCAGAGCGGCCATTTCATCATTCAGTTTAGGGTTATACTTCATGGTGCAGCTGCCCAGCGGATAGAATCCATTGTTAACGCCGAACGCGCGGCGCTCGAGTAAACTGAAGTGGCGCGATACCTCGCCCTCGGCAAGCTCCGGCAGGGGAGGGGCGCAACGCCGGAGCGCGCAAGGATCTGGCAAGGACTCCGGCACGTCCAGCGGCGGCAGCATTTGAGTGCGGGCGCCGGGTTTGCTTCTCTCGAATATCAGCGGCGCGCCCATCTTGTTCATATCGTCAGCCATGCCGGCGCGCCTCCTTGCAGATATCGGCCAGGCGGTCGATTCCGCCGCGATCGTTCATCTCCGTCACGCACCATAGTATCCCGCCATCGACGGGCAGCCCGCCCAGGATACCCTCGCGTTCCAGCCTCGCCATCAATGAATCCGCGTTGACGGGGCACTCGGTAAGGAACTCATGGAAGAACGGCGATCCATACCGAAGCGTGAATCCGGCTTCGGCGAGCGCGTTTGCGGCGTAATGAGCCTTCGAGCAGCATTGCTCCGCGACCTGCCTTAACCCAAAGGAACCCATCGCGGCTATGTACGCTGAAGCGGTCAGCGCGCAGAGCGCCTCGTTGCTGCAGATACTGCTTGAAGCTTTCTCGCGGCGGATGTGCTGTTCACGAGCCTGGAGCGTTAACACATAGCATCGTTTGCCGTCGGCATCCGTCGTCTCGCCGACTATGCGTCCCGGCAGGGAGCGGGTAAGGCTTTGCGCGCACGCCATGAATCCCAGATACGGCCCGCCGAATCCCAGCGGTATGCCCAGCGGCTGGCCTTCGCCTACCGCGATATCCGCGCCGCACTCGCCCGGAGTTCTGTATAGCGCCAATGCGATCGGGTTACAGACGGCGATCAGTTTGACCCCGGCTTCGCGGCAGACGCGAGCCGCCGCTTCCCAGTCCTCTATTAGGCCATAATAATTGGGTGATTGGACGATAACGGACGCAACGTCCGCGCCGACAGCGCCGCGCAGAGCGTCCATGTCCAGCAGTCCGTTGACGGCGGGTAGCATAGTAACGGGTGCGTCGGACGCGCGGCAGTATGTGCGCACTGTGGCGATTGTGCCGGGATTCACGGTGGAGGCGATAAGCGTGCGCGCGCGCTTGCGGACGCGGCACATCGCAGCCGCCTCTGCCGCCGCGGACGCTCCGTCATACGCCGACGCGTTGGATACGTCCATATCGGTCAGCATGCATATCTCGGACTGGTACTCGAATATCGCTTGCAGTATGCCCTGGCTGATCTCGGGCTGGTACGGGGTATACGCGGTGAGGAAGGTTTCCTTGGACGCAATGGATTTCACTATCGCGGGGATGTAGTGCCTGTACGCGCCCGCGCCCCTGAATATATCGGGAAAGATAACGTTCCGCGAGGCCATGCCCGATACGGCGCGCCGCGTCTCAAGCTCGCTCATGCCCTCGGGCATATTCAGCGGCTTGACGCGCGGTTCGTCCCGTATCGCGGAATACAGGCCGTCAAGGTTCGTTAGACCTATAGCCTGGAGCATGTCCCGCTGGACCGCGTCCGGGTTGGGTATGTAACTGCTCATAATAGCAACCCTTATATATTTAGTGGGCGTTTGCCTCGGCTTCAGCCAGTGCGGAGTACGCGCCCGCGTCCAGCCAGTCCGAACCGGGAGCGTCAGCCGTCGCCACGATCAGCCACGCGGCGTAACAATCCTGATTGATCCGCTCCGGCGAGTCGAGCAGAACCTCGTTTATCTCGGATACCGCGCCCGACAGAGGGCTGTATACGTCCGACACGGCCTTGACCGACTCCACGTCGCAGAACGACGCGCCTTCAGCCAGCGTATCGCCCGGTTCCGGCAGGTTGACGAATACCACGTCGCCCAGCGCGCTCTGCGCGTAGTCGGTCAGGCCGATCCGGTATGAGCCGCCGCCCAGGCTCTCGATCCATTCATGGGTTTTCGTGTAGCTAAGGTGTTGGGGGAATGTCATGGCCGCCTCCTAAATATATGATGCGCGCGGCGCTAATGCCCGGCGGGGGTATACGCTTCCTCGCCTGGCGTGTCCGACAGATGGTTAGCCCTGGTTATCTCGCGGAATCTATTGTAGAACGGCAGCCGAACCACCTCCGCCGCCACGCGTCTGCCGCGTATATCCACGTCTACCGTCGTGCCCGCCGACCGATGCGTTGCGTCGATCAGCGCCAGCGCGCCCGGGTAGCCCATCGTCGGCAGGTATGTTCCCGACGTTACGCGGCCTATCGGTTCGTTTCCCGCGTAGATCGCGCAGCCCTCGCGCGCGATGCCGCGCCCCGTCATCTTCAGCCCCACGCGGTGCCGCGAGGGTTTTCCAGCCGCCGCTAACGCGGCTCTACCTATGAAGTCGCCCTTGCCCATCTTGACGAAACGGTTAAGCCCCGCCTCGATCGGCGTGATATCCTCCGTCAATTCGTGGCCGTACAGAGGCATGGCGGCTTCCATCCTCAGCGTGTCCCGCGCGCCCAGCCCGCAGGGTATCAGCCCGCAGTCGCGCGATGATTCCAGCAACGCGTCCCATATGCCCGCTACGAAGTGCTTGGATACGTATATCTCGAAACCGTCCTCGCCCGTGTAGCCCGTGCGGCTGACGAACGCGGCGGTTCCGGCTATGGATATCCATGATGAAAAGGTATAATATTTTGCGGGCAGGTCCTCGGTATCGGCCAATCTTTTGAGAATTGTTTCGGAGCGCGGGCCTTGAACGGCTAGAATGGATATGTCGCGCGATATGTTATACAGTGCGGTGTCGCCGAACCGCTGGCGTTTCATCCACGCGAAATCTTTTTCGGCGTTGGCGGCGTTGACGATCACCCCGTATAAACCCGGATGCAGACAGCCCACCAGAGTATCGTCTATTATTCCGCCGTTTTCATTGAGCAGCGGGCTGTAGCGCACCTCGCCGCCCGCCATATCGGTTATGTCGTTGCATATAAGCCGCTGAAGAAACGCAAGAGCGTCATGGCCTTCCGCCAATATTACCCCCATATGCGATACGTCGAACAGTCCAGCCGCCGTCCTCACCGCTGTATGTTCGGCGATGACGCCGGTAGGATACTGTATCGGCATCATGAAACCGGCGTATGGCGCCATTTTCGCGCCCGCTTTCACGTGCCGTTCGTATAAAGCCGTTGCGTGCCCCACGCGCATCACCCTCCATTTGTGTGGTTTTTGGCTGTTTCGCGCCGATCGCCGCGCCTTTGAGCGTATTTTCCGTTCGCGTCCGGCGCGCAATAAAACCCGTCGCGAATCTGGGGAAATCCGCTTAAGACGCGGAGCGGCCGCGGTTACTTATTGCAAGTATAAGGTGCCAGGGATTTATTGTCAAGCCCGACTGCGGCTTTGCGAAAACGTTTTTTGCGATTCGTCTTGGATATGTGCAATATATCGATGATTTCTCGTTTGGCGGCGCGCGCTGGGCTGGCGGTCAAATGATTATGCGCCGGGTTCGGCGGCTGGCAAATGATTATCAAGCCCTCGCGCGGCATTGACATTCACTGCGCGTTCTTGTATAATACTCTGACGCGCAGTTTCGCGGGCGTTCAGCCGCGCGATCCATTATGAACAGGAAGTGATGCGCTTGATTCTGGACGTGGGGCGCGCGCTGCAGCATCCGGGCGAACAGTTCCCGTTTGCGATAGCGCTGGCTGACGCGGACGCGGAGCCGTCCCGCTTCCCCGACGAGACCGAGGTTCGCGGCATACGCGCGGACGGGATCTATGTCGGCGGCGGCGAGACCGTATTCGTGCGCGGCAGGGCTTACGCGGTCGTTTCAAGCGGCTGCGCGCGGTGCCTGACAGGCGTGGTTCAGCCGATAGAGGCCCCGGTGCACGAGGTCTACGGCACGGACGCCGATCCTAACGATCCGGAGCGGCGGCTGCTTCAGGGCTATGAGGTCGATCTGTCCGACGCGGTGTATACCGCGCTCGCGCTCAGCCTGCCGATCCGCTTCCTGTGCCGCGAGGATTGCAAGGGATTGTGCCCCGTGTGCGGCGCGGATCTCAACGCCGGATCTTGCGTTCACTCGCCCGGCGCGTGAATGCCCGGTCGCCCAGCCGTGTATAATTAATGATAATAAACCTTGGAGGTGGAACCCATGGCGCTGCCAAAAGGCAAAGTATCCAAAGCAAGAACCCGCAGCCGCCGCGCTAACTGGAAGCTGCAGGCGCCCAGCATCGTCGCGTGCCCGCATTGCAAGAAGATGCGCCTGGCGCACCGCGTATGCAAGTTCTGCGGTTATTATGACGGCAGAAAGGTTATCAAACTGGACGACGAGAAGAAGTCGTCTTAAGCGAAAGGCGGGGTAGGAAATGAAGGATATTCTTTACTTCCACTTCGAGAGCTGCCCATACTGCCAGCAGGCTAACCGCTGGCTGGAGGGCTTGCTGGCGGAGAATCCTAGGTATCAGACGATACCTATCACCCGCGTAGACGAGCGCAAGGAGCCGGCTCTCGCTGATCGGTATGATTACTATTACGTGCCTACGTTCTACGTCGGCGGCGTGAAGGTTCATGAGGGCGAGGCCACCCGCGAAAAGATCGAGGCCGTGCTGGAGCGCGCGCTGGCTTCGGAGGATACGGCGGCGGGTTGATAAACCTCCGGCTGGACGCTGGGCGCGGGTTCGCCTGGCGTTAGCGTATCTATTTATTCGTTTTGTCCGATTGATCCGCTTTGTTTGGTTAATCCGTTTTGTTTGGTTAATCCGTTTTGTCCGAGGCATGCCGCTTATCTAACAGGTCGATCAGGTTCCGCGCGGCTGCCGCGCGGTGGCTGACCCTGTTTTTTTGTTCCGCGCTCATCCGCGCGAATGATACGCCATTATAATAAAACAATGGATCATATCCGAAACCGCCGCACCCGTCCGGTTCTAGGCCTATCTCGCCTTCGCATACGCCCTCCGCGATGATCGTGGGCTGGCCTGGCCTGGATAGCGCCAGCACGCATACAAAGCGCGCGGTGCGCGGCGCTGGCACTCCGCGCAGACGCTCCAGCAACAGCGCGTTGTTGGCGGAATCGTCGCCATGGACTCCGGCGTAACGCGCGGAGAGCACGCCAGGCTCGCCGTTCAGCGCGTCCGTTATCAAGCCTGAATCGTCGGCTAGCACGGGCAGGTTCAGCGCGCGCCCGACGGTCTCCGCTTTGATGATAGCGTTAGCCGCGAACGTGCCGCCCGTCTCCTCTATATCGCCGATGAAGCCGGACTCCGTCAGCGTCGCCAGCGCGAACCTGCCGCCTAACAGCGCGGACGTCTCGCGGGCTTTGCCTTTGTTGCGCGTCGCCAGCGTCAGGCGCGGCGGGAGTGCTATGGACATACGCTAATACCCCTGCTTGTTTATAATGAATTTGTTCATAACGAAAAGGGAGGCTTGCGCGCCTCCCATGTTGTCAGGAATGACTGGGTTTGTCAAGTCGCGGCGATGCTTGCGCCGCGCGGACTGTGATGCTCCGGCTAATCTATCTCGATAACGTCCGGGAACTGCACCGCTACCTGCTCCGCGTTGTTGATAAACGTGGGCCGCTCCATCGACGCCGGCGAGAATGGTTTCCCATCCACCAATAACTCTACATGGTTCACGCCGGGGTATTGCATGCACGTGAGCATCAGCGCGCGCAAGGCCTGTTGCCCGCCGTCGCTGTTTGATGTTATCTGCGCGAAGGGTTCCGTGAAGTTGATCGTCGCGACTCCGTCCGCTACCTTCACATCGAATAATCCCGTTTCGATGGGCAGCGCGTTGCGCAGTCCCGTTTCAACCTTCGGGCCTTTCACCAGCTCCAGCACCGCCGTGTTTATATCGGCTGGCGAGAACACTGTGCGGGTCACCGGAACCAGGACGCGGCCAGTCTGCGATGGGAAGTATAATCTCACCAATTGCGCGTTTGCCATGTTCGCGCCAGCGTCCACGCTCTCCAGGTTCAGCATGTCGCCGGACATCGCGCTGGATACGTCCGTGCCGTGCTTCAACTTGCTGCGCTTCTGGCCCGCGACCAATATTTCCACGCTGTCTACCGTGTCAAACTCGCAAAGCGTCTGCACGACCGAGCTGACCATTAACGCCTCGCTCTGCGCGTCGGGCATGTCAAGCACGCTCTGGCTCAGGTCTATGCGCGCCTTGCCGCCCGCGATGTCCAGATCGAACGTCGTCTCCCTAGGGAGAACCGTTGATAAACCCAGCCTCGCGGCTGCAAGGTCGTTCTCGTCGGAGGATATCATCAACGAGAGCGTGGCCTTGGCGATCCCGTCCGTTTTGCCTACAGGCCGGGTCACGGGCACCAGGAACCCGTCCGCGTCCGCGTAATACACCGTAGTGTTCAGCGCCGGGCCGGTTACCGGCGCGACAGTGGGCGCGTCGGGCAGTATGTCGGCTGGGGATATCGCGTATTGATCTACAGGATACGAGGTCTGCGGGCCGATAGCCGCCAACAGCAGCACCAGCGCCGCCGCCCCGGCAATAAGCAGGCGTTCCAGGTCCGCGCGCTTGATAGACAGCTTCACGTGCAATCACTCCTTTACGCGGCAAGCTTATGAAATGGCGGCGGCTGATATGATACGCGCGCGTGCTAAAAATGTTGTCGGCTTATGTTGTGTTCTTACCGCTTGACAGGCACAATATATTGCGGTATAGTACGTATGCGACAATCAACCACAGGAAGGATTGCGGGATTTGCCCGCTGGTGGAGATATGTTGACCACTATCGTTAAGCGCGATGGACGCGAGGTTCCGTTTAACCTGGAGAAGATATCGAGCGCGATATTGAAGGCGCTGCAGGCCGCCGGAGAGCCGGATTCCGGACTGGCGCTGAAGCTGGCGGTGCAGGCCGCGACGAGAGCCGAAGAGGAATCGTCGGCGGCAAAGAGGGTGCCCGCGGTAGAGGAGATTCAGGACATAGTCGAACGCGTGCTGATAGAAGCCGACTTGGCGGAGGCCGCGAAGCGCTATATATTGTACCGAGCGGAGCGCACAAGGGCGCGGGAAATGAATACCCGGCTGATGCGGACGTATGAAGAGATAACCAGGCGCGCGTCCCACGACAGCGATCTGAAGCGGGATAACGCCAACATAGACGGGGATACCGCCATGGGCGCGATGCTGAAATACGGTTCCGAAGGCGCGAAGATATACAATGAAATGTATATCTTAAAGCCCGAGCATGCCGCCGCGCATAAGTCTGGGGATATACACATACACGACTTTGATTTTTATACGCTGACAACTACGTGCTGCCAGATTGATATACAGAAGCTGTTCGCGGGGGGGTTTTCAACAGGGCATGGTTTCTTGAGGGAGCCGAACGGGATTACGAGTTATGCCGCGCTGACGTGTATAGCGATTCAATCCAATCAGAACGATCAGCATGGAGGGCAGAGCATACCGAATTTCGACTACGCGTTAGCGGAGGGTGTGAGAAAGACGTATGCGAAGCGGTACAGGGTTAATCTGGAAAAGGCGAGGGAATTGCTAGGGGATGGCGAGGATCGCAAAGGGGAGTGCGAAGAGTTCGCAAGGAGGCAGGCTGATAAAGAGACAGAAGCGGAAACGTTTCAAGCCATGGAGGCGTTGATTCATAATCTGAATACCATGCACAGCAGGGCGGGGGCGCAAGTGCCGTTCAGCTCGATCAACTATGGAACGGATACGTCGCCGGAAGGGCGGATGGTGATAAGGAATGTGCTGCTAGCAACGCAAGCAGGGTTGGGGTTCAGCGAGACGCCAATATTTCCAATACAGATTTTTAAAGTAAAGGATGGGGTAAGCGCGAATCCAGGGGATCCGAATTATGATCTGTTTCAGCTGGCGTGTAGGGTGAGCGCGAAGAGGTTGTACCCTAATTTCTCGTTCCTGGACGCGCCGTTTAACGCGATGTATTATAGGGAAGGGGTAGTGGAGTCGGAAGTTGCGTACATGGGGTGCCGGACAAGGGTGATGGGGAATAGTTATGATCCTGAAAGGGAGATTGTGACGGGGCGGGGGAACTTGAGCTTTACATCCGTGAATCTGCCGAGGATCGCGATACTAAGCGGAGGGGATATAGGGGAGTTTTATAAGAGGTTGGATGGGTTGATAGAGTTGATAATTGATCAGCTGTCCGACAGGTTTGAAATACAATGTGTGAAAAAGGCTAGGAATTTCCCCTTCATGATGGGGAATGGGATATGGTTGGATTCGGAGAAGTTAGGCCCGGATGAAGAAGTAAGGGAAGCATTGAAGCATGGGACGCTGACGCTAGGGTTTATAGGGTTAGCAGAGGCATTGAAAGGGTTGAAAGGGAAGCATCATGGGGAGTCGGAGGAGTCGCAGAGGTTAGGGTTGGAGATTGTAGCGCGGATGAGGGAGAGAATGGATCGGGAGGCAAAGGAAAGAGGGTTGAATTTCTCGCTAATAGCCACGCCAGCAGAAGGGTTGGCGGGGAGGTTTGCAGATATAGACAGAAAAAGGTTCGGGGAGATTGAAGGGGTGACGGATAGGGCGTATTACACGAATTCGTTCCACGTGCCAGTGTACCATCAGATAGGCGCGTTTGAAAAGATTAGGATTGAAGCGCCATATCACGCGTTGACAAACGGAGGGCATATTACGTATGTAGAGCTGGATGGGGATCCGTCGTCGAACCCGGAAGCGTTCGAGAAGATAGTAAAGTGTATGAAAGAACAAGGGATAGGGTATGGGTCGGTTAATCATCCGCTGGATAGGGATCCAGTGTGCAGGTTCACAGGGGTGATAGGCGAGACGTGTCCGAAGTGCGGACGCAAGGAGGACGAAGGCCCGCCGTTCGAAAGGATTAGGAGGATCACAGGGTACCTGGTAGGGACGTTGGATAGGTTCAATAACGCGAAGTTGGCCGAGGTGAGGGATAGAGTAAGACACATGCGCATGTGCGAACCATAACGCAAACCCAGCGTAGGACGCGTAGCGGCGGATACTAGAGTTGGATTACATAAAACTCGAAGGCAAAAGAATTAGAGCGGCACATGGGTCCAGCGGCACGCTGGTCAGGGGGTCAAGGGGGGCTGAAGCCCCCCTGCGGGGTCTGGGGCAGCGCCCCAGCGTACCCAACCCACGTCAACCCCACGTCAACCCCACGTCAACCCCGCGTAAGCCGCGAAGCGGCAAAGAGGCTGCAGTTTCTGCCGCTTCGCGGCTTACGCTGGGTTAACGAGGGCTGGGTTTACGAGGGCTGGGTGACGGGGGGGGGGGGGGGGGGGCCCCCCCCCCCGGGGGGGGGGGGGGGGCCCCCCCCCCGCGTCACCCAGCCCCGTAAAACTCCACGTAAAGCCGCGCAAGCGGCGGAAGGTTGCGTTCTTCTGCCGCTTGCGCGGCTTACGCTGGGTTTACGTGGGGTTGCGTGGGTTGGGTGCGCTGGGGCGCTGCCCCAGACCCCGCAGGGGGGCTTCAGCCCCCCTTGACCCCCTGACCAGCGTGCCGCTGGACCCATGTGCCGCTCATATGATTTTCCTGCGTTGCCGCTCTTACGCAACAATAGCCTTAGCCCGCACGCTGGCGCGCGTGTTGTAGCTGTTGGCGCAGTCTAACGTTTTCGTCTTGCGCTTTCAGCAGCTCGTCCGCTAGGTTCATCGCGGTGAGCACACTCACCGTGTTCGGCGCTAGCCTGGACGCTATCGCTAGATCCGACATTCGTCTATCCACGTATGCCGCTACGCGCTGAATGTGATCCGGCGCGTCCGTCCCTACTATGGTATACTCATGCCCGGCTATCCTCACACTGGTCTTAATCCTTTCCACCTATCTACCCACCCGCACTCTACTGCAGTTTCTTAAACGGATATTCCTTCCCATACGTGTCCACTCTTATGGACTGAATCCTTTGCGGCTGTACGGGCTTATCACCTGCGCTTGTCTGCGTGTGCGCTATCTTATCGGCTGTATCCATCCCTTCTAGCACCTTCCCGAACGCAGCATACGCCCCATCCAGATGCGGCGACTCACCCACCATTACGAAAAACTGCGAGCCTGCCGAATCATTTGCTTGACTCCTTGCCATTGATAGCATCCCATACGTGTGCTTCAGCGAGTTCTGCACCCCGTTATTTGCGAACTCCCCTTTTATCCTGTACCCTGGCCCTCCGGTCCCAGTCCCAGTCGGATCCCCGCCTTGTATTACAAACCCTGGTATCACCCTGTGGAACACTGTCCCATCGTAGAACCCGCTATTTGCTAGCTCTATGAAGTTCCCCACGCTTATCGGCGCTGTTTCTGGATACAGCTCGCCTTTCATGGTTCCCCCGTCCGCCATTTGGATTACGAATGTTGGTCTTTCTGCTTGACCGGCCATGTTGCCTTCCTCCATTTCCTTTTGCTTCTGCGTCGCCGCGTACACTCCTACCGCCCCTCCTACTACCGCGAGGACGAGCACGGCTAATAGTATTCGGCGGTTAATCTTCTTATGAATCCATTTCCCTAACCTGTCCATCCATTTTTACCTGCCTAATTCGTATATCAGCGTTATATTCGCCGCTACATCTATCATCCCTGCCATCACTGAATCGCCTAACCCTTTCGCGCTTGACGCGTCCATTTCTGACCTTGCGTTCGCGTACATGGGCACTGGCGCGTACGCGTTCTGCGACTCTGTCATTCCTTCTAGCTTCCCTAGCGAGACCCCTGCCGCCGTCGCCATTATCATCGCTTTTTCTCTCGCGGCCTTTATCGCGTTGATCAACGCCTCTTGGTACGCCTCGTCTTCCTTTGTGCTCCTAAACTCCAACCCGTAGCTTTGATTTGATCCCGCTTCAAACACTGCGTTAATCACTGACGCTACCTGCTCCACATCCCGCACGGTAATCGTCACGCTGCTGTTGACCCTATACCCGACCACGTTCGCGTAATTTTTCGAATAGTCGTACACTGAATCCACGCTGAAACTGGACGTCGCTATATCCTTATCCTCTATGCCTAGCGCTCTTAACGAGGCTATGATCCCATCCATTTTGATGGCGGTCTCATCCCTTGCGATCCTTATATCCTTGTTCTCAGCCGCGTACCCTGCCGTTACCTTCGCGTAATCCGGCTCTAACGACACTATCGACGTGCCATGAACCACCAATTCCGGCTCTTCGGCTATTGCCGCCGCGCCTACACCCAACACCATCGCCGCCATTACCACTACCGCAATCGTCCTGACTAAACCGCGCATTATTTTAACCTCCGCTGCGTCAATTTTTTGGGATTCCTCTTACAAAACGATCGACGATGCTTAAAGCATGCATGCGCCTTAAAAACGCTTGCTTAGATCATACCTCTTATAGAACCTATCCCTATACGCCTTCAACCCCTCACTCTCTATCGCAGCCCTTATATCCTCCATCATGCGCAGTAAAAACCTTAAATTATGCATACTTGCCAGCATCCCACCTAGAATCTCCCCAGCCACGAACAAATGCCGCATATACGCCCGGCTGTACATCCCGCACACAGGACAATCGCAATCCTGGTCTATAGGGGAGTGATCCCTCGTAAACCTTGCGTTCCTCAAATTAATCCTGCCTTCGTGCGTGAACACCGTTCCATTTCTCGCTATCCTTGTCGCCAGCACGCAATCGAACATATCCACTCCGCGCAACGCTCCCTCTATCAGGCAGTCTGGCGAACCTACCCCCATTAGATACCGGGGCTTGTCTCTTGGCAACTCGTCCGCCACTATCTCCAGCATATCGTACATGCATTGCTTCGGCTCGCCCACGCTCAACCCGCCTATCCCGTACCCGGGGAACTCCAACCCCGCCAGCATCCTTGCCGACTCCCTCCGCGTTTTCGCGAAGAACGCGCCCTGCACGATCCCGAATAACGCTTGATCCTCCCTGGTATGCGCGGCCTTGCACCGTTTCGCCCATTGATAGGTGCGCTCTACCGCCGCTTCCGCCTGCGGCTCGTCCGATGGATACGCAATGCATTCATCGAACGCCATCGCTATATCGCTGCCCAGTTTCTCCTGAATCTTGATCGAATCCTCCGGCGACATGAACCGCCTCGATCCGTCTATGTGCGAACGGAACTCCACGCCAGCATCCGATATTTTACGAATACTTGATAGCGAAAACACCTGGTAGCCGCCGCTATCGGTCAGTATGGGTCGATCCCACGCCATGAACTTGTGCGCGCCGCCAGCCTCTTGTACCACATCCTCGCCTGGACGCAGGTGCAGATGGTACGTATTGTTGAGTATGATCTGCGCGCCGATCTCCTTCAGATCATCGGGGCGCATCGCCTTGACCGTCGCTTGCGTGCCCACGGGCATGTATGCCGGCGTTTCAATCACGCCGTGCGGAGTGATCACTCGACCCCGTCTCGCGCGCGAGTCCGCCGCCGTTTTGTCCAGTTGAAACGTTATGGATGATGGCATATTACTCCCTCGTGACGTTGCGTATCCATTTGTTGCCGCGCAGGCGGATGAACGCTATCAGCCACTTAAAACATTGATCGATGTATATGCATAGGAACACCATCGGCAGCGGCCAGCGCCACACGAACGCAGCCAGCGCGGATAGAGGCAGCACCACCAGCCAGCCGCATATCATGTCCACGACGAGGACGAATCTGCTGTCTCCCGCGCCGCGATTGATGCCGATGAAACATGAGGCGTGGTAGGTTGTGCCGATCATGGTAAGCGCGCCGATGGATAACAGCGTGTTGGACAGCCGCCGCGCTTCGGCGGAGATATTGCCATAGAGCGAAGCGTAAGGCCCGCGCAGAGCGTACACCATTAACGCCATGAAGCATCCCACGAACACGAACAGTATTTGTATAGTATTGGAGTATTCGCGAGTTTTTTTGTAATCCTTTTGGCCTACGGTCATGCCGATCATCACGCACGCGCCAATAGTCAGGCTGGATGAGAACACGCGGCCTAGCTCCATAAGGCCGGTAGTGATTGTGTTAGCGGCGATCATCGTAGAGCCTAGCCTGCCGATTATAGCGGCTTTACCCACGCCGACAAGCGCCCACTGGAGGTCGCTGAAACCGACGGGCATGCCGAACTTCACGTAATCGCGCCAGAGCAGTGAGTCGCCGCGCAGGAGGTTGGAGGGTTTAATGCTGAACCGTTTCTGTTTATAGAACAGATACCACCAGACGATGCCTAGCTCGATAAAGCGGGATATGACTGTAGCCAGAGCCGCGCCGAATACGCCCATCGCAGGGAAGCCCAGTTTGCCAAAGATGAACGTGTAGTTAAGGCCGATGTTAGTTATGAGCGCGGCGCTAGTAGTGTAAAGGGTGACGTTGACGACCTCGACGCTGCGAAGCATCACGATAAGAGCGGTGGAAAGCGCGAAAGGAAGATATGACGCTGCGACGAGTCTGAAGTAAGGCAGGCCTGCGTTCAGAACCGCCGGGTTATCGGTGAACCGGCCAAGGAGCCAGCGCGGCCATATTTGTATAGCGGATACAGCCGCGACAGCTATGGCTAAGCAAAGCATAGAGATCATAGCGAATATGCGGCGGATGCGTTCCTCGTCCTTGCGCCCCCAGTACTGCGCAATGAGTACGGAAGAGCCGCTAGCCATGCCGCCAACCGCCGCCGTGAAGAAAGCGGTAGCGCTATTGGACTGAGCGACTCCAGCAAGCATATTGTCGCCCAGGCTGGACACCATAACCATATCGGCCTGGTTCACCAGCAACGATATGAATCCCTGAACAGCGGCTGGAATAGCCAGCCGGATCAGCGTTCTGTAAAACGATTTATCGCGAACCATGCAAGGCCTCGCCTCCCGTTGCATTATACACGCGTAGGGGTGCAGGCGCAATACATTGACGAAAGTGGAGCAGGTTTGGTATAATAGGCAAAATTGCGTGACTGTCGCGATTAAGACGGGAGGACACTCAGTATGAGCGTACTGCAAGACATCAGCGCGGCTCTGCAAAGAGGCCGCATGCCAAAGGTCAAGGAATTGGTAACGCAAGCATTGGAGCAAGGCGAGAGTCCGAAGGCGATCCTGGAGGATGGGTTGCTAGCCGGGATGAGCGTTATCGGCGAGAAGTTTAAGAACAACGAGGTATTCGTGCCGGAGGTATTAGTAGCGGCGAGGGCGATGAACGCGGGCACCGCGCTGTTAAAGGCAAAGCTTCAAGAGGAAGGCGTTGCCGCGAAAGGGAAGGCTGTTATAGGTACGGTGAAGGGTGATCTGCACGACATAGGGAAAAACTTGGTTAAGTTGATGCTAGAAGGCAAGGGGTTAGAGGTTATCGATCTGGGGGTTGATGTGAGTCCAGAGAAGTTCGTTGAGGCGGTTAACGAGCAAGGCGCGCAGCTAGTGTGCTGCAGCGCGCTGCTAACCACGACGATGGGCGAGATGAAACACGTGGTAGAGGCGCTAGAAAAGGCAGGCGTGCGCGATAAAGTGAAAGTAATGGTGGGCGGAGCGCCAATAACGCAGAGCTTCTGCGACGCGATAGGCGCGGACGCGTACACGCCGGACGCCGCGTCCGCCGCCGACAAGGCGCTGGAGTTTGTAACAGCGTAAGGGCGTAACGTAAGCTGCGCAAGCGGCGTATGAGTGGTTAAGTTGGATAACTTAAAGGTCGAAGGCAAAAGAATTAGAGCGGCACATGGGTCCAGCGGCACGCTGGTCAGGGGGTCAAGGGGGGCTGAAGCCC
>JAIRSO010000019.1 GCA_031255415.1 Oscillospiraceae bacterium
GCAAGCGGGGTGAGCGCGATGAGCGCCAGAGTTGTAAAGAAGGGTGGGAGTAAGGGAGTGAATCTGTTGAGAGTGGCTACGTCCGGAGGCGCGCTTAATATCCGCCAGAGCGCTAACGAGAAGGGTGCTAAAGTAGGAAGCGCGCCGAACGGCGTACTGCTGGAGGTATCGGAAGACGGGGACGGATGGACGCGCGTGAAGTTTGGCGGGGTCGAAGGCTGGGCGTGCGCGCAGTATCTAACGCCGTATGAGGAACCGAATGAGGCGGGGTGAGTAGGTCGGGAGGTTAGGGTGATGAGGGGAAAGCCTAGCCCCCTCTGCCGCGAAGCGGCAGAGGGGGCGCACCCAGTGGGGAGACATTACCTAGCGACAGGGGGGTGTACCCAGCGGGGAGGCATTCCCTATCGATAGAGGGGGCGCACCCAGCGGGGAGATATTACCTAGCGACAGGGGGGGCGTACCCAGTGCGAAGCGGCGCAGGCTATCGAATTATCACCCGCCGTTTGACAGCCCCGCCGCTTTGGTCTACATTATACGAAAGAGAAAACGTTTTTGACGGAGGATAACCTTTATGAACGCATCAACCAACGGCGGGGATACGTCCGCCATCACCCGCGAGTATTTCGACAACATCCTCGTGGAAATGCGGCACATCGACGGCGAAGAACCGGATCTCTCGTTTGATTTGTATGGGAAACGGTTCCGAACCCCCGTCATGTTCGCGGCGCTGTCGCACCTGAATCGGTTGCATCCGGATGGGTTGGTGGAGGCGGCAAGAGGCGTGCACGCAGCCGGGGCGGTCATGTGGGCCGGGATGGGCGATACGGACGAGATGACCAACATCATCGCGACGGGCGCGCCAACCATCAACATCATCAAGCCGTATGCCGACGAGCGCGAGGTAATGCGCCGTATAGAGCATTGCGAGAAGATAGGCGCGCTAGCGGTAGGCATGGACGTTGATCATCAGTTCGGTAGCAAGGGCGAACGCGGCAGCGTGCTGCGCATTCCGATGCGTCCGACTTCGCTGGAACTGCTGAAGAAATACGTTAGGTCAACGTCGCTGCCGTTCATCGTCAAGGGGGTATTGAGCGAGATCGACGCGAGTAAATGCCTGGACGCGGGCGTTAGAGGGATCGTAGTGTCGCATCATCACGGGATGGTAGATTACGCCGTGCCGCCGCTGATGGTTCTGTCTAGGATAGCAAGGGTGATAAACGGTGCGGCGCCCATATTCGTTGACTGCGGAGTGGAGCGCGGACTGGACGCGTTCAAGGCGCTGGCGTTGGGCGCGTCGGCAGTATCGGTGGGTCGCGCGCTTATGCCGCCGCTGGGCGAGAAAGGCGCGGACGGCGTTCGCGAGAAGATCGAGGAAATCAATAACGAGTTGTCTTGGGCGATGTGTGTGACCGCCGCGAAGAACCTCGGCTCCATCGATCGAAGCGTTCTGCACTGGAAAAGCGAGCGTCCTATGTGATGAACGCGGCGAGGGTGCTGGAGGTCTATAACCGTTTGCTGGATTGTTACGGGGAGCCTGGATGGTGGCCGGCGCGCTCGACGTATGAGGTTATGGTAGGCGCGGTGCTGACGCAGAATTGCGCGTGGAGCAACGTGGTCAAGGCGATAGATAATATCGGCGGGCGGCTTAGTCCGGGGTTTATACTGGACGCGGACAGCGCCGAATTAATCGCGATGATCCGCCCGGCCGGGTTCTTTAACCAGAAGGCCGGATACCTCAAAGCGGTCACGCGGTGGTATCAGCGGTACGGATTCGACGCGGAGGCGGTCAGGCGCGAACCGCTATCGAAACTGCGCGGGGAACTGCTCGGGGCGAAAGGCGTCGGGCGCGAGACGGCGGACGCGATACTGCTGTACGCGTTTGGCCTGCCGTCGTTTGTCGTAGACGCGTATACCGTCAGACTGCTGGAGCGGCTGAATATGGACGCTGGCAAAGGTTATGAGGAGATAAAACGATCGTTTGAATTAAACCTCGCGTTGACGGATCATAATAACGTCGGCGTTTATAATCGTTATCACGCGTTGATAGTCGTGCACGGCAAGGAGCGATGCCATAAGAAACCTGCGTGCGCGGGCTGTCCGATTGCGGATATGTGCGGATATAAGGCGGACGAAAATATCGGTGCATAGCGTTACGCGCGTCCGGGCAAACTTCACGTTGACGGTGAATCACCGCGGTTCACTCAAATATCATACCGCCTGAAGCGGTATGCCGGAGGTATGGACATGGATAATAAACCCAATCCCGGCGTGACGTGCGGAGTTTGCAGCTGCGCGTTCCACGACGAACACAATCGCTGCCGCCTGGATACGATCCACATCGACCCGATGCCGAACGCGCATAAGGGCAGCGCGGCGGACGAAAGCATGTGCGGGAGCTACTCGAACAGGCAGTAACCTCCTTCGGATCGCGAACCCGGAACAGGGGCGGATGGTATACCGCCCCTTATTCGCGCGAACGGCTTGTAAATCGGTTCCGGCAATGGTATCATATGGGCGGTTCCGAGCGTTCGCGATGGTGGAGGATTTATGCGTTCTGCGACTGCGCCGGGCGGCGCGACTATACTGATCCCCGCGTATAAGCCGGATCGGCGGCTTGTAAGCCTGGTAGATGAACTGCGCGGACGCGGCCTTGACGTGCTCGTTGTGGACGACGGGAGCGGGGCCGCCTATTCGGATATATTCCAGCAGGCGCGGGCGCTGGGCGCGGACGTTGTAAGCCATGCCGTGAACCTGGGCAAGGGACGCGCGCTGAAGACCGGGCTGAACGCGCTGATGCTGCGATACGGCGCGCGGGACGTGGTCACCGCCGACGCGGACGGCCAGCATACGGCGGGAGATATACTGAAAGTAGCGGCTTTGCTGGAAAGACGGCCTGGCGCGCTGGCGCTGGGGGTGCGCGCTTTCGCTGGGAAGGCGCCGCTGAAGAGTCTGGTCGGCAATGGTATCACGCGTCTGGCGTTTACGTGGATAACGGGGGTGAGGTGCCGCGACACCCAAACCGGACTGCGCGGGTTGCCCGCCTCGTCGCTGCCGGACATGATGCGTCTGCCCGGCGAACGATACGAATACGAAATGAATATGCTGCTCCAACTAAAGGAGATGAAGCTTGAGCTGGCGGAGGAGCCAATCGAGACTGTATATATCGATGGCAATAAGGGTTCGCACTTCAACGCTCTGCGGGACGCGGCTAGGATTATGGCCGCGCTGATGCGGTTCGGGTTGTCGTCCGTGATATCGCTTGCCGCGGACTGGTTGTTGTACGCGGCGTTCCTTGGCGCGGGGTTGGGGTTCGGGTTCGCGTACGCGTCCGCGAGGGTTATATCGGCGCTGTTGAACTTTACGCTTAACAGGACCGTCGTGTTCAGGAAGGGCGGGAGGCGGTCGGCGTTGAGGTACGCCGCGCTGGCGGTCGCGCAGATGATCGCGGGCGCTTTGTTAACGCATCTGTTGTCGTCGGTATCGCCCAGGTTCGCGCTGTGGGTTAAGCTTCCTGTGGACGCGTTATTGTTTATCATTAACTTTTATGTTCAGCGGGAATGGATATTCACCGACTGATGCGGGAGATCGTCGCTATGTTTCCAGCAGTGGCTCTGATCGCGCTTGCAGCGACGGTTTCGCCTAGGTTGTTGGGTATGCCCGATCCCAGCGTGGAGGGCGCGTTCGCGCTGGCGGCGGCTGTTTCTTCCTTATTAATAGGACGGGACGCGCCCGCGCGGGGATTGGTTGGAGCGTTGGTTGTCTCGTTTGCGCCGGGGCTGGCGGCCTGGTTGATCCACTCCGCGAGTAAGCGCGCGCTGTGGCTGTGCGGCGGGATGGTCAGCGCGGTGTGTCTGATCGCGGCGCGCGGAGTCTGGGCGATCGGATCGGATGGGCGGGTCGGCGTAGAGCCGTCGGTGGTTATCGCCGTCGGGTGCGCGATGATGGTTGTTATGTCCGCGATATGGATCTGGCTGGCGCGGAGCAGGATGGGGCTGGGTATCCGCGCTGTGGGTTTGGGCGGGGATATGGCGCGGTATCAGATTGTGCCCGCGTCCGCCGCGAAGATTGTTGTATTGGCGGCGGGAGGATTGTTTGCGGGGGCGGCTGGGGTATTGTACGCGATCGCGCCGAATGGATCGGCTGCCGCCGCGCCGTCGGGGATGTGGGTGGTCGGGCTGGCGGCTTCCGGTATTGGACGGGTCGCGGGGCGGTTTGTGAAGACGGCTGGGTTGACGGACGTTGTGTCAGCCGTCGTCGGGTCCGCGCTGTGGTGCGCGCTGGACGCCGGCGTTCGCGCGGCGTTCGGGCGGCTGGCCTGATCATGTTGAGGCTGGAGGACGCGGTTGTATCGGGAGCGCTGGACGGAGCTTCGTTCAGCGTGCCGGAAGGATCGTTTATATCGCTGTTCGTCGAGGATGAGGATGAGGTCGGGACGATCGCGCGGACGCTGGCGGGTTTGATTAAGCCGGATAGAGGCAGGGTGCTGGTCGGCGGGGTTGACGCGGCTGGAATGGAGTCGGCGGAGCGCGCCAGGCGGCTGGCGTTGCTGGACGAGGATCCGCGCGGTCATCTGGCGAGCGGGTTTACCGTGATGGAAAACATGTCTCTGGCATACGCGTATGGGGATGGGAAGCCGCTGCGCGGCGCTCCGGGTATCATGGAGGCGGGATTGTTCCGCGCCGCTCTTGACGAGATGGGGCTGGATACGCTGGCGTTGGATACGCTGGCGGCGGATCTGACCGCATGGCAGGGATGTTTAACCGCGCTTAGGATGGCGCTGCTGGCTCAGCCGACGGCGCTGATTGTCGTCGAGCCGAGGGTATTGTCCGCGTCGAGGTCGCGCGCGTATCTGCGCGCCGTGTGGAGATTCACGCGCGTCCAGCCTGTCACGACCGTTTTGGTCGCGTCGGAGGCTGGCGCGGCGAAGGCTTTCGGGGATAGATGGTATCGCGTCGGCGCGGGGCGGATCGTTTTGGAACCCATCGCCGGAGAGGCGGCGAGTTTGCTGTGACGCATTATTATTATCAAACATGTAGGGGGGACGGCGGCATGTCGAAAAAGGCGTGGATCTTCCAAGGAGGATGGGACGGGCACGAGCCGAAGCAGACCAGCGCGCGGTTTGGGAAACTGCTTGAGAAACACGGCTACGAGGTGGAGATAACGGATAACCATGAGAAGGCCGACAGTCTTGACGATCTGCTGAAGCTGGATCTGATAGTGGCGGCATGGACGATGGGCGAGATGAAACGCGAACGATCGCAGAACATCGCCAAGGCGGTGGGCGCGGGAGTGGGTCTGGCGGGCGTGCATGGCGGTATGTGCGACGCGTTCCGGCAGGATACGGAGTGGCAGTTCATGACCGGGGGGCAATGGGTCAGCCATCCCGGCGGCGATGGCGTGGAGTATATGGTGCGCGTTAACCATGGCTCCAGTCCGATCACCGAGGGGCTGGAGGACTTTATGGTGTCGAGCGAACATTACTATCTGCATATCGATCCGGCGATAGAGACGCTGGCTACGACGCGCTTCCCATCCGTCGCGTATTATCATATATCGAACAAGCCCGTCGATATGCCCGTGGCGTGGACGAAGTTCTGGGGCAACGGGCGCGTGTTCTATACGTCGCTGGGGCATCATGACGACGTGTTCGATAAGTCGCCCAGCGCGCAGACGCTGATAGAGCGCGGCATGGTCTGGGCTGGAGAGGGCAAGGCTTTCGCGCTGGAGCGCGGGCTGACGACCGATCGGTTCGAGAACAAAGCGAAGATGTATTAAGGAGCTGCTGAAATGATAAAGGTTGGGATGGTCGGGGTAGGCGCGATAAGCGGTATCTATCTGGAGAACATTACCAAGACGTTCAAGGAGATCGAGCTAGCCGCCGTATGCGACTTGATCCGCGAGAGGGCGGAGAAGGCCAGGGAACAGTACGGCGTGCCCAAGATTTACGACACGATGCAGGAGCTGTTCGCCGATCCCGACATTGATATTGTGCTGAACCTGACGCGGCCTTACGAGCATTACGAGGTCACGAGGCAGGCGCTGGAGGCCGGGAAGCATGTGTACAGCGAGAAGCCGCTCGGGGCGGCGTGGGACGAAGGGCGGAAACTGGTCGAGCTGGCGCGGGCGAAGGGATTGTATCTGGGCGGCGCGCCCGATACGTTTTTGGGTGCGGGGATACAGACCTGCCGCAAGATCATCGACGCTGGGATGATAGGCGAGCCGATCGCGTGCCAGGCCGTGATGGCGGGGCACGGGCACGAGACGTGGCATCCCGATCCGGAATTTTACTACAAGTTCGGCGGCGGGCCGATGCTGGACATGGGTCCTTATTATATCACCGCGCTGATCAACCTCATGGGCGGCGTGAAGTCGGCGGTCGGCGTGACCAAGACCAGTTTCAAGAAGAGGATGATCACCAGCCAGCCGTTCGCCGGGACGGTGGTGGATGTGGACGTGCCGACGCATATCAACGGGATATTAACGTTCGACAGCGGCGCGGTCGGGACGATACTGACCACGTTCGACGTATACTCGAACGACGGGATCCGCCTTGATATATTCGGTACGGAAGGCACGCTGATCTGCCCCGATCCGAACACGTTCGGCGGGCCGGTGAGGATCATGCGCGCGGAGGATAAGGGGCCGTATGAAGTGCCGCTGATGTTCGGTTATAAGGAAAACTCGCGCGCGCTGGGGCTGGCTGATATGGCGAAGGCCATCGAGACTAAGCGTCCGCCCAGGGCTTCGTATAAGCAGACGCTGCACGTGCTGGAGATCATGACGACGCTGAACGAGGGGAAAGGCCGCGAAACAGAGCTGACCACTAAGTATCAACGCGAAGCGCCCATGGAAAGGGTCGAACTGGCCGGGGTGCTGGATTAATCAGGCGTATACAAAGGCGAACTGAAAGCCTAACTTTTTGTCCGAAAACGCTTTACACGCGCCCCCGCCCGTGGTATTATATCCGCATGGGGCATTGGCGCAGTTGGTAGCGCGTTTGAATGGCATTCAAAAGGCCAGGGGTTCGAATCCCCTATGCTCCACCACTAAAAAGCCGTTGAGGATCCTCAATTCCTCAACGGCTGCAATAAATTTTGCGCGGCATCCCGCGTGGCTGCGGCTCAAAAAATGTCGTGAACGTCGTGCAGTTGCGTGAACGTCGTGCAGAATGTAGTCAAGATGAAGTCAGATTGGGCGGGGGTACACGCTGTGTACCCCGTGTGTAGGGTAGTTTGAGTTATTAAATTTTTGTGACGATGGGTGGGCGGCAGAGATGATTGATCGCCCGTCTGGTTGTCAACGCGGCATTGGTTTGTGGTACTTTGTACGGATAGGAGGGTACTTATATGCGCCTTAAGGAGATACGCGAGCAAGCAGGATTGACACAGGTGCAAGCCGCTAAAGCTCTAGGGTTGCCTCAACCCTCTTATAGTCTGTATGAATCGTGTTCAAGAAACCCTTCTTATAAGTTGCTATTTAAATTTGCTGATTTTTATGGCGTAACCATTGATTACTTATTGGGCTATTCGGATATCAATAATAAAGAGCTTGACATAAAGAAATCACAATATGCCAGTAAGTAACCGCAGTGCGGGAGCACTGCGGTTTCTCAATGAATGAACGGATCATCCTCATTAGTGTAAGGTACAGAGGATTATTAGGGTTGTGATTCTGTGCAGAAACAAACGTCGTCAGTCCTGCCTGTGTCTAAATCCTTTGCAGACATGCAGAATACACCGGCAGGCAGAGCTGCCAGCGTGTCAATAAGTGGCTTAGAGTTTGTGATGTTAAATTCCCAATTGCCATCAGGATCTGCCTGGACGGTTGCCTGATATACTGGCACGGGACTCCATTGCTGGAACAGCCGCAGCAATACATACCGTCCGGCGGTTGCGTTTTCACCACCGAATGCCCAGCTATCAACCTCGCTTTTCTGAATGCAGATATCTAACCTATCTCCTGGATAAGTGAAATGGAATAGGTTATTTACGGGATTGTTTTTTGTTTCACACCAGATTGTACGGGATGATTCATCACCAGGATCATCCGTAATAGTGATATACGAATACGCGGTGTCCTTCACATAGCCGTCATAATGAACAACCTTTATGCTATGACCGCCTTTTTTCAGTATTGGCAACCGCTCTGCTGGGAAACACCACTTACCATTTTCGCGAACATGCGTTGTTCCTACGATCCGACTATCAATGCGGAGAGTTACCTCCGCTCCAGGCATACCTAAGCCGCATACCTCGCAAAGATATTTTCCGGCTCCTGGTTGTGTCAGATAAAAAACCGATGGCCAATATCCAAAGTTATATGCTGGCTTTGTGCTGATACATCCATACAGATTCATACTGCACCTCATTATATTATGATTGTATAAAGCATGATATGAGATTGGGATGTGTGGTTCCGTTGCATCCTATGCACGTACATAGTTAGATGTGAGGAATAAGGATAGCTAGTATGTTAAATTTCAGTTAACCTCTTGCATTCCTTTGCGCACTGCAATATAATGATATTGCGATTTGAAAATACTCGCATGGGAGGTATGAGTTTTGAGATTACGAGAGCAGCGCATTGCACACAAGATGAAAGCCACACAAGTGGTTAATATAATAAATATACCGCAGTCAACGTATTCCCTCTACGAAAACGGTCGCCGCCGCCCACCGATCCCTATACTGCGCAAGCTGGCGCGCCTATACGGCACGACGATAGACGCGCTGGTGGGCGACGAGGATACCGCGCCATCCCTCGACGAGAACCCATCCGCCCCCCGCGTAACCCTAAAGACCGATCC
>JAIRSO010000081.1 GCA_031255415.1 Oscillospiraceae bacterium
CGCTACAACTCGCACACCCTCTTGCGCAGTGGCAGCACCGCCGGCGGCGTTACCGACAGCTCGTCAACGCCCATCTCTATAAACCGGGCGGTCAGCGTTTCGTCCGCGCCCAGCTCGCCGCATATACCGCACCATATGCCCGCGGCGTGCGCGTTATCCACCGTGGTCTTTATAAGGCGCAGCACGGCCTCGTGGTGGGTATCGCAAAACTCGTCCAAACCCTGGTTCTGCCTGTCCACCGCCAGCGTGTATTGCGTGAGATCGTTGGTGCCGATGGAGAAAAAGTCAGCCTCTTTCGCGAGTTGATCGCTGATGACGGCGGCGGCCGGGGTTTCGACCATGATGCCGATCGGCAGCGATCGATCATACGCAACGCCTTGCTCGTCCAGTTCCGCTCTCGCCTGGGCGGCAAGCTCCTTCGCGCGCCGCAGTTCCCATACCGACGCGACCATGGGCAGCATGACAGCCACGCGCCCAAAAGCCGACGCTCGGTAAATAGCCCTAAGCTGCGTCTTGAATACCTCCGGACGCTGAAGGCATATGCGAAGCGCCCGAAGCCCCATCGCCGGATTCTCCTCGGATGGCAGCTTGAAATACGCCGCCTGCTTATCCGCGCCGATGTCCAGCGTGCGGATGATTACTAGCCGATCCCGCATCACTTGAGCCACGGCCTTGTACGCCTCGAACTGCTTATCCTCGTCGGGATAATCCTTGCTTTCTAGATACAGGAACTCGCTCCTGAACAGCCCCACGCCCTCCGCGTCGTTCTCCATCGCCAGGCTCGCGTCCTGCACGTTGCCGATGTTGGCGAACAGCTTGACCTCCTTGCCTTGGCGGGTCTTGCTCTCGCGGCCTCGGTACGCCTCTAGCTCTTTGCGGTACTCCTCCTGCCGGCGCTGTTTCTCGCGAACGGCCTCTATCTCCGCTTCGCTGGGATCGAGGATGATCCGCCCGGTATCCCCGTCCAGTATGCATTGCCGACCGTTCCAGCTCTCGTCCAGCGACTCGCCCAGTCCGATAACCGCCGGGATGCCCATCGTGCGCGCGAAGATCGCGGTGTGCGAATTAGCCGAACCGCCCGAAGTCAACAGCGCCAGCGTGGTCTCCCGCTCCAGCTGCGCGGTCTCGCTGGGCGCGAAATCCCAGGCCGCCAGGATCGACGGCTCGTCAAACGCGTTTCGCCGAGGCTGCTTGCCCAGCAATATCTCCACCACGCGGCGCGATACGTCCAGCACGTCCGCCGCGCGGGCTTGCATATACTCATCCGTCATCTGCGCGAAATCGCGCGAGAATTCCACCGCCGTCTCGCTCACGGACCACTCCGCGCACGCGTTTTCCGATCGTATCTTGTCCCCCACAGCCTCCCGATAGTCCACGTCCTCCAGCATCATCTGGTGTATCTCGAACAATAGCGCGTTCTTGTCGCCCAGCTTTTCAGCCGTGGTTACGGCTAACTCGCCCAATTGGGTCGCCGCCAAAGCGCGCGCGCCCTCAAAACGGCGCACCTCGTCCTCTGCGTCCGCCACGATCCGCTTCTCCACCTTGTCCATAACCTGGCTGATGTAGCGCACGCGGCCTATCGCGATACCCTTGCTTACGCCTTTTCCATTAAGTTCCATCATTCCACCGCCTTTTCAGCCGCCGCAGGCCTCACGCCAAAGTGATCCAGCAAGATGCTCTCCGCCTCGCTGTTCCACAATCCATCCATAGCGGCGCAACTTTGATGCAAACGCGCGAACAGCGCGTCCGTTTCGCCCAGACGCTCAAAATCCGCAATGGCGGTTAGAGGCAGGTCCACATGGGTATAACTTAGGATCTTGCCCGCGCGGATCTCGGGCAGCCGGGCGGTGGTCTCGGGCACGGCGTTCAGTCCGCAGATGTGGGATACCATCACGGCGGGACGCAGACGCTTCGACGCGGATAAACGCAGCGCCTCCTTCAGATCGTCGGTGTTGCCGCCGGTGCTGCCCAGGATATGCGTGCTGGTATAGTGGCAGTTGTATAGATTGACGAGCGCCTTGAAATCAGGATTGGACGGCCCGGCGAAAAAGTTCATGCACCCGTCAAAGGCTAACAGCGCGTCGCCCGTCTCCGCTAACTGCTTGATCGGCGCGTATACGAACACATCGTCATAACCATGGCCTCCGGTCAGCGCGCGCAATCCCTCTATGCCGCCTTCCGGAAGCGAGGCGTTCACGTACACAAGCTCCACGCCCTGCTTCATAGCCTTCTCGGGCGGCAGGAGCTGTTTGGCGCGCGCGATGCGATCCTCGTCCACATCCGTCACCACCACGCGCGCGGGCTTTTTGTCCAGCACCAGAGGATACTCCAGCGCGCCTAGCCCCATCGGGCCGCATCCGCCCAGCACCAGCACGTTCCCGCCAGGCTTCACGCCCATGGCGTGATCGTAATTCTGCTTGTTGGTGTGGTACATCACCTTGTAGCCGCCGATAACGCAGCTCATAGGCTCGCCCAGCGACGCGTCGAAATAAGCGTCGCCGTCAAAGTGGAGCAGACACCCCAGTTCCATCACCTCATGGGGCATTATGCAGTAAGTAGCCGCGCCGCCGCAGTACTCGTAGGAATACCCGGGGGAATCCAGCCTACCTTGATAGTTGAGCGCGGGCTGCTGCGCGAACTTCTCGCCTTCCGAGAACTCGCCGCGCCATTTCTTCCCCACCTTCACTATATCCCCCGCGAACTCGTGCCCGATTATGACGGGATTGGTATCCACGTTGGGCGGACAGCGCTTATGCGCCTTGCCCTGCCTTAGCAGTTTATAGGTGGACATACATATGCTGTCGCTGATTACGCGCACGAGTATCTCGTCGTCCTTGATATCGGGCAACTCGAACGTTTCCAGGCGCAGATCGTCAGCGCCGTACAAACGCACGGCTCTAGCTTTCATAGCCGTCCTCCTTTCTACAGCGGATGGAGTTCTACCTTCCGCTTTAATTCATTGACGGTATCGAGTCCGGGCGGGTTCGTTCCCTCTACCGCGACCGCTCCGCCTGAGGCCGCCATAGCCAGGCGCACCGTTTGCTCAAAGTCCAGCCCGGCCTCCAGCGCGTAGGCTATAGCGCCCACCATGCTATCTCCGGCGCCGACGGTGGAGCGCACCTTGACGGGCAGAGCCTTCGACCAAACCGCTTGGCGCGGCGTGAAGAACATCGCGCCCTCGCCGCCCATGCTCAGAACCACCCACTCCACGCCCTTATCCAGCAGAGCGCGGCACAGCCCGGGCAAACGCTCGGCGGGGGTATCTTGAGGCAGTCCGCAGTATTGCAACAACTCAAACCGATTGGGCTTGATCACCAGCGGCGGCGCTTCCAGCGCCAAGCGGAACGCCTCGCCGTCAGCGTCCACGATAACGGCGCAACCCGCTCGACGCAGAGCGGACGCGAACCTCCGATAAGTATCAAGGCTGGCTTGCCTCGGCAGGCTGCCGCTTAATACCGCTACGCCGCTCCCGTCGACTAGCGCGGCGGTTTTTTCCAACAGCGCGTCCATGTCGCGATCGGACGCGCTTATGCCCGGCTCGTTCAGTTCGGTAAGGCCGCCCCGCGCGTCCATCACCTTCATGTTGGTGCGCGTAACGCCCTCCACCTCGATAAAATCGCAAGGGATACCCAACGCCTCGACGCGGCCGCAAAGCTCCCTCCCGGACTGCCCGCCTATAAAACCCGTGCAGACCGTCTCGCCCCCCAGCACGGATACCATCCTGCTCGCGTTAACGCCCTTGCCGCCCGCGTCCACCCGGACGCTCTCCAGCCGATTCAACCCGCCGGGCAGCAGCGTCTCCACCCGGGCGGTTTTATCCAGCGCGGGGTTCATGGTGACGGTTACGATCATGAGCCTTCCCCGGCAAGAGTGGCTAGTATAGCGTCGACGTCCCCGGCGTTCACCAGCGCGAGCACGTCGTCGCCATCCTCCAGCTTATCGACAATATTTTCCAGAATGCCCAGATGCTCCTCGCCTTGAGCCGCGATGCCAATGACCAAATATACCTTCTGTCCGCCCCAGTCCACGCCGTCGGGGTAGGTGAGTATCGACAATCCCGTCTTGAGGATATCGTTTTTATACTCCTTCTCGCCGTGGGGAATGGCGATGTAGTTGCCAATGGCGGTGGAAAATCCACGGTCGCGCGCGATCATGCCCTCCACGTACCGGGGCTTCACATAGCCCGCGTCGACCAGCATCTTCCCGCACCGCCGTATGGCGGATTCGTGCGGCTCCGCGGGTAAACCCACGACGATGTTCTCCCGTTTAATGATTTCTTTCATAGCCTGCCGCGCCTGTTGGCGCACACCACCTTTCACATTCCGTTTCTCAAAAGGGAGGGACGCGACCCGGTAAGCCGCGGCTCTCGCACTAATGGCTTAGGCTGTCGTTCCAGTAATCGTACAGATATTGCAACAGCGCGGCCTCAACGCGGGTGTAGGTCAGCGCCTCGTCCCCGCCGCACACGGCTCCCAGCAGCACGTCGTCCTCCACCAGCGCGCCGCTGATGCAGCCGAACACCTCCAGGATACCCTTGTCGCTCCGCTTGGGCGCGAGCATCACCAGACACCCTCGCGCGCCAGAGAAGTATTCGCCGGTAAACCGCCCATTCTCGGGCGACACGATGCCTATTACAGGACGGCTCACCCCGTCCGTGCGCGCGTGCAGCAGCACCACGCCCAATCGAGGGATGACCTGCGTGGCGATAGCCTCGCGCGCCATGAGATCCTCGTATATCCGGCTGCCGCTCTCCGGACGGGAGCCGAACCGATAGCCCGTCGCCTTCGCCAGTTCGTCAAAACTGCAGTCGGCGTGTATGGACAATCGGCTGAAATCCCTCAGCATCGCGGCAAGTTCGGTTAAGCGCCGGGAGGCTCTGTCCAAACGCTCGTGCAGGCTACCCGCCAGTTTGGGCAGCTCGTCCGTCCGGTTGGCGGTGTGACCGCTCAATACCTTGCGGATGGTCTCATAATCCTCCGGGGTGAGGATGGGGCTTACCACCACCACGGGACACAGCCCGTACTCCAGAGGGATGGACGATATGAGCAGATCGTACTCGCTCCACTCCTCGGGGTTGTTCCAGTCGCCCACCACCGTTTCCAGCTCGCCCTTGAAACCGCGGCGCACCTGCGAAGCCATCATATAGGATACGCCGATCCCCGCCACGCAGATGATGCCCGCCTTGAGCACCACGCGGCGGCTGCCGCGCTCGCCTAGATGCATCATCGCCGCGCCGAAGTGGGACGCGATAAACGCTACCTCGCTATCCGGCACGCGCACGCCCAATTCCTGCTCCAGCACCTTCGCGGCGTGTCGGCTTTTCGCAAACACCTCGGGGAAATCCCGCCGTATCTGATCCCGCATCTCCGAAGGAAGCTCCAGATCCTCCTTCAGCCGCACGATAGCGCTCCATAAGTGCATGCTCAAGCCGTTCACTAGATCTTCGTTCAGTTTCAGGCTGTGCGATAGAGCCGCGTCGAAGCGGTCGATCATGCGATAGGTCAGGTTCTGCACGCGGCTGTACGCGGCCGCGTCGTTTACGTCCAGCGGGTTGATGCGTTTGGCGCGGCAGGCTCGGATCAGCGTAGCCGCCGCCTCACGCTCGGCGCTTGGCAACCCGATCGTGAAGCGCGACTCTATCGAGTCGCATAATTGATTCGCCAGGCGGCGGGGCAGTCCCGCGGCGGCTTGCCTCACCCCCGGCAATAATTGGTGCCGGCGCACCCGCTCCACCATCACCGCCAGTTGCAACTCCAGCATCGTTAGGGACTCGTCGGTCATCCAGTCCAACCGGGGCAGCCACTCCTCCCTCAGCAGGCGGCGCACGCCCTCGAACGCGTCGGGCGAGGGGTGCTCAAACCGTTTCACGAAATCCGCGGGTTCCTCAAGCTGGCGTATCACGTCCACCATTGCGCGGCGGATGTTCGCCTCCGCCCCGATCAACTCCGCGCCTTGGCCTTGGCGGCGGATCAGGCTTAACTCGAATGGGCGCAGGCGTTTCTTCAGCGCGTCCATATCCAGGCTGATCGTGGCCTCGCTTACGCCTAGAGCGCGGGCGTAATAATACAGCTTTTGTATCTCCCCCGCCTCCATCAGCAAAAAGGCCAGCAGCACCTGCCTGTCCTGTTTATTCTGTGGCAGACCGGTGCCGCCGCCCAGCAAAGACCGGAGCATCGCCTTGCCTTCCTCGTTCCCCGTCAGCAGCATCCCTTCGCCGATGATGGTCTTCAGGCGCAGCGGCGTATCGCGCAGCGCCTGATCCGCTCCCTCCAGTTCCCGGAAGATGGTTCTCCGGCTTGCGCCCAGGGTTTGGGAAAGCTGCTCAACGCTTACCGGCCGCTCGGCCTCCAGCAGCATCTTTAGTATACTGCTCAACCTGGGCGAGATAACTTGCATGACATCCCCTCAATCCCTAGGCTCCGTCCACTTACAGACCCGTTTCCGCAAACACGCTGGCGACGGCGGCGATAGCCTCGGCCTCCCGCTCGCCATCGGCTGTTATCGTGATAGCGTCTCCCTTTTTCACGGCCATTTTCATCACGGCGAACAGTTTTTTGCCGTCCGCTTTTTTATCGCCCTTTTCCACCTGTATTGCGCAGGGGAACTCCTGCATCCGCTTGACGAAGATCCCCGCCGGACGCGCGTGTATGCCGTCGGGATCCTTGATCACATATTCCATCCGCTCCATAACGCCGTGTCCTTTCTACGAGGCGGGGGCTCCGCCAATGGAAGCCCCCGCCGTTATGCCGATTTGGTTTCAGCCGCGCAGTTTCTCGATCAACTCGTCGTATTCCGGCGCGTTTAGGAAATCGGTGATGCCGACCAGGTAGGCGTTCGGCCCTGCCGAAGCGGCGCGCTCCCTAAGCTCGACATGGCACACGATGACGTCCGCGTCGCCGGGCACCTCGTCTACCGAGGAGTGGATAACCTTAATGTGTTCCAGGCCGGCGCCCTTGAGCTTCTTGCGCAGTTTGGTAGCGCCCATCGCGCTGCTGCCCATGCCCGCGTCGCAGGCGAACACGATCTTGCTTACCGGTCCGGTCAGGGTAACCCTTCCGCCAGCCGCCGACTGGGTCTGCCCGCCTCTGCTATAAGACGAATCAGCGGGAGCCATACCCTTGCTTTCGGCCTTCATGGCCTTGATGCGCTCGGCTGATCCTTCCAGATCGCCCTCGTCCTTGACGAACGCCTTCATCAGCAGCGCGCTTAGCACGAACGAAACCCCCGCCGCTACCAATATGCCGATGATGTTGGGCAGGAACGCGCCGCGCGGAGTCATAGCCAGTTCCGCGAATATGCTGCCCGGGGAGGCCGCGCCGATCAGGCCGCCGCCCAACAGGTTAAGCGTGAATACGCCGGCCGCGCCGCCGCCGATCATAGCCAGCACGAGGATTGGGTTCATGAGCACATAGGGGAAGTAAATTTCATGGATACCGCCTAAAAAATGGATGATGATCGCGCCGGGGGCGCTGGATTTCGCGCTGCCCTTGCCCAGCAGCATGTATGCCGTCAGCAGTCCGAGACCCGGCCCCGGATTGGACTCGATCATGAAGAAGATGGAGCGTCCCACTTCCGACGCCTGCTGCACGCCCAGAGGCGTGAACACGCCGTGGTTGATGGCGTTGTTTAGGAAGAGGATCTTGGCGGGTTCCACCATAATCGAGGTGACGGGCAGCAGGTTGTGGTCTACCAGCCAGCCTACGCCGGTGCCCATCGCGTTGGTGACCTTCGTGACGACGGGGCCGATGGCGAGATAACCCACGATAGCCAGTATGCCGCCCAGGATGCCGGCGGAGAAGTTGTTCACCAGCATCTCAAAGCCCGCGGGGATCCGCTCTTCAGCCACTGAGTCGAACTTCTTGATAACCCAGCCGCCCAGAGGGCCCATACACATAGCGCCCAGGAACATCGGGATATCCGCGCCCATCACGACGCCGATCGTAGCGATAGCGCCCACAACGCCGCCGCGGGTATCGCCGACCATTTTGCCGCCGGTGTAGCCAATGAGCACGGGCAGCAGGTATTTGAGCATGGGGTCAACCATGGCCGACAGCCTCGCGTTAGGCAGCCAGCCGGTGGGAATGAACAGCGCCGTGATCAGGCCCCAGGAGATGAACGCCCCAATGTTCGGCATAACCATGCCGCTTAGGAACCTACCAAACTTCTGCATCCCTTGTTTCATACAGTTCACCCTTTCTTAATCCCATGAGAGGTACCGTCGAGACGTGCTGTCATACGCGCACCAGCATGAATCGCCTGGCTAAGGCTCTTTCTATTTGTAATTATAGTAGCCGCCTGGCAGGGATTACAAGCGAAATCGCTTTTAATTTGTCATCGTCCGCTTGTGCCATATTTAAATAACAACCTTAGTTAGTTTGGGGGGG
>JAIRSO010000053.1 GCA_031255415.1 Oscillospiraceae bacterium
ATGCGCGAACGGACGCAGCTGACAATCCTTTCAGTCAACAATAAGGAGAGCTTAACATGGCAAATAATCGCTCTACCCGATCCGCCCCAAGCGCCGCTCCCGCGCCGCAGGCGGTGACAGCAGGAAACTACACGACCCTGCAGTTCTTAATCGCCAACAATAACACCGCCGACCTGCAGATTCCCTCCGACTTCATCATGACCAGCCCGTTAGTCATTAATGGAAATAATGATATAACAATAAAATCGCAGAGCGGCATAAGGAAACTGATTCGTTCCCCAGCCTTAGGCGGCGACGCGATCGTGATCCATCCAGGCGGGAAGCTGACACTGATCAACATTGAGATAAACGGCAATGAATCCGCTGTGACCGCCGTACCTGGCGCGCTCATAGCGATGTCCGGCGCGACTTCCGTTCTCAATTTGCAAAGCGGCGCGACTGTGACGCGCAATAGAAACGATATATCAAACGGGGGGCTAATAAGAGCGGACGGCGGCACTATTAATATGACCGGCTCATCGTTCGTCTCTTATGGATCGGCGGAAAACGGAGGCGGCATTGCTCTTTCGCAGACTGCTTATCTTAACGAAGGGCCTCAAGCATCCATCATTTACAACACAGCGTCGAACAACGGCGGCGGAGTATCCGGCATTGCATGGTACGGACAAATGCATATCGCGGGCACAGTCGCCAATAACACCGCCGATAAAAATGGCGGCGGCATATACGTTCCAAAGAGCAGCCTCGACCAAGTCTACGTCGAGAGCACCGCGTCATTCAGCGCCAACTCAGCAAAAAGCCCCGTGGTGCTGCGCAAGCCCTCTGACGAGGCGCTCTATCAATCCCATATAGCCGGTACGACATGGACCGCTTATAATCAAGGTTATAACAACCTTGACATAGCGTACAACAGGCTCGCCAGCAGCGTCTCCTCATCAAGGCGTATGATGTTCTTTCATGGACACTCGAACCCGGTGCTGTTATGCGACAGGCCTCACAACGCGCCTGTGGATCTAGCCTGCGGATGCAGTACGGATCAAGATGGCGGCGTGTGTTGCAATATAAGCCATCCGACTTGTCCGACATGACGGCGGCGAATACGCCTCAAAGCGGACGGGGTAACTATGCCCCGTCCGCTTTACTCGCGCTTACATCAAATCACAATCAACCCACGATCAAGCATCGATCATCCCACGACCAGCCCGCGACTAGCCTTCAACTAATCTTGATTAACCTTGATTAACCCTAAATCAAACCTCGATCAATCCCTCGCGGTACTTATCCAGATACTCCAGGCAATACTCGTCAATCCCCAGCAAGGCCTCCGCCGCCCATATCAGCGACATTAGCTTGGTATCCAGCGGATCGAGTATAGCCCCGTCCATGCCCGCCGCCATCGCCGCTACTAGGAACGCCTGATTAACCAGCTTGCGCGCGGGCAGTCCGAACGACACGTTGGATAAACCGCACGCAATATGCGCGTCCGGATACTCCTTCTTCACGCGCCGTATCGTCTCTATAGCCGCAACCCCGTAATGCGGTCCGGTCGATACAGGCCGCACCAGCGGATCAATGTATATATCGCATAGAGGTACCCCGGCTCCGGTAAGTTTCGTTATAAGACGCTCCGCTATCGCGAATCTGCCGTCGGCGGTCTCGGGCATGCCTTCGTCGTCCATGCACAGCGCGATGAGTTTCGCTTTATACTCCAGCGCGAGCGGCAGGATCGCGTCGAACCGCGCTTTCTCATCCGTGATCGAGTTGACGAGGGGCGAGCCGTTCTTGTTCGCCTTGAGCGCGGCGGATACGGCAGCCGCGCTTGGCGAATCGATCGAGAAAGGCTTATCGACTGCGGCCTGCACCGTCTCGACGAGCCAGGCGAGGCGCTCCGGCTCCGAGTCGTGGAACATGCCCGCGTTAACGTCGATGAACGACGCGCCAGCGTCCGCCTGCCTCTTGGCGAGAGACTGGATCGACGCGGCGTCGTACTTCTCGATCGCGGGGCGGACGGCCTTCAGCGTGCTGTTGATCTTTTCTCCGATAATAATCATCGTAACCGCTCCTTATCCCAAAGCCCGCGTCAACGCGGGGACTATCTCGAATAGATCGCCCGTCACCGCGATATCGGCCAGTTTCATCATGGGCGTATCCGGGTTCTTGTCGATCGCGACGACGCAGCCGCAGGACTGCATGCCCACCAGGTGCTGTATCTGTCCGGATATCCCGCACGCTATATACAGCGAGGTCTGCACCGTCTGCCCGGTCTGCCCCACCTGATGCGGATAGGCTATCCAGCCCGCGTCCACCGCCGCGCGGCTCGCGCCCACCACTCCGCCCAGCTTATCGGCCAGGCGCTTGAGCATCTCAAAACCCTCCGGCCCCTTCATCGCGCGGCCTCCGGAGACGATCGTCTTAGCGTCCGCTAGATTAACGCCCGTCTCGCCGCCGCGCACGGTCTCAATCACGCGCTTGGCGTTTGGCGCTGCTCCGTCCGGCAGACGCTCCCTGACGATCCCGCCCGTCCGCGACGGATCGGGGGCTAGAGCCTTCATCACGTTCGGACGCACCGTAGCCATTTGAGGGCGATGGTTTGACGTGCGTATCGTAGCCATGATATTCCCGCCGAAAGCTGGACGCGTCTGAAGCAGATCCCCCGTCTGTGGATCGATAGCCAGCCCCGTGCAGTCCGCCGTCAATCCCGACACGGTCTGCACCGCGACGCGCGGTATCAGCGCGCGCCCTCTGGCTGTCGCCGCGCACAGCACGATCTCCGGCTTGTACTTTTCGATCAGATGATTCAGCGCGGCGGCTTCCAACTCGTCGTTAAATCCCACAAATTCAGAACCGTTGACCACGACGGCTTGATCCGCGCCATACGCGAACAGCGACGCGTCCGGCTCTGCGCCGATCACCACAGCCGCGACGATGGAGCCGCGCGCGTCCGCCAGTCCGCGCGCCGCGCCGATCAATTCATACGTAACCGGCCTGATCTCACCGCCCGCCGTTTCGGCTATAATCCATACGTTCTTATATGATGATTTGTCCGCGTCCGTTATCCGCACGAGCTATGCACCCCCTGTATCAATTCGCGGGCGTTGAGCAGCTCTATCAGCCTCGCGGCGCACTCGCCGGGCGATCCCTCGACGCGCTCGGTTCGCCCGGCTCTAGGCTCGGGCGGCGCGGTTCTTACCACCCGCGTCGGGGACGCGTCCAGTCCGATCCGGGAGACGTCGGCGTTAATGTCCGCGGGTTTCCATACGGGCACGTCCGCGGCGCGCGCGGCTATCACGCCTCTTAGCGACGGCACGCGCGGCTGATTGATACCCTTCACCACCGTGACGACCGCCGGCAGGGATAATTCGCACACGTCGTAACCATCCTCGTTCATGCGCTGGACGGTAATGGAATTCTTTGATACATCGACCACCCGCGCGGCGTACGCGGCCTGGCTGAATCCCAGATGCGCCGCTATGCCGGGGCCTACCTGCGCGGTGTCTCCGTCAACGGCCTGTTTGCCGCATATAACCAGATCGACCCCGCCGATGGTATCCACGGCTCGCGCGAGCGCGTAGCTGGTAGCCCACGTATCGGAGCCGCCGAACGCGCGGTCGCTGAGCAGAGCGCCGCGATCCGCGCCGATAGACAGCGCCTCGCGTATCACGGCCGACGCTCTCTCCGGCCCCATCGACACAGCGATAACCTCGCCGCCGAAGCGTTCGCGCAGCAACACGGCCTCCTCGACCGCGTACAAGTCGAACGGGTTCATGATGGACTTTATGCCCTCGCGGATGATCCGCTTGGTATCCGGGTCGATCTTCGCGTCGGACGTGCCCGGCACCTGTTTAACGCAAACCACTATCTTCATCTTAGGCTGACGCCTCCGGCATATTCTTCCATAACTTTTCTACGATCGGATACTGAACCTTGAATCCCAGCAGCGATAGATACACGCCGCACAATGGATACCACGCGTGCAGTTTTCGCAGCGTATCGATTGGGCTGTAGGCCGCGTCCTCTGGGATTTTGTATCCCACCACGTCGGAGAGCAGGTAGAGTTTCTTGGTCATCCACGCCTCGACCACGGTGGGTACACGCGGATAACGGCGCAGCAACTCGTCCACGACGGGGTGGCGCTCGATGATCGGCTGGGTCACGATGAACGACGCTCCGGCGGCAAGCTTGCGTTCCATTTTATCGAACTCGTGATCCGGCGGTTCATACGGGTTGAACGCCGCGCCGAGCGCGTAGGACGGATACCGCGCGCGTATATACGCGATCAGCTCCACGGACGTGACCGACGATACCCCGCGCGCGCCAACGTCGGAGGGCTGAAGCCGCGGGAGCCGGTCGGAGCCGTCGCCGCTGACTACCAGCAGGTACTTGAGCCCCATGCGCAATCCGCAGCCGAGTATCTCGTCAAGGCCGGGTTTGGTGTGGAAAGTATTCAGGTGGATCATGACCTGATCGGCAGGCAGCGGAAGGCCGAGGTACTCGATGGTCTCCAGGCCTTGGAACGCGAGCAGCCCCATAGCGTTATCGGTGATACACGCGCAGTAACCGCTGCCCATCACGCGGCGGTATCTGTCGGCGAACTGGGCGAGATCCGCGTCCAGTTTCTCCGAGTCCTGCTTAGGGGGGATTATCTCAACATGATAGCGTCTATTTTGGATATGTTCGCGCATACGACCAACCTTTCGCCTAGATATCGCGCACAGTGTAGCACGCCTGGACGCGAAGCGCAAGCTAAGCGTCAAGAACGCGCCGCGTTAATAATTTAGATTCGGCGCGCTTAACGCTTCCCCCTTCCGCAGGCGCGCCATTTGGTGTATAATCTAACCGCGCGCGAGGGACGCGCGCCGCGATACGAGCGATACGATAGGGGGCCGCATATGCTGACATACTGGCAAGCCGTGATACTGGGAGTAGTGCAGGGACTGGCGGAGTTCCTCCCCATCAGTTCATCGGGGCATCTGCAGATCGCGCAGGCGCTGATGGGCGTTAAGAGCGCCGGTCCGCTGCTGGATATCCTTATGCACGCGGGCACGCTGGCGGCGGTGCTGGTCGTGTTCTGGCCGGATATACTCTCGATGCTGAGCCATCCGGTGCGCGATCCGCGGCTTAGGATGCTGGCGCTCGCGTCCATTCCAGCGGTAATAGCCGCTTTGCTGTTCGATGATCAGATAGACGCGCTGTTCACCTCGGGCAAGTATCTTTGGCTGTGCTTTATAGCCACTGCGGCGCTGCTGTTCGGCGGCGAGGCGCTGTCCGGACTGCGCGCGCGCCGCGCGCAAGGCGAGGTGGGACTCAAACACGCGCTGACGATGGGCGTTATGCAAGCGCTGGCGATACCGCCGGGGATATCCCGCTCCGGATCGACGATCGCGGGCGGGCTGGTCGCCGGGCTGAACCGGGAGGAGGCCGCGAAGTTTTCATTCCTTATGTCGGCGGTCGCTATCGCGGGCTCGCTGGTGTTCTCGCTGAAGGATATGCTAGGGCCTGGCGCGATCGAGTTCGGGCACTGGACGATACCGGTCGCCGGGATGCTCGCCGCGCTGGTCACCGGATACATAGCGATACGCTGGATGCTGAACCTGATCCGCCGCGAGTCGCTGCGCCCGTTCGGCTGGTACACGCTGGCGATAGGCGCGCTGCTGCTGATAGACCAGTTGTTTTTCCTAAAAGTTTTCCCTGAGTGAGGCTATAAATCGAAAGGATCGGTCGCAATGCATTGGATAGTATGTCCCGATGAGAAGTCGCAGGCGAAGGCTTGCGCGTCCATTATCGCGGCGCAGGTGCTGCAGAAGCCGTCGAGCGTATTGGGATTCGCGACGGGATCATCCCCGCTCAAGACATACGCGGAGCTTATCGAAATGAGCAGGCAAGGCGCGGTATCGTTCTCGCGGGTGAGGACGTTCAACCTGGACGAGTACGCGGGCTTGCCGCGCGATCATCCGCAAAGCTACAGCAGGTTCATGTGGGATAATCTCTTCTCCGGCATGAACATGCGCGAGGATCAGGCGAGGATCCCAAACGGCATGGCGGCCGACCTGGACGCGGAGTGCCGCGATTACGAACAAGCGATAGAGGACGCGGGCGGGATCGATCTGCAGCTGCTGGGCATCGGGCACGATGGCCATATCGCGTTCAACGAGCCGGGCCCCGACTTCAGCAAGTTCACGCACGTGGAGCGGCTGAACGCGCGGACGGTCGAGGCGAACAAGCGCTTCTTCGATTCGGCGGACGACGTTCCTAGAACCGCGCTGTCCATGGGCGTTGGATCGATCATGCGCGCGCGGCGGATACTGCTGGCGGCGTCCGGCAAGGACAAAGCCGAAATCGTCAAGGAAGCGTTCCTTGGCCCCGTGACCCCGTCGCTGACCGCGTCGATACTGCAGTTCCATGGCGACTGCACGATCATACTGGATCGCGAGGCCGCCAGCGCGCTGACTTACAACTAATCAGCGCGGGTTATCGTGCCGGCGATCCGATCCCAGCGAGGCCGCGCGGAGCAATTGAACGGATAGGTACGCGTTCAATCCGCCGCAGGTTTCGACCGATCCCTCGTCCGCGACGGTGGAGCCGGACACGCCAAGGCTCACTGTATCCCCGGCGTTCAACAGCATGAACGTTTTTCCGCGCATACAAACGTCCGCCGATCGCGGCGCGGTTTCATCGTCCCTGCCCGACGGCAGTCCGGACGTAAGCCGCTCGACAAACGCGCCGGCGGACGTTTTATTATTCTTAAACAGTGACAGCCGCGTTTGATTTACTCCGGACGCGTATCGCACAGTAAGCTCATACTCGACCGCGTAAACGCCGCGGACGCTGATCGTCAGCGAGTCCGGTTCATCCAGCCCGACCGCGAACGAGTCGCCTAGCCCGTCGGGCAGAGGGAGAGTTTCATCCTTGCTGGTCAAGCGGATCGTCCGGGTTCCAATGGAGGCTCTGCCTCCGAACGCCACGGGTTGAGACTCTCCGGCGGGGCCTCGCGGCCCTCTGGAGCCTGTCGGGCCTGTCGCGCCTCTCGCTCCCGTTAGCCCAGTCGGCCCGATTGGACCCGTGTGTCCTGTCGCGCCTGTCGCACCCGTTGCGCCTGTTGCCCCTGTCGCACCTCTCGCTCCTGTTGCACCTGTCGCGCCTGTTGCACCTGTTGCGCCTTCGCGTCCATCATAGCCCACAGGCCCAGGCTCTCCGGGTATGCCTGGTTCGCCTCGCGGGCCAGTTGGGCCAGTTGGCCCCGTCGGCCCTGCCGGACCCATCTGCCCAGGCAATCCAGCGGAACCCGGCGCGCCGTCAAGGCCAGTCGGCCCAATCGGCCCAGTTGGCCCAGTCGGCCCAGTCTGCCCCATCATACCCATCGGCCCAGTCGGCCCGACCAGTACTTTCGGCTCTTTCTGAACAACAACCCCATCATGATTAATCCGCGTCGCTGGAGCGTCGAACGCGTCCGGCGCGGCTGGCATAGCGGGAACATTAAACGACGCGATCGAAACCGCGTCAACAGGCGGCGCTTCCGATTGCGCCATAACGGACGGAGGCTGCCGACGTTCCGGCGCGGCGTTAGGCGAGAGCGCGTCTCGCGAGACCCCCGCCGAACTGGGCAAAGCCCCTCCCGCTCCAGCCATCGCGCGGTATATCGCGTTCCACGCGGTTACAGAAGATTGATGAGGCTGCGCCGCGTCAGCTGCTGTCGGGCGCGTCGGCAGTCCCGCTTGAACGTTAGGCGGCGCGTTAGGCGCGGCGGCTCTGCCGGGCATACCGGATATACCCGGCGCGCTCTGCATGCCGGGCGACGCCGCCGCCGTCCCCGTCTGCGCGGTCAGGCTGGACGGCGTTAACGGCGGCGATAAAGACGGCGGATCCATCAGATGCGGCAGTTTTACATCGGAAGCGCGCGGCTGCGGACGCGGAGCCTCCCCCGTGTTCCGCTGATCGCGCGGCTGTTCCCGATCCCGCTCCGGCGCGTGCCTCGCGGATACCGGAGCGGGCTGCCACTCCAGATCCGGCGGAATAAACATAGACCGGAAACGCATGTCGGGAGCCGTGGTATGATAAGGCTCGCCTGCTCGATCCTGCCGCCGCGATTGTCCCAGTGAATCCGAATAACGATCCATGCCGCCACCGTCCATCGACCCATAATCAGCGCGCTGGCGCGCCTTTAAGAGTCTATGAACGGCGGCTTGGAATTATTAAATAATGTACCGCGCGCCGCGCTTGGGCGCAGCGGCTAGCTCCGCGCGCGCGACCTCGTACCGTTCCGCCGGATGACCCAGCTTCGCGTAAGTGGCTATCTTCGAAGCCTCGACCCCGGGCTGGTTGAACGCGTCAATGTTAAGCAATTCTCCCATATACGCGGTGGCCATCTCAAAGAAGTACAGCAGCTGCCCCAGCGTATACTCGTTAACGCGCGGCAGTATGATCGTTTGATTCATTCGTTTCGCTTGGGTCAGCGCGTACTCCGTGCCGAACCGCTCCGCCTCGATGAGCCTGCCGTGAGTCAATCCGCCCAGGAACCTTATATCCTCGGGATAGTTCTCGGGCGCGGCGGGTATCGGCGTGTCCTCGTTGAACGATTCCACCTTTATCATCGTTACGACCTTATCGAAAGGCCCTTCGCTGTATAATTGCAGTTGGGAATGCTGATCCGTAACGCCCAGCGCCTTCACGGGCGTTTGGCCCGCGTTGACCACCGCCCCGGCTCGATCGACGCGCTTGCCCAGACTCTCCGCCCATAACTGGACAAACCAATCCGCGACAAGGCGCAGGCTGTCCGCGTATGGCATCATCACTTGAATATTGCGACCCATTTGCATACAGGCTATATACATCAGCGCGGCTTCCAGCAAAGCGGGATTCTCCCATAACCCGGACGCGGCGCATCGCGCGTCCATATCCCTGGCTCCCCTTAACAGCTCGCGGATATCCGCGCCGCCTACAGCCGCAGCCAGCAGCCCGACCGGACTCAACTCCGAGAACCGCCCGCCCACGCCCTCCGGTATAACGAACGTCCTGAACCCTTCCAGCCTCGCGATATCCAGCAGCAATCCCTTTACCCCGCTGGTGGTGGCTATCACCTGCCCGCGCCAGCCGGGATTCTTCGACAGCGCGCCGCGCACGTACAGGTACTGGCTCATCGTTTCAGCCGTGCCGCCCGACTTGGTTATGACGTTGAAACACGCATCGTCGAAGTCCACGACGGCGCGAAGCGCGGACATGCGCTCCGGATCGATATTATCCTCGAAGTACACGCGCGGTCCGCCGCGCTTATCCTTTGGCAGTTCGTTGTAACGCAGCGGATGCAGAGCCTCGTGAACGCATATCGGCCCGAGCGCGGAACCGCCGATACCCAGCAGTACGAACGCGTCGAACCTCGATCGTATCTCCCCGGCGGCCTCCTCGATCTCGTCGATCAACGGCGCGGGCTGATACGGCAGAGCCATCCATCCCAGCCAGCCTTCGCCGCGCGAAGATTGCACAGCCTCTCGCGCCGCGTCGATTCGCGGCCTCAATCGTTCGAGCGCGTCTTCGCTCACCCCGTACCCGCCGCCCAGGGTATCGGCCATCAAGCCGCCAACGTCAACGCGAATGGTGTTCGGGAGCGGATCGGCCATGATAACACCTCCATTACTATATGAGGCATGGTCGGACGGGCCGCCCGCCCGCGTTATCCGTCCAGCCTCGCCCAATGATTCCCGCGCGAGGATTCATACGCGGCAAGCACGGCTCTCACAGCCGGCGCCGCTTCCCTAACGCCTATCGCGAAAGGTTTCCCCTCCCGCACGCAGCGATA
Source organism: Oscillospiraceae bacterium (assembly GCA_031255415.1). Taxonomy (GTDB): domain Bacteria; phylum Bacillota; class Clostridia; order Christensenellales; family Aristaeellaceae; genus BNUH01. The sequence goes on from JAIRSO010000053.1 coordinate 9,791, forward strand.
GAAATCATGGATCTGCACGACGTGGCTGCTTCCGTACACCGCCTTGCCGACGACCGGCGCGGAGCTTGGATCGACCAGCGTCTCGCGGCGCCCGTCTTTATACAGGTACAGGCTGTCGCCGCGCAGAACCAGGCCGCCTTCCTCGCCCGCGATGGTTATCTCCGGCGGTTCGTCCACGCCGTTGCTGTTGCTGGCGAAGAACAGCCCCGTCTTATTGTCCGCGTATCGCAGTACTATATGCGCGTTTTCCTCGACTTCGACCACTCCCTCGAGTAAATCCGTCGTGACGCTGGCCTTGAGCGAGTCCAGCGGCCCGCCCAGATACAGCATAAGGTCGAGCGTGTGTATAGCCTGGTTGATCAGCACCCCGCCGCCTTCGAGCGCCTTAGTTCCGTGCCAGTCGTCGGAGTAATACGCCACGCCGCGCTTCCAGGCGAGGATACCCTTGAGCGAGATAATCCGCCCCAACTCGCCGCCGTCGATCATCGACTTCGCGCGCCGCGCCGATTGGTTGTAACGGTTCTGGAATACGCAGCACAAGCGCCGTCCGTCCGGATCGAGCCGCGCGAGATCGTCCAGATCGCGCGTCGAAGTGGCAAGCGGTTTTTCGCACAACACGTACTTGCCGCGAGCCAGCGCGGCGCGCGCCATCCCCGCGTGCAGCGCGTGCGGCGTGAGTATATGCACGGTATCGACGCGCGGATCGTCCAGCATCGATTCGAACGACTCCGCGGCCTCGCCGCCGAACTCGTCCCTGCGGCGCTCGACGCGTTCGGGCTTGGTATCATACAGCGATATGATATTGACTCCATCGTCCTTGAGAGCGCGAAGCGCGGCGAGGTGGGTTGCGGATATTCCGCCGCAGCCCGCCACCGCCGCGCCAATGGGCGCTATATCGGACGACGCTTTATCACAGGATACAGCGTTATCCATACTTAGTACTTATCCCTCGCTTTATAATGCGTGTGGAGCAACTCGTGAGCCTTATGGCTGTTCGGCTCGCCCAGGAAGTCGGCGTAGAGCTTCTTTACCTCGGGGTTCTCGTGGGACTTGCGGATCGCCTTAGACTCGTCCTCGCTATAAACCCCCGCGGCGCGAACCTTCGCCGGATCGACGCGCGCGCGAACGTCGGCAGGCACGATCGGCTGGCCTCCGCCATTGACGCACCCGCCCGGGCACCCCATGATCTCGATGAAGTGCAGTTTCTTCTCGCCGCTCTTGACCATATCCAGCAGTTTGGCTGCCATGCCCGTGGAGTGCGCGACTGCCACGCTGACCTCCAGATCGCCCATGCGGACGGTCTCTTCCTTGATACCGTCCAGGCCGCGCACGCCCTTAAACTCCAGGCGCTCGAGATCCTTGCCCGTTATCACCTCGTAAGCCGTGCGCAGAGCGGCTTCCATAACCCCGCCCGTAGCGCCGAATATAACGCCCGCTCCGGTGGACTCGCCCATTAGCGGATCAAAATCCTCGTCCGGCAGCCGCTCGAACTCTATGCCGGCCTCCTTGAGCATGCGCGCCAGCTCGCGGGTCGTTATCACCGCGTCCACGTCCGCCAGTCCGCCGTTATACATCTCCGGGCGCTTCGCCTCGAATTTCTTCGCCGTGCACGGCATCACGGACACCACCGCGATATCCTTCGGATCGAGCCCGGCGCGCTGCGCGTAGTAGGTTTTAATCAGCGCCCCGGCCATCATGTGCGGCGACTTGCAGCTGCTCAGGTTCGGGATGAACTCGGGGTAGAACGTCTCGCAGTACTTGATCCAACCGGGCGAACAGGATGTGATCATCGGCAGAGCGCCGCCGTTCTTGACGCGGTCGATCAATTCGTACGCTTCCTCCATGATCGTAAGGTCCGCGCCGAAGTCCGTGTCAAACACGCGGTCGAACCCGATCCTGCGCAGAGCGGCTGCCAGCTTGCCCGTCACGCGGGAGCCCATCGGCATGCCGAACTCCTCGCCTATCGCGACTCTCACGGCGGGAGCGGGCTGAACCACGACGTGCTTCTTCGGATCGGCGATCAGTTTCCATACCTCGTCGGTATCGTCCTTCTCGCGGAGCGCGCCCACCGGGCACGCCTCGATGCACTGCCCGCAGTTGATGCACGCGGTCTCGGAGAGGCTCTTGCCCCAGGGCGAGGCGATCTGGGTCTTGAACCCGCGCCCCACCGGTCCGATCACGCTGACGTTCTGCACGTTCCCGCAGGTCGCAACGCAGCGGCGGCACACGATACACTTGTTGTTATCGCGGACGATGGACGGGGAGAGGTCGTCCACGTCATAAACGTTCTGCACGCCCTTGAAGCGGTCTCCGTCCTCTACGCCCAGCTCCTTGGACAGGCGCTGAAGCTCGCAGTTCTGGCTGCGCACGCAGGACAGGCACTTCTTATCGTGCGCGGACAGGAGCAACTCAAGGTTGGTCTTGCGCGCCTCGCGAATCTCGGCGGTGTTCGTTTTGACGACCATGTTGGGGGTGACGGGCAGCACGCACGCGGCCTGCAGAGCGCGGCCTCCCACGTCCACCACGCACATGCGGCACGCGCCGATCTCGTTAACGCCCTTGAGGTAACACAGCGTGGGTATGCGTATGCCGACCGAACGCGCGGCCTCCAGCACGGTCGAACCCGGCTCGGCTTCCACCGCCACGTTGTCGATCGTCAATCTAACCTTATCCATTCTAACGTCCCTCCTAACCGCGCTCGACCGCGCCGAACCGGCACTTGGCCTGGCACTGCCCGCACTTGACGCACCTGGATTGGTCGATCGCGTGCCGCTCCTTGACCTTGCCGGATATGCACTGTACCGGGCACGCCTTGGCGCACGCGGTGCAGCCGACGCACTTTTCGTTGATCGTGTACCTTAGCAGCGCCTGGCAGTGTCCGGCGGGGCAGCGCTTCTCCTTGATGTGCGCCTCGTACTCGTCCCGGAAGTAGCGCAGCGTTGACAGCACGGGATTGGGCGCGGTCTGACCCAGTCCGCACAGCGCGGTGGCCTTGATGTTCTTAGCCAGCGTTTCCAGCTTCTCGATGTCGCCTTCCTCGCCCTTGCCCTCCACAATGCGCTCGAGTATCTCCAGCATGCGCCGCGTGCCTATGCGGCACGGCGGGCACTTGCCGCACGACTCGTCCACCGTGAAGTCGAGGAAGAACCGCGCGATATCCACCATGCAGTTATCTTCGTCCATCACGATCATGCCGCCGGAGCCCATCATCGAGCCGATCGCTATTAGCGAATCGTACTCTATCGGCGTGTCGATCAGCGAGGAGGGGATGCATCCGCCGGACGGTCCGCCCGTCTGCACGGCCTTGAACGCCTTGCCGCCCGGTATGCCGCCGCCTATATCAAAGATGATCTCGCGAAGCGGCGTGCCCATCTCGATCTCGACCAGCCCGGTGTTGTTGATCTTGCCGCCCAGAGCGAACACCTTCGTGCCCTTGCTCTTTTCCGCTCCCATCGACGCGAACCAGTCCGCTCCGTTTAGTATGATCTGGCACACGTTCGCGTATGTCTCGACGTTGTTGAGAATCGTCGGGCTGTCGAACAATCCCTTGACGGCTGGGAACGGCGGACGCGGACGCGGCTCGCCGCGCCTGCCCTCGATCGAGGCCATCAGCGCGGTTTCTTCGCCGCACACGAACGCTCCAGCGCCCAGCCGGATGTTGATGTTGAACGAGAAGTCCGTACCGAATATATTCTCGCCCAGCAGGTTGTACGCGCGCGCCTGCTCGATCGCGATGTTGAGCCTCTTCACCGCGATAGGATACTCCGCGCGCACGTAAATCCATCCCTCGTTCGCGCCGATCGCGTAGCCCGCGATAGCCATGGCTTCCAACACGGCGTGCGGATCGCCTTCGAGCACGGAGCGATCCATGAACGCGCCGGGATCGCCCTCGTCCGCGTTGCAGCACACGTATTTCTGTTTCGACTTGGACTTGTACGCGAACTCCCACTTAAGCCCGGTGGGGAACCCGCCGCCGCCGCGCCCTCTAAGCCCAGACTTTTTCATCTGGTCGATAACGCCCTCCGGGGTCATCTCCGTGAGCGCTTTAGCCAGAGCCTGATAGCCGTCGAAGGCTATATACTCGTCGATGTTCTCCGGGTCGATAACGCCGCAGTTGCGCAGAGCGACGCGGCGCTGCTTCTCATAGAATTGGATGTGGTTCAGCGACGTCGGAGCCGTCGGAGAGGCCGTGTCCGAATGGATCAAGCGGCGCACCGGACGGCCTTTTATCAAGTGTTCGGATACGATCTCGTCCACGTCCTCCACCTTGACGCGGCTGTAGAACGTGCCTTCCGGATAGACGATGACGATAGGCCCGGCCTCGCACAGTCCGAAACAGCCGGTGCGGACGATCTTGATCTCTTTAGCCAGGCCGTTGTCCGCGAGCAGCCGATCGAATCGCTCTATCAGCGCGGCGGAGCCGGAAGACGTACACCCGGTGCCGCCGCACACGAGCACATGCGCGCGATATAATTCCATCGTGCGATCCCCCTAAGAATAAATTACTTGCCTTCAGCCGCGCCGATCGTATACTCCGCCACGATCGAGCCGTTGACGATATGCTCCGCGACGATGCGCCCGACCATCTCCGGCGTTACCTTAACATACGTCACCTTTTCCGCGCCGGGCGTATAGATCTCCACCATCGGCTCCAGGCGGCACATGCCTATGCAGCCTGTCTGGGACACCGCCACGTCTTTGAGCGCGCGCTTGTTAATCTCTTCGACAAATCGCAGCATAACCGGACGCGCGCCCGCCGCTATGCCGCATGTAGCCATGCCCACCACTACGCGCGTGCCCGCGTCGTCGCGGCGCAATTCCACCTGCGCGCGCGCCCTGTCACGAATGGCTTGCAGTTCCGCTAGTGTTTTCATAATAATCCTCCCTGATCAAATCGGCGGCGCCGATCGCGTCCGCGTCCTTATACGGCGCGGCGGCCTCGGCGAGCGCTTCTTTCAGCCACATGGACGCTTCGGGATCGGACAGCGGCACGCCGCCCAGAGCCTCGCGCACCAGCGCCGTATCCAGTTCAAACGGTTCGCCCAGCCCCTCGAGCCTGATAAGATAATCAAGTCCGTCCCCGGCCATCAACACGAGCGTCAGCAGCGTGCCGTCCAGATCGCCCAGCGGCGGCCGATCCACGTGCGAGAGCCGCATTTTTACCGTGACCTTCGCGCCCTTGCCCGGTTCGGACTCGATGGTCAAGCCGCCTCCCGCCGCGCGCGCCCTTTCCAGCATCATCGGCAGACCCAGCCCCACCTTGCGGGTGGTGCGGGTGGTGGCGAACGGGCTTAACGCCTTCTGGGCAAAATCCTTCGTCATGCCGCGCCCATCGTCGGCGATGACCAGCGTGAGCGAGTCGCGCGGCCTATCGACGGCGAGGGATATCTCAACGCGCGAGGCTTGCGCCGCGACGCTGTTCTGCGCGAGATCCAGCACGTGCAGCGATATATCGCGCATGCTACGACGCCTGCTGATCCTTATATTTAGCTAGGATCCCGGGCACCTCGCCGGGCGTGAGCCGTCCGTACACCTCGTCGTCTATCATCATGACGGGAGCCAGGCCGCACGCGCCCAGGCAGCGCGTCGCGTTGAGCGTGAACGCGCCGTCCTTGGTCGTGTGTCCGACCTTACAGTCCAGCTCGGACGAGAGGCGGTCGAGTATCTTCTGCGCGCCGCGCACGTAGCACGCCGTGCCCAGGCACAGCCCGATGATATGCCTGCCCTGTTCCTCCAGCGCGAACTGGGAATAGAACGTCGATACGCCGTATACCTCCGTAAGCGGCACGCCCAGGCCGTTCGCGATCCTGATCTGCACATCCTGCGGCACGTAACCGAATATGGCCTGCGCCTCCTGCAGGACGGGCATCAGCGCGCCGCGCTCGCCCTTGCGGGCGGCTATCGCCTCGTCTAGCTTGGCGAAGTTTTCCTTGCGCTTGGCTTGTTTGGTTTCAGTATCCATCATGGCGGCGGGATCCCTCCTAATTGGCGGTCTGAAGGTTTTGTCAAAACCCACGCGGCTGCGCGAACAAGTATACACACAGCTTTTCTATTATAGCACAGCTAGAGCCGGGATGTAAATCCCGCTGCGGAATCGCGCGGCGGAAGTTGACGCGTTGTTGCGGATAATCTGTAAAACGCGTATACTATAAT
>JAIRSO010000077.1 GCA_031255415.1 Oscillospiraceae bacterium
ATCCTCGCGAATCAATCCTCACGAATCGACCCTCTTAGATTAATCCACCCGAACTAATTCCCCGTGCTAAGATATCTTTTAATCCCCAGTTTCCACACGAACGCGCATGGAACCATGAACAGCATGCCGATCAGCGGCGACAGCGCGTACAGCGCGGTATTGCCCGAAACCCTGCCAGTCAGATACATAAGCGGCAGGTAGTTGAAGCATCCGTAAGGCACGATAAACGTAAAGAACCTCAACGCGGTCCGTCCGTATATAGGCAGTGGGTAGCTGGCGATCTCCCTCCCGCCGTCGGTGAATACGTTCACTACCTCCAGTCCCTCCACCGTCACGAAGCAGAACGCCGCGCCTATCAAGAATATACCAAAGAATATCGATATGCCAGAGAGTACCATCATCGCCAGCACCGCGACCTTCCAGGCGGTCCAGACAATGCCCAGGCCGCGCGCCGCGTAGGAGAGTATCGCGAAGCTGACGGCGAACCTCCCCACCCGCGACAACTCGAACGTCGAGCCGAGCACCTGCAATACCAGCCCGCGCGGCCTGATCAGCAGACGATCGAAATCGCCGCTTGACACAAGGCGGCTGAACTGATCGAATCCCCTCGCGACGCACTCTGTGATCGAAAACGCCATGAACACCACCGCGTAGCACATAGCGGCTTCCGGGAACGTCCATCCCGCCGCGGTATGGAACCTGTCGAACATGATAGCCATACAGGCGAATCCCAATAAACACGACGAGGCGTTGCCGATCATCATCATCCAGAACGTCGATCGATGCACGGCGATAGAGTGGATCTGCATGCGCAGATACTTAAAGTAGATCATGCCGTTCATCCCCCCTGTATCACGACGCGGCGCAATACCGCGCGGAACGCCAGCAATCCCGTAGCGAACAAAATCGCCACCCATAACAGCTGGATGCCCATCGCGCCGGCGGCGGCAGCGCCGGACAGGTCTCCTGAGTACACGCGGAACGGCACGTCCGCCATGTACCGGTAGGGCAGCAGGTTCAGCGCGCGCTCGAGCCAGTCCGGCATAAGCGGCAGAGGGATGAGCAGTCCCGACGCGAAGTCGGCTAACGCGCCGCCGATCAGCCACAACCCCGTATTGTTGAGCGTGATGAACGTCAGCGTATGGATATACATCGATAACCCGACCGCGACCAGCATGCCCAGCATTAACGACAGCGCGAACAGCAGCGCGGCTACTATGCCGGGCGGCGGTATCAGCCCGTAAGGCGCGGGCAGAAGCGAGGCGATAATCAGCACGGGCGCGAACCTCAACGAGCATCTCGCCATCCTGTTAGCGGCCAGCCGCGCCGACCACAGCGCGTACAAATCTACAGGCCGGCACAGCGAGTAAGCCACGTGCCCGCTGATAATCTGGTTGTCAAGATCGTTGTCCCGGCTCCACAGCACGATCAGCACGAGGAACGCCTGTTTGAGCCACTGGTAAGCGATAAGGTTTTCCAGCGGCATCGGCGGCGCGGCTGTCCCGCCGCGATAGAACGCGGTGAACATCATCACAAACACGAACCCGAAAAAGAACTGGGTGGCGATCCCGGCCCAAGCGGCGGCGCGGTACTGCAGCTGCCCGATGAACTGCACGCGGAACATGGAGGTATACGGGCGGATCAAGTCCCTCACAGCCCGTGCTCCTTATACAGCCCCGCGACGATCTCCTCGACCGGCAGACCTTCCGCCGTCCTGCTGGACTTGACCGCGCTCATAGCGCCGTCGTACAGGATACTCCCCTTGCCTATCAGGATAATCCTGTCGGTGAGAGCCTCGATGTCGTTCATGTCGTGGGTGGTGAGCAGGACGGTCACGCCGCGCTCCTCGTTAATGGTGCGGATGAACTGGCGCACCGCCAGCTTGCTCACCGCGTCGAGTCCTATCGTGGGTTCGTCGAGGAACAGCACGTCCGGGCTGTGGAGCAAGGACGCGGCTAGCTCCGCGCGCATCCGCTGCCCCAGGCTGACCTGCCTTAGCGGGGTGTTGATGAACGATCCGATATCCAGCGCGTCGACCAGCCTGTCCCGCGCGCGGATATAATCCTGCCGCGGCACGCGGTATATATCGCGCAGCAGCTCGAACGAGTCCGCGATCGGAACATCCCACCATAACTGCGTGCGCTGTCCGAACACCACGCCGATACGCCGCGCCAATGTCTTGCGATCCGTCCACGGCGTAAGCCCCGATACCGTGCACGTCCCGCCGTCGGGAACCAGAATGCCGCTCATCACCTTTATCGATGTGGACTTGCCCGCGCCGTTCGGGCCGATGTACCCGACTATCTCGCCGTCCGGTATATCAAAGGACACGCCGTCCAGCGCGCTTATGATGTTATACTCGCGGCGGAACAGCGCGCCCAGCGCGGCCTTCGCCCCCGAGCCGCGCTTGACTACCTTGAACGATTTGCGGATACCCCTTAGACTAATCATTCGATCCCCAGTTTTTTCATAAAAGCCTCCGTGGAAGCGTAGCCGCTTCTGTTGAATCGGTTCAGGTGGAACAGAGCGTCCGGATCGCGCGTTAGATGGTTCACTTTCTCGCGGCAGGTCATCGCGGCCTTGAAACCCAGGTCGCGCAGCAGCGTCCACGATCCGTCGTATGTAAACCCGTATGGATACGTGAAGCATTCGGCGTCCACCCCCGCGCGTAGCCGGAGCAGCTGCTGCATCTTGCTCACGTCCTCGATCAGCGAGGATTGGAACGCGGCGCGGGTTTCTCCCGCGCGGCGCGTAAATCCTCTGCGCGCGTTCTTCTCGCCGTGAAGATTATACGAATGGTTCTGGATCTCGACGACCCCGGTTGACGCGGCGGCGCGCAGGTCGTCCCAGGTCATGTACGCGTATAATGGGGAGGGATCGCGTTCGCGTTCGGCTCTCTCGACGAATGCGCCGCAGACGGAGAACACGCCGCGCATCCCGCGCCGTTCCATCTGCGGCAGCGCGTAGACGAGGTTGTTAAGCTGCCCGTCGTCGAATGTGAGCATGACAGGTTTCGCGGGAAGAGCGGACTCCCCGCGCGTGTAGCGGATCAAGTCCGCGATGAGAACGGTATTATATCCTCTTTCGACGAGCCAGTCAAGGTCGCTCGCCAGCTGAGACGCGGTAATCTGATAATCATTCCTAGGCGAGCCTTCGCCGACCACGCTGTGATACATTATGATGGGCAGTCTCACCCCGGCGTCCGAGTCCGCCGATCCTGTGTCAGCCGTGACCGCGCGGCGCTGCCATACGATCCCGCCCGCCGCGACGATCGCCAGCGCGCAGACAACAGCCAGCGCGGCGATCATCCCCCGCTTGGCGCGGCTTATCGTTATAAAGACATATCTCTTCATAGACGCACCTCCGGTTCACTGTATGGAACCTTCGGAGCGCGCAGAACCTGGAGCCGCGCGGAGCTATCCCAGCGCCACGTCCAGTATCATCATCACCAGGAACCCCGCCATTACCGCCAGAGTGGCTTTATCGGAGTGTTCGCCCAGCCGCGCCTCCGGGATCATCTCCTCCACGACCACGTATATCATCGCGCCCGCCGCGAACGCCAGCAGCCACGGCATCACGGATACAAGCGCGCCCGCCAGCATCGCGGCGAGGATTCCGAACACAGGCTCTACGGCTCCGGTCAGCGCGCCCAGCAGGAACGACTTGCCGGGTGACCATCCCTCTTGGCGGAACGGGAGCGTGACCGCCGCGCCTTCGGGGAAATTCTGGATACCGATGCCTATCGCCAGCGCGATAGCGGACGCGTAAGCGCCGGAGCCGCCCGTCTGCGCGCCGAGCGCGAACGCCAGCCCGACCGCCATGCCTTCGGGGATATTGTGCAGCGTCACCGCCGAGAACAGCAGCATGGTGCGTTTGCTGGCGCTGGGTCTGCCTTCGCGCACACCCGTGGCCTGATGGAGATGCGGTATCAGTTTATCGAGTCCCAGCAGGAACGCCGCGCCCATCATGAATCCCAAAGAGGCCGGGATCCAGCCCGCGATACCCTTAGCCTCCGCCGCCTCGATGGACGGGATAAGCAGGCTCCATACCGAAGCCGCGATCATCACCCCGGCGGCGAAGCCGAGGAATATGTTTTGATACTTAGACGGATCGGCTTTCTTGAGCAGGAAAACGGTAGCCGCGCCCAGCGCGGTCATAAGGAATATAAAGGCCAGCCCAGCCGCCGTCCAGGCCGCCGCGCTAAGGTTATTAAGATTAGCCATAGGTAATCCTCCCCGAAACGATGATACCATTATCATATGACGAGCGCAATAGCGTCCGTTCCAATACGCGCGGCGATGTATCGGATGGGGATGGGGGAGTATTCCAAAGCAACATTATCAAACAACGCGTATAATCCCTGACAATTCCAGGCATTATACCCCCATGCGTTTACTTTTTACTGAGGATGGCGGTTCGCGCTGGGTTGGATTATCACGGCGCGCGCTGACGGTTGGCGCGGTAGCGGCGGCGCTGTGGATGCTGGGCGGATGGATCGCCGAGCCTTATGAGTCTGCAGCTAGCCGCGCCGCGCTGATCGTCGCGGCTTCCGGCGATAACCTCATCCGTCTGCATGTAATCGCCAACAGCGATTCACAGGCTGATCAGGCGCTGAAACTGCGCGTGCGCGACGCGGTGCTAGCGGAGTATGGTTCAGCCCTAGCCGCGTCCGATCCGCGAACCGCGCGCGAGACGATCATCGCCAGCCTGGAGGGGGTCGAGGCATGCGCTGCGGCTGCGGCTGACGAATTGAACCGCGTTCCGGTGAGCGCGACGTTCGCGCGGGAATACTTCCCCGACCGGGAATACGGTGGGATGGTCGTACCCGCGGGTACATATGATTCACTGATAATAAGGATAGGCGAGGCGAAAGGCCGCAACTGGTGGTGCGTGATATACCCGCCGCTGTGCCTGCTGACCCCGGACACGATCGCGGCGGCGGAGGCCGCGAGGCCTGTCAAACCAGCCGGGCGCGCTCTCGCCGCGCCGCGATCGATTCCAGGCCTGCCCGATAGCGTATCCGATCTATACAAGGGCGGCAGGCTGATCCCCGCGTCGATGGCGGCGGCGGAGCCTAAGCCCGAACCCGTATTCGAGAGCGTGATACTGCGCTGGATCAGGACGCTTACAACCCATATATAACGCAACCCGCTGGATGGAGGACTGCATATGCGCAAGCGAACCGCACTACTCATAGCCGCGTCGGCGCTGGCACTGACGCTGTTCGCCGCCGCTTGGGCGCAGGCGGCGGCTGCGATAGCCTGGGGTTCAACAGGCTCCAGCGTCACAGCCGTGCAAAAGAAACTGAAGCAATGGGGTTATTACAACGGATCGGTGGACGGCGTGTACGGGCAGAGCACCTACAACGCGGTGACGGCGTTCCAGCGCAAGAACGGGTTGAAGGTAGACGGCGTGGTGGGAGCGTCCACCGCTGCGGCGATGGGCGTTACGCTGAGCGGCTCCGGGTCGAACGGAGCCATACAGGCCAGCGGCGGATACTCCAGCAGCGAAACGGAGATACTCGCGCGCATCATACACGGCGAGGCGCGCGGCGAACCGTATATAGGCAAGGTCGCGGTCGCTGCGGTGGTGCTCAACCGCGTGCGCAACGCGGCTTTCCCGAACACGGTCGCGGCGGTGGTATACCAGTCCGGCGCGTTCGACGCGGTGTCGGACGGGCAGATATGGCTCACGCCCAACGACGAGAGCTGGCGCGCGGCGCGCGACGCGATGAACGGCTGGGATCCCACCTACGGCTGCCTGTATTACTTCAACCCGCAGACGGCGACTAACGCTTGGATATGGTCGCGCGAGGTGAGGCTGAAGATCGGGCGGCACTGGTTCGCGATATAGGAGGTTCACGATGCAGGCGAACGCAAACAACGCGGGCTGGTACGGCCGGTATAAAGGGCGCGGCGGCATGGGTTCGCGCTCCGGCGGACGGTCGGCGAACAAAACCACGATCGCGCTGACCGCGATGCTGGCGGTGGCGGTCGGGTTGATAGGCTGGCAGACCTCCCGCGCGGAGAAGATGAAACGCTCCCTTGAGCTAGCGCGGCAGCAGGCTTTCTACAGCCTGGTGGACGGACTTAACAGCGTAGAGCTGAACCTAAGCAAACTGATGGTCAGTTCCACGCCCGGCGAGGGCGCGCTGCTGCTCTCGCGCGTGTCGATGCAGGCGGGCGAGGCTTCCAGTTCGCTGGCGCAGCTTCCGCTTAGCGGCGAGCCTATCGTCGCCAGCATGAAGTTTGTCAACCAGGTGTCCGATTACGCGCGCGCGCTGACAGCGTCCGCGGCGGACGGCAGGCCGTTCTCGGACGAAGATATGAGGCAGTTGCAGGGGCTTCTATCGCACGCGGGCACGATCAACCGCCAGTTGTCCGAAATGATGGCGACCGTGCCCAACGATTGGTGGTCGCAGTCCGGCGAGCAGGAGCAGGCTCCGCTGGTTCGCGCGATGGACACGCAGAACGCGTCCGAATACCCCACGCTGATTTACGACGGCCCATTCTCGGACGGCAAGCACGAGGGCGAGGCCAAAGCGCTGGGCGACGAGCAGGTGGACGCGGACGAGGCGCTGAAACGAGCCATAGCGTTCGTGGGCGCGGATCGCGTGTACCTAACCGCGAGAACCAGCGACACGGGCGGCCCTGTATCCAGTTATGGCTTCATACTGGATACGGACGACGGACGCTTGAACGTGCACGTCACTCAACGCGGCGGCAAGGTGCTGTGGATAATGCCGGAATACGGCGAATACGAGCAGAAGCTATCGATGCAGGAATGCGTGAGCCTAGCGTCGGACTTCCTCGCGGGGCACGGGTTCAGCCCGATGGAGTCTAACTATTTCCAGCAGTATAACGGCATGGCGGTAATAAACTTCGCGTGGAAACAGGACGGGGTGGTGATGTATCCCGACCTCATCAAGGTGCAGGTGCGCATGGACACGGGTGCGGTCGTGGGCTTGGAGGCCAACAACTACCTGATGAACCATTACGAGCGCGTGCTGCCCGAGATCGTGCTCAACGCGGAGCAGGCGCGCGAGATGGTAAGCGATCGGCTGGACGTGACCCATGAGCGCCTGTGCGTGATCCCGCGCGAGAACGGCGAGAAACTCGCGTATGAATTCATCGGGAAGTGGTCGGACAGCGAGTTTATCATCTACATCGACGCGCTTACCGGAGCCGAACTGCAGATACTAAAGATTATCGACGCGGAAAACGGGGTGCTTACGGTATAATCATCGCTTTGCCACAGGACGGAGCCGCGCGGGGGCAGATCGAACTCGCGCGGCCCGTCCGGCAGGAAGGCCTTGAGCGTCTTGGGCTCGCCGCTCCTGTTCATCGCGTAGAACGCGAGAGCGTCCATGGCGGGTTCGCCCAGCGCGTCGAAGCCGCCGCGTATCTCGCGGACTATCGCCAGCACGTCGCAGTCGGGAGCCGCCAGCCTCGCCTCGCCGGATATCAGCGCCGGGCTTTGTCCCCGGCGCTTTATCGCGTCGATGAAGAACGCGCGCGTCGCCTCGTCCTCGCGTCCCCACGGATACGCCGCGCGGCAGTATGGATCGCCCGCGCCCTCCATGCCGGACTCGTCGCCGTAGTATATCGACGGCATGCCAGGCCACGCCGCGATAAACCCGAACATCAGCATCAGCCTCTCGCGCGCCAGTCCGCGCTGGCTGTCGGTCAGGCGCAGATAGGCTCTGTCGGCGCGCGGCATGGATTCGCCCGTCGCGCATGCCAGCTCGTTCAGTATTCGCGCGCGGTCGTGGCTGCCCGTCAGGTTCATCAGCGCGTACGCGAATGGTTTGGGATACTGCTCCATCATCGCTTCGATAACGCGCGCGGCGCGCGGCGCGTCGACGGCTCCGATCAGGAACGATATCAGCGCGGCGCGCAGAGGGTAATTCATCACGCTGTCCAGCGTATCGCCCAGCACGTATGAACGCAACTCCCCATACGCGATCTTACACGACGCGTTCTCCCATACCTCGCCCAGAACGCACGCGTCCGGATCGACCCGCTTGACCGTCCCGCGCAGCTCGCGCAGGAACGGCATGGGTAGCTCGTCCGCAACGTCGAGCCGCCAGCCTCGCGCCCCGGCGCGAATCCATCGCGTCACTACCGCGTCCGGCGATCGAAGCATGAAATCCAGATACGATGGTTCCATCTCGTTCACGTTCGGCAAGGACGGCACGCCCCACCAGCATTCATAATCGTCTGGCCAATGCCGGAACGCGAACCATCCCGCGTATGGAGAACCCTTGTCCAAGGCCGCGTCCCTGAAGTATGGGCTATCCGCGCCCACATGGCTGAACACGCCGTCCAGCATCACGCGTATGCCGTGCTCCCGCGCCGACTCGCACAGCGCGGTAAAGTCGCGCTCCGTGCCCAGCATCGGATCGATTTTGTGATAATCGGTGGTATTGTATCGATGATTGGACGGGGATTCAAAGACGGGGTTCAGGTACAGGCAGGTGATCCCCATGTCGGCGAGTCGAGGCAGGGATCGGCGTATCCCCTCCAGAGTCCCTCCATAGAAGTCCTGCGCGCGGTAATCCTTGCCGTCCGGATCAACGCCCATGCCGGGCGGATCATACCAACTGGAGTGAAGCAGACGATCCCCGGGGATATTCTTCGTCGAGCCGGAGGCGGGGATCGATCCGTCCGGCCGAAGCGGTCCGCCGTTGAATCTGTCGGGGAATATCTGGTAAACGACCGCGCGGCGCATCCAAGACGGGGGCGCGAAGTCCGGATCATACACGGTCATCTGGAACGACGGAGGCAGTTCAGCCCAGACGGCTCCCTCCCCGCCCAGTTTATCGGGCGCGTTGCCGTAGGCTGTCTCAATGCCGCCCACGCGCACCCGGAAGTCATACCAGACCAAACCGGGATTCTTTGGCGCGGTTAACGGTGTTTCGTAGAGATAGCCATTGAAATTACCATTCAGATAACCGTTGTTGGAGTAGGATATTTCGGTCATGTCCGTCCAGGTCTCGCGATCCGTCCAGACCCGGACGGCGACTGAATCAGGCCTCGGCTCGCCCTCGACGGCGAGGCGCAGCCTCACGATGGTTCCAGCAGGAACCGCGCCGGGAGGATCGCGATAGAACGCGTCGCGGCTGTTATGTACGGGCCGCATCGTCAATCCTCGAAGTCCACGGGATCCAGTTTCCATATCAGCTGGTTGTATTCGCGTATCGCGCGGTCGCTGCTGAACCAGCCGGACGCGGCGGTGTTCATGATCGCGCGTTTGGTCCATGCCTTTTGGTTCTTATAATCGTTGCCGACGCGCTGCTGAGCCATCGAGTATGACCCGAAGTCCTTAAGCACGAGGAAAGGATCGGGCAGTCCGCCGTAATCGCCGAACAGCAGGGAGTGGTACAAATCCTGGAACGCGCCTTGCTCGGGCAGTATGGTTCGATCCAGCAGGCTGTTGAGCGCCTTGCGGATCTCCTGGTTGCGCTCGAATATGCTGATCGATTGGTATGATTGGGTCGCGTATATCTGTTCGACCTCGTGCGCGCGCGCGCCGAAGATATAGATGTTCTCCGCGCCCACGCGCTCGTGCATCTCGACGTTCGCCCCGTCCATCGTGCCGATGGTCAGCGCGCCGTTCATCATGAATTTCATGTTGCCCGTGCCCGACGCTTCCTTGGTCGCGGTCGATATCTGTTCGGATAGCTCGGTGGCGGGTATCAGTATCTCGGCCGCGGACACGCTGTAGTTCTCCAGAAAGACCACCTGCAGCATCGCGCGCGCGCGCGGGTGTTTCTCTATCATCGCGCCTATCGCGTTGATCAGGCGGATGATCTGTTTCGCGCGGCGGTAGCTAGGCGCGGCCTTCGCGCTGAATATAAAGCATCGCGGCGTGATCGAGTAATCCGGATCGTCCGCTATCCTATTGTACAACACCAGGATGTGCAGCGCGTTGAGCAACTGGCGTTTATACTCGTGCAGGCGTTTGGCCTGAACGTCGAACAGGAAGTCCGGCTTGATTATCACGCCCTGTTCGCGCTCGAACCATCGCGTTAGCCGTTCCTTGTTCTTGCGCTTGACCTGCTGGTATTTCTCGATGAAAGACGCGTCGTCCTTGAAGTTCTTCAGTTCGGCAAGCCGCTCCGGCTCCTCGCGCCAGGCTCCGCCTATCGCGTCCTCTATCAATTCGGCAAGCGCCGGGTTGGACAGCATCAGCCAGCGGCGGTGCGTAATGCCATTGGTTATCGCGGAGAATTTCTCCGGCATGATGCGGTAGAAGTCGTGGAACGTATCGCGCTTGAGTATCTCGCCGTGAAGCTGGGAGACCCCGTTCACCGAGAAACTGCCCCACACCGCGAGGTTTGCCATATGCACCTGGTTATACGCGAGGATCGCCAGTTTCGCTATGCGATCCCACTGGTTGGGGTAGAGGTTCCACAGCCGTTCGCAGAAGCGGCGGTTTATCTCCTCGAGTATCTGGTACACGCGCGGCAGTTGTATGCGCACCATCTCGTCGGGCCATTTCTCCAGCGCCTCGGCCATGATGGTATGGTTTGTATACGCGACGGTGCGCAGGACGATGGACTGCGCTTCGTCCCAGCCGTAGCCCTCCTGATCCATCAGCAGGCGCATCAGTTCGGGGATAGCCATCGCGGGGTGCGTATCGTTGATGTGTATGACGACCTTCTCCGGCAGGTCGTACAGGTTGCTTCCGTAAGTGCGCTTGAAGTCCGCGATGATATACTGCAGCGTAGCGGACGTAAAGAAATACTGCTGTTTAAGCCTAAGCAGTTTGCCCTCGTAGTTGTTGTCCTCCGGGTACAGCACGCCTGAAATGGTCTCGGCCAGTTCGCGCTCCTCGACAGCGCGCGCGTACAACTCCGCGCTGAAGCGCGTCTGTTCGATGGCCTTCGGCGCGCGTGCTCTCCACATCCGCAGCGGGTTGACCATATCCGTGCCGTATCCTGTTATGGGCATATCGTAAGGCACCGCCATTACGGTTTTATAATCGACATGGTTCAGCGAGAGTTTGCCGTCTAACCATTCTTCCTCGAGCCGCCCGCCGAAGTGCACCTCGACGCAATCCTCCAGCGCGGGGATCTCCCACGCGTTGCCGAACTCCAGCCAGTTGTCGGGCAACTCGACCTGCTGCCCGTCGATGATTCTCTGGCGGAACAGCCCGTACTCATAGCGGATCGTGCAGCCCATCGCTGGCAGGCGCAGCGTGGTGAGCGAGTCCATGAAGCACGCCGCCAGCCGTCCAAGCCCGCCGTTGCCCAGTCCCGGCTCCGACTCCTCGCGGATTATATCGTCCGCGCGGACGCCTAGCTCCGCGAGCACGGCCTGGTAAGCGTCCGTTGAGAGCAGATTCAGTATATTCGAGTGCAGAGATCGCCCCAGCAGGAACTCCACGGACAGATAGTACAGTTTGCGGCTGTGCTGTTCCCTCTGGCGCGCGCGGGTTTCGGTCAGGTTCGCCATTATCTGATCGCGCACGGTGGACACGATCGAGCGATATAATTGAAACGAGGTTGCGTCCTTGAGCGTCGCGCCGTGATGGCGCTGGAGCTTGCCCAGTATGGCTTCCTTGATGCGCTCTATCCGCGCGTATATCTCCGGAGCGTTATTCTGCATAAGCCCTCCATAATTAATCCCGCGGGCAGTATACGCGCGCCGCGTCAGATCATGAGCGATGGGCGCAGCCTCTCGCCCATCGCGCACAGCGGCATGCCCAGTATAACGCCGGCAGCGCCCTGAACCAGATTCATCGGCAGTGAAGCCGCGGCCGCCGCGCCGCCGAACATCCAAGTATCCGCCAGCGCGTAGCCGCCGACCATGATAAGCTCCGCCAGTATCAACGAAGCGGCGCGCCGAAGCCATTTGGCTCCGGGCAGGGTTAATCCAGCCAGCAGGCCCATCGCCGCCTTGATCAAGAACGTGGGCGCGCAGTAAGCGGCGTATCCGCCGGCCGCGTCGGCCAGCGCGCTGCCCAGGCCCGCGCATATAGAACCGATAGGGCCTAATATTTCCCCCGCCAAGAATATTATTCCATCGCCCGGATGAATGTATCCGTTGGGCGGAGCGGGTATCTTTATGATGAACGTGAACAGGAATATCATAGCGGTGAGCAGTCCGCATACGGCCAGCCGGGCCGACGGGCTTGACGGCGCAGGGTTGGGCATGAGCCGGATTCGCCTCCTCTCGTCGCGTCAAAGGATAACCGCTGTAGTATAACATAATAGCCGCGGGTTGGGAAGCGGGTG
>JAIRSO010000047.1 GCA_031255415.1 Oscillospiraceae bacterium
GATGCGGCGGCGTGGGTAGTATGGCACCCCCCCGGGGGCCCCTCTTGGGGTGGTTGCGCCCCCCCGCGACAGGGGGGGCGGAGCTACCGTAGAGGCGCAACTACCGTAGAGGCACAACTAACAGAGGAGCACAACTACCGAAGTACCGCTACAAACAGAAGCTACGCTACATAAAGAAGGGCGCCCCTAGCGAATCGAGTATCATCAAGTCTTAGTCTTAGGCTTGAAGATAATCGCGCAGAGGTACCCGAAGAAGATCGCCGCCGCGACTCCTCCCGCCGTCGCGCTCACCCCGCCTGTGAACGCGCCCAGCAATCCATGTTCGGATACGCCCTCCATTGCGCCTTTCGCCAGAGCGTACCCGAACCCCGTCAGCGGCACCGTCGCGCCCGCGCCGGCCCATTCCGCTAGCGGCCCATATAACCCCACCGCGCCCAGCGCAACCCCGCACGTCACATACCCCACTAGAATCCTTGCCGGAGTCAGACTGGTCTTGAGTATCAGAATCTCGCCTATCGCGCATAATACGCCGCCCACTAGAAACGCCTTTATGAACATCATTCTCCATCACGCTCCAATACCACCAGATGCGCCACGCCCGGTATCGTCTCGCCTTGAAGCACGCTTGTCGCGCTCAGCAGCGCGCCCGTCGCCATAAACACGACCCTGCGCGCCTCGCCTTTCATTAGCCTGCCCAGTATATGCCCATTCAGCACCGCCGCCGAGCATCCGCACCCGCTCCCGCCCGCGTGCGCGTCCTGCTCCGGCGAGAATATACTCGCGCCGCAGTCCCATACGCGGTTCCGGTCAACCTTTACGCCCTTCTCCTTTAATAACTCCAACAGCAGATCGCGCCCCACCTTGCCCAGATCCCCTGTGATGATCTCGTCGTAATCGTCAGCCGCGCGCCCTATGTCCAGCAGATGCCGCTCAAGAGTGTCCGCCGCCGCCGGAGCCATTACCGCGCCCATGTTCGACATGTCTTTAATGGCGTAATCGATCACCCTGCCGATAGTCGCGTAACGCATCGACACGACCGTCTCCGCGTTATCCGGCGCATAATCCTTACCGCATAACAATGTCGCGCCAGCCCCCGTCACCGTCCACTGCGCGCTGGCTGGACGCTGCCCGCCCTGCTCCAGCGGCGTTCTAAACTGCCTCTCCGCCGTGCTGAAATGGCTGGATACCGCGCACACCGCGCGCCTGGCCGCTCCCGAATCCACCAGCATGCCGCCGATCGCCAGCGCCTCGCTCATCGTCGAGCACGCGCTGTATAGGCCCAGCATCGGCACGCGCAGCTCGCGCGCGCAAAAATGCGCGGCCATGATCTGGTTGATCAGATCGCCGCTTAACAGAACGTCCGCGTCCTCCGGCTCCAGCCCCGCCTTGTCCATACAGCGGCAAACCGTGTCGCGGAGCATCGCGGCCTCGGCTAGCTCCCATGTCTTCTGACCCAGCAGATCGTCGCCCAGCGTGAAATCGAACGATATGCCCAGCGGGCCTTCGCGCTCCTTCTTGCCCACCGTGGACGACCACGCCGCCACCCTCGGCCTTGAGGTCAGCTCGACCGTACCCTCCCCTACGCGTTTGGACATACACCCTCCGGATAGATAAACTAAAACAGCCCGACTAGATACGCGATCACCCCGACGATGACCGACGCGCCTATCCCGTACACCAGCACCGGCCCCGCGATAACGAACATCCGCGCGCCGACCCCCAGCACCAACCCCTCGCGCCTGAACTCCATCGCGGCGGACACGATCGAGTTGGCGAACCCCGTTATCGGCACGATCGAGCCTGCGCCCGCGTGCTTACCGATCCTGTCATACTGCCCCAGCCCCGTCAGGAACGCGCCTAGGAACACCATCACTATCGCCGTGAACGCGGACGTCTCGCTCTGTCCAAGCCCCAGATACGTCTTTCCAGTCTCCGATACGCACTGCCCCAGCGTGCATATCGCGCCGCCCCACAGGAACGCGCGCACTAGATTCATAGCCAGCGCGTGGTTGGGGGTGAACTGGCCTACAAGGTCTTTGTAATGCTTCTCTATGGCCTGCTGGCGCTTCGTCTTTATTCCGTTCAAGTGGAGGCCTCCGGGTTGCTCTCGCCCCTGGGAGCCAGGGCGGTATTGCCCGCTGGCGCCGAGTGATCCTCGCGCGCGCGGATAAGCCCGAACATCGCCGCGCATGTCCGCCTTAGCCACTCGCGGCTATGCGCGCCCAGCGTGTGTTCGGGGAGCCTTCGCAGCCAGCCTATGCTTTCGCCCGTCACCCTCACCGTCTCGGACGGATACCGCTTGTATATCGTCGATAGGATCGATCCCGCGTCCACCAGCCATATGCCCGTGTCGCGCGGCATGGGCAGCGTCAGCGAACCCGCGTCGATCCTCACGTCGCTGATCACATACGCCACGTCCCTGATGCGCACGGGCGAGGAGCCGCCCATTTCAGACCTGGACTTGATTCGCACCGCTATCATAAACAAACCCCCGCTCAATCCTTGTCACTGGTAGTTTGGGCCAGCGGCGTGGATTTATGCGGGGGAATCGAGGTTCTCGCCTAAAGAATCGTCAGTCGATGTAGTCGATGCGGTCCGCTAGCAGCGGATGCGCTTCCTTCGTCACCGCTGGAACGCCAACGGCGATGGCTACGGCGAACTTGTATGTCGGCGGGAATTTCAGCATCGCGTTTAGCTCGCCGCCATTGGGTCCCGTGAACGCGGCTTCCGGCATGCCCAGTATGACGCTGCCCAGACCCAGCCCTTGCGCCGCTATCGCGATGTTCTCCGTGGCGATGCCGCAGTCCAGGCGCGACCAGCGCGCGTCAGGCTCGCAGCTTAGGAATACGCAGCATGGCGCGCCGTGGAACACGTCGCCCACGTCCTTGTTCATCGCCTTGGATACTTCCGCGTTGATCCGGCTTAATATCGCCGGGTTCTGCACGACGGAGAAATGCCACGGCTGGCGGTTCATCGCGCTTGGCGACTGCACGGCGGCTGCCAGCAGCGCGTCAAGCTGATCCTGCGTTATCGGTTTGGGGCTGTATCCTCGGACGCTGCGCCGATCCGCTATAGCGCGCAGTACGGGATTGGCTGTAATGGCGGTTGGTTCGGTCGCTGTGATGGACAATGGTATCGCCTCCTTATCAGTATCCGCTGTATTCAGATTCGTTTTAACACATGTCGGCGGATCAGTCAAGCGTTTTGGGCTGCGGAGCGGAGCGCTACTTCTTCCCCAGTCCCGGCAGGATCATCCCGCACAGCCCGCCTCCGGCGACGCCCATGCCCAGATCAGCCAGATACGCCGCCAATCTTATAGGCAGGTTGCTGGACAGCGAATGCGCCACCACCCCCAGCAGCATATACAAAAACCCAATCAGCGCGCCCTTGAGCAAACCGCTCTGCGGGTTGCGCCTAAGCGCGAACCATACGCCGGCGGCTATCGCGACCAGCTTCAGCGCCTGATTAATCACGGAGATAAGCGTATCGCTGGGGGAAACCCAACGCACGATCAGCGCGAACGCGGTCACGCCTATCACGGTCACGATAAGCGCCGCGAGCACGCCCGTTATCACCGCGCCTGCCCAACTGAGGATCCCGTTAGATTGAACCGATTTAGAATTCAGCCTGCGAACGCCTGATTTGCGCGCGATGCTCGTAGCCATGCGTCTCCCCTCCAATTGCCAATGGATAATGCTCCGCGCCGACGGATATGGACGGCGCTGGTAAACATGGAACAGCGTATGCGCTTTTTCGCGGGTTCATACCAGGCGGTTGGATCAAGTTGGAACTATGCGCGGCGAAGCCGAGCCGCGCGTCCGCGCGAGGCTCGGCTTCTGTTAGCAATACGCCCGCTCTACGAGAACAGCGCGGTCGATAGATAACGCTCTCCCGTATCCGGCAGTATGACGACGATACTCTTGTTCACGTACTCCGGACGTTTCGCGACCTGAATCGCCGCGAACAGCGCCGCGCCAGACGATATGCCCACCAGCACGCCCTCGCGCTTGGCGATCAGTCTGCCCGCCGCGAACGCGTCGTCATTGCTGACCGCGATGATCTCGTCATATATATTCGTGTTGAGCACCTCCGGCACAAACCCCGCGCCGATCCCCTGGATCTTGTGCGGGCCGGCCCGCCCCTGCGATAATACCGGGGAGTCCTTCGGCTCGACCGCGATGATCTTCAGTTTGGGTTTCCTCTCCTTTAAGTACTCGCCGGCGCCCGTGATCGTGCCGCCGGTGCCTATGCCCGATATGAACACGTCCAGCTGTCCAGCCGTGTCCTTCCAGATCTCCGGGCCGGTAGTGGCCTTGTGTATCGCCGGGTTCGCGGGGTTCGTGAACTGGCTGGGTATGAAACTGCCGGGCGTTTCAGCCGCGATTTCCTGCGCCTTAGCGATTGCGCCCTTCATGCCCTTCGCGCCTTCGGTCAGCACGATCTCCGCGCCGAGGGCTTTGAGCAGGTTGCGGCGCTCGATGCTCATCGTTTCCGGCATTGTCAGCAGGATCTTATATCCGCGCGCCGTCGCGACAGCCGCCAGGCCGATCCCCGTGTTGCCGCTCGTAGGCTCGATGATCGTAGAGCCGCGCTGAAGATTGCCGTTGCGCTCCGCGTCGTCTATCATGGCCTTAGCGATGCGATCCTTCACGCTGCCCGCCGGGTTGAAATACTCCAGTTTCGCGAGGATTGCGGCGTGCAATCCCTCCGACTTCTCAACGCCGTTCAGGCGCAGCAGCGGCGTTCCGCCGATCAGATCGGTGATGTTTTGATAAACCTTTCCCATAACTTACCCTCTCTTTCCGCTTCTAGGCGCGGCGCGACTGCCGCCGCAATTCATACTTTAGTAGTATGTTAACATGATATTCCATTCCCCGCAATTTGTCAACCACCGGAGCGAAGTTTTTTTTCGTTGGATTTGGCATTGGAATATTCATTGGATCGAAACGATTGTTTACACGCGCGGCGAATGATACGCGTCCGGGCGCGGGCATGATATGAACGGACGGAGCATCGTAAGGAGGGAAACAAATGATCGGCACCGTATTGCTTGTAATCCAGCTGGCCGTAACGGGAGTGGTGGGAGTGTACTTCTTCACCCAACTGCGGAACCAGCGCAAAACCCAGCCCGCGGTAAAGCGCGAGGGCGGCAAAGAAATGGACAAACTGCTGAAGATGAGAGGGGTCAGGCTGTCCGAACCGTTGAGCGAACGCGTGCGTCCGGCAAGGTTCGAGGATATCATAGGACAGCAAGAGGGGATCAAAGCGTTAAAAGTATTGCTGCATGGACCAAACCCGCAGCACGTTATAGTGTACGGGCCTCCAGGTATAGGCAAGACGTGCGCCGCGAGGCTGGCGCTAGAGTCGGCGAAGGCGAGCCAGGGAACGCCGTTCAGGGCGGACGCGCCGTTCGTAGAGATGGACGCGACATGCGTGCGTTTCGACGAGAGGGCAATAGCCGATCCGCTGTTAGGGAGTGTGCACGATCCTATTTATCAAGGCGCGGGGCCGTTAGGCGTGCAAGGGATCCCGCAGCCGAAGCCGGGAGCCGTGACAAGGGCGCACGGGGGAGTGCTGTTTCTAGACGAGATAGGGGAGCTGCATCCGACGCAGATGAACAAGTTACTGAAGGTATTGGAGGATCGGAAGGTAAGCTTCGAGTCGGCTTACTATAATCCGGAGGACACAACAACGCCAAGATATATACACGAGATTTTCAAGAAGGGGATGCCCGCGGATTTCAGGCTGATAGGGGCGACGACCAGGGGGCCGGAGAGTCTGCCGCCAGCGTTAAGGTCAAGGTGTATGGAGATATACTTCAGGGCGTTGGAGCCGGATGAGGTTTCGAGGATAGCGGAAGGCGCGGCGAAAAGGGCAGGCTATGAGATGGGGAGCGAACAGGCTGAGCTAGTAGGGAGGTATGCGTCGTGCGGGAGGGATGCAGTAAACATAGTGCAGATGGCGGCAGGGTTAGCGCAATTGGAGAGAAGGACAGGGATAACGGAGGCTGATATAGAATGGGTAGCGGACAGCAGTCATTATCAGCCAAGGCCGGATCAAACGGCGAGGTCAGCAGCGGAAGTAGGGTGTGTGCATGGGTTAGCAGTGTATGGTTCGCATCAAGGGGCAGTGATGGAAATAGAAGCAGTGGCGGTGCCAGGGACAGGGGCAGTGACCGTGACAGGGATAGTAGAGGAAGAAGAGTTGGGAGGGGATGGGCACAAGATGCGGAGGAAATCGACCGCGAGAGGGTCGGCAGAGAATGTAGCGACGCTATTGAGGAGGTTAGGGTATGGGGGGATGACGACAGATTTGCATATTAACTTTCCAGGAGGGCAGCCAGTAGATGGGCCAAGCGCAGGAGTAGCGATGGCAGTAGCGGCGTGCTCAGCATTGACAGGGGTTGAGGCCGATGGGGGGACTGCTTTGACAGGGGAGGTGTCGGTGAGGGGGGAAGTGAAGGCGGTAGGGGGTGTGCCCGCGAAGATAGAGGCGGCAAGAAGGGCAGGTTTGAAGAGGGTTTTAATACCGAAGGCGAACTGGCAGTCAAGGTTTAAAGATATAGGGATAGAGGTAAGGGCAATAGAGACACTGAAAGAGGCGATAGGGTTTATGCTAGGGGATGCAGGAAGTGTGATGGTAGAGGGTGGGAAAGTATTGACGATGGAGCCGTTAGCGGCGAAGGCGGTGGAGTAAGCAGGAGTTTCGTCAAAAGGGTTGACGAGGGAGGGGAACGCATATATAATGGGCATGTAAGGTTATAACGATTCCTGGGATGTACGCGAGCGGCGTATTTTACCCACATTTCGATTAATGGATCCCGGGTCGATCCATGGATGCCATGCCCCCCGTCGCATACGGGGTTAAATACGTAGCGCGTCTGGCTGGATCCACCTCCGCCCACGCGCACGCGACCGGCTAGGGGACGGCAGAAAACGGACGCAGGGTTCCAACCTGCCGGGGAGGCGGGTGAAAAATCCGCTGCGGACGGCATTCTGGGAAAAGTTAAGCGCCACCGGGACTCGGTGGCGCTGCCACTATATACACAAATACAACATACAATCGGCGCCCAACCCCACCGTTAACCCATCGTAAGCCGCGTAGCGGCAGCAGGATACTCAAGTTGGATTACATAAAAATCGAAGGCAAAAGAATCAGAGCGGCACATGGGTCCAGCGGCACGCTGGTCAGGGGGTCAAGGGGGGCTGAAGCCCCCCTGCGGGGTCTGGGGCAGCGCCCCAGCGTAACCCCACCCTCGCAAACTCC
>JAIRSO010000090.1 GCA_031255415.1 Oscillospiraceae bacterium
CTCCTTGCCGCTTCGCGGCTTACGTGGGGTTGACGGAGGGTTGACGGGGGGGGGAGTACGCTGGGGCGCTGCCCCAGACCCCGCAAGGGGGCTATCCGCCCCCCTTGACCCCCTGACCAGCGTGCCGCTGGACCTTCTTGGCCAGGGTAGTCTGTCCTCATACGCCTTTCGCTTCACCTACTCATTAAACGGGGGTAACATAAATGCCTTCTAATTCAGCGTCGCATCCGATGCGTCGATCCGACCTCATGGTTACTGACCCTGCCGGGCTATTCGAGATACTCTCCAGCGCCAAAGTCCTTCGTCTTGGCCTTGTCGATCGAGGCCGCGCTTACATTGTCCCATTAAACTTTGGCTACGACGCATCCCCTTCCTCGCCTCCTGAAACTTGGCGATTATTCGTCCACTGCGCGTCTTCGGGGCGCAAGATTGACCTCTTACGCCGCACCCCTATCGTCTCATTTGAGCTTGACACACACCACTCTCTCCGCTCTGGCGACTCTGCTTGCGACTATAGCTATTCTTATTCCTGCATAATGGGCGAAGCTGTCGCACGGTTCCTCACCTCTCTTGACGACAAACGCGACGCATTCTCTTTACTTATGGATCATCAAGCCCATCCTGGCAACTGGACATTCGACGACGCTCTACTATCCCGCACCACTGCCCTTGCCCTTCGCGTTACATCCATATCTGGCAAGCGCAACATTCAAACTTAATACCTATCCAGCCGCATTGGCCCGGCTTCCTGCCTTACTCTCGGAGCGCGCGCGTCGGCTGTTCTTGCCTGCGCTGGCAACACTGGCGCGGCTACTCTCCTGGCGCCTCGTTCCTTACTCCTTACCCTCTTTGGCGGCCTAATCTTTCTTACCCTTACCTCTGCCGCGGCCTCCGCTTGCACTGGCTGCGGCTTTCTTAGCGTCACATTCAGCACTAACGCTACCCCTGCCATATTCACAGTCAAATTCGATCCTCCGTAGCTTACGAACGGCAGCGGAATCCCCATAACGGGCATCAACCCTATGCACATACCAATCCCTTGGTAGATATGGAACATCAGCATTGTCGCCACACCCACAATGATCAACTGCCCAAACTTATCTTTCGTATTCACCGCTAACACAATCATCCTTACGATCAACAGTAAATACAGCGTCAACAACGCCGCGCAGCCCGCGAAACCCATCGTCTCCCCTATCGACGAGAATATGAAATCCGTGTGATCCTCCGGCACGAAATTCAGCGAGCTCAACGACCCATCCTGAAACAACCCTTGCCCTCTTACCCCCCCTGACCCAACGGCTATCTGTGCGTTCCTCTGCTGATATGTTATGTCATTCGACGCTGACGACGGATCAAAGAACGCTAACAGCCTCTCGAACCTATACGATCCCCCTCGCCTCATATACAGAACCATTACCGGCGTCATCGCGCCTGCCGCTAACAATATTCCCAGTATAACCCTTGCGTCCACCCCGGAAATTACAATCATTGCCAGCACGAAGAAAAGAATCACTACGGCTGATCCCATCTCGCCTTGCAGCAAGATGATCCCTACCGGCAGCGCTACTATCGCGCCTATCCTCACGAAATCCCACGCGCTACTTAACGGCTTATCCTTCCTGCTCAACCTCTGCGCTAACCTTATAATGATCGCTAGCTTCGCCACCTCCGCGGGCTGTACCGTCCTCTCCCATATCAAGGATATCCACCCTTGCACACCCCTTATCGCCTCTGACGTATACGCTAGCAATAACAACCCGCACGCTCCAATAAACAGCGCGTTCGCGAACAGCCCTGTCCCTAAAAACCTGTAATCAATCGCCAATACCCCAGCCATTACCAGCGGGCTGATCAATAGGAATATCCCTTGCCATCTTCCATGATACGACTGCGTGATCCTTGCGAACAGCGTCGTTACCTCCGGCGTTGACGACTGCGTTACATATGTCGCTGCCGTCACCGCGATCACGCCGAATATGGACAGCGTGTATGTCAGCACGCATAACTGTATATCGAAATGCTGTTTCGCCAAACGGTTGGACGTTTGCGACGACGTCTTACCGCCAAACAACGCCGGCGCTCTCGCGGTCATGTCCAAACCTCCTTTAACGACGCGCCCCCGCCTCCGCGCAGTCCTAACCTTAACATCCTCGCGCCCGGCGGCGTATACTCCCACCCCTTCGGAATCGGCGCGCCCATTGTCCTGCGCGCCAGCGCGTCTAATTCCATAACGATTCTCGAGCGCGAATCCATCCCGTCTAGTTCCGCTCTCGCGTAAGCCAACCTCAGCCCCTCATCCTCTGGCACTACCCCTGCCACCGCCGCGTCAAGCGTCTGCGCTACCGTTCCCGGCGCGTACTGCAGATTCTCGCGCATCAACGATAAATCGCACCTATTGACAATAAGCGACGGCGGATGAACCCGATCCAATCCCTCCGCGCGCAGACAATCCAGCACGCGCCCGGCGCATCTCATTGATCCATCGTCCGGCGTTAACACTATATACGCCCGATCCGCCAGCCTCGCGGGCAGCATCGACCATACGCCCGTCCCCGCAGGCGCGTCGAACGCTATCCAATCGTACCCTCCGCGCAGTTCCGACAGCATCCGCGCCCATAGATCCTCGTCCGGATGCGTATCCGCGTCAAACGGCGCGGCTAGCAGATCGGGTAACATCCTCGTCGAATCCCTCACCACCGCGCGCTGCGGCTCGCATACCCCGCACGCCGCGTCCGCCGCGTCGAACAGCACCCTGCTCTCCATGCCCAGCGCCATATCCAGCCTGCGGAACCCGGCGCAGCAATCCACTACCAATACCCTGCGCCCAGCGGCGGCTAACCTAGCGCCCAGCGCGGCGCACAGCGTAGTCTTACCCACGCCGCCGCCGCCGGACAGAATCGCCAGCGTGTACGGCATGCCCGTCACCTAGCCAGCTCGTCAGGACCCGGGATGATCGGCAGCTCGCTGGGCGCACGGCTATCCATATACGCCTGTATAACGGACTTCGCAGCCGGAGTCACCCAGCCCGCGCTCATCCCGTTGGGGACGTACACGACCACCGCGATCTCCGGATTATCAAACGGCGCGTACGCCACGAACCAAGCGTTATTCTCAACGTCCAAACGGCTCTTTTGCGCGGTGCCCGTCTTGCCCGCTATCGGATACTTCACCAGCCAGTCAGTGGTAAAGTAATCGTTCGCGGTGCCGCCTTCGTCTACTACGCCCTGCATGCCGCGCCAGATATATTCGATATACGGCGCGACTTCATCCCTAAGATCGTTCACGACCACGGGTCCGTCCATCGGGTTGAGCGTCTCACCGGTAGGCGATATCACTGAATCCACCAGCGACACGTCGTATACCATGCCTCCGTTCGCGACAGCCACGACATACCGCGCCACGGCTACCGGCGTGACCATCGTGATCGACTGGCCTATCGCGGTCATGATCGTCAGGTTAGCGCCCCACTTAACGTCGTTCAGTATGCGGTAGATATCGCTCATCGTGTCGCTTAGTATAACTATCTCGCGGCGCATGCCCAGCTCCGTCATCAGCGTGACGCGGAAGTTGCTGATCCAGTCGCTCTGTGGAGTGGCCTCGGCTACGTCCATCAGCGCCTTGACCGCCTTGTTAAGACGCTCCTCGCTGTAGGTGGTATTGTACTTCTCGCCGATCCTGCGCAGATGCGCCTTGAGTTGATTGCGCACCAGCATCGGCACCGCCGTATCCTGGCTGCCCTCGTCTATCGCGCGCGAAGGATCGTACAGCGTCTGCTGGTTGCCGACTATGGAGCGCAGTTCTCCCGGCAGGTCGATGTTGGTCTTGCTGGTCAGCCCCAGCTTGGACGCGTAGCGGTACAGCGCCTCGCCATCCTCGCCCATCCGGTAAGCGGCCTCAAAGAAGAAGTAGTTGCAGCTATGCTGCAGCCCCTCGACTATCGTTTGGTTAACGTGCTCGTTACGCCGTATGCTGGGATTAGCCCAGCAGCTAGGCCCGTGCTGGTTCGGGTTCTGCTCCTGAATCGATTTATCGATGATCTTGTCGAATGGGCTTTCGTCGCTGATGAGCGTCTGCGGCGTGATGGCGCCCTCGGTCAGCGCGGCTAGAGCGGTGGTCATCTTGAATATGGAGCCGGGGGTATCGCGGGAGCCTATCGCGTTGTTGAACAATGGATGACGCGGATCTTCCAGCATGCGCTCGCGCTGCGATTCGTCCATGCCCAGCACGAACAGATTCGGATCGTAATCCGGCCAGCTCGCCATTGCCAGCACCCGCGCCTGCATATCCAGCACGACGATCGCGCCGTTAGTCGCCAGCCTGAGAGGCTGGGTCTCGAAGTTGCGGTTCATCAGCTCCTGCTGGTTCTTCTCAAGCCAGTTCGGGTCGCGGATGGTCGCCTCCTGTTTATCGCGGATCTCGTTGACCACGCTGGCTAAAGCGGTCTCGGCGACGCGCTGTAGATCGGCGCGCAGGGTCAGCCTCACCGTGCTGCCGTCGGTGGGATCGGCCTTGGATAGCTCGCGCATCACGCGCCCGTTGTAGTTAACCTCGACCGTGCGGCTGCCCGACCGCTCCTTGGTGTTCCCGGTGAGGTAATCCTCCATCGTCTTTTCGATCCCGTCCAGGCCGATCTTGTCGGCGATGCCATAACCTTTATCGAGATATGACGAGCGGTTCGCGTTCCACCAGCTTTCGGGGATCGCGCCGACGTAGCCTATCACGTGGCAAGCCGTAGCGCCCTGCGGATACACGCGCTGGTTGCCTATCGCGATGGAGATACCCTCCATTAATATAGAGCGCATCTCCAGTTCGATCACCGTGGACCAGGGCACGTCCGACGCGATCGTGATCGGCTTGGACGCGAACGCGTTCATGCGCATCTCCTGCCACACCGCGAGTATCTTGAGCCTGTCCTCGTCGGACAGTTTCTTATCCTCGGGGAGCGACTCGTCCAGCGCGTCGATACCGAACACGGCGCACAGCCTATCGTATAGATCCCGCGTCGGCGTGACATACTCGCCCGTGTCCTTGTTCTTAGAATTGTAACCGAAGTTGTCGCGCCACATCCTGACGCGCTCGTTCGCGACATACACGGCGTTCTCGCCGGGTGTGGCTTTGGGATCCTCCGGAGGGGTGTTGAACGCCCACGCGCCGTCAGGCCCAAGATGCAGGCCGTTGCCCACGTCGAATACCCAGTCGCCGCCATCCGTCCGCCGAAGCCAGAACGCGGAGATGGTCTGCTTGCCGGCATGCTCGATGATCTGGATAGCGTCCCAGATAGCGCTAGTGTACGCCGCCCGCCTCTCGCCGCCGGAGTCGCCGCCCGCCGTAGGTTCGGCGTAGAATTGAACGTTGTATATCTTTTTATCGTAAGCCAGAACGACGCCGTTAGCGTCCTGTATCTGGCCCCTCGCGCCTTTTATCGTGAGCGTCTTGGTGCGGCTGGACTCGGCCTTCGTGCCGTATGTCTCGTAGTTGCGCAACTGCAGGTCGGTCAACTTCATCAGCGTCAGGACGAACCCGATCGCAAGAGTCGCGAACAGCAGCGCGAAACGTATCTTCATGTTGGGATTAACCACCTTACCGCCTCCTTTCAGACAGCGTTTTCATCCTCGTCGCGTATAGGTTTCGCCTTAATCCTCATGTTGGGCAGAGGCGGCGCGGTGGGCAGCGACGCGGCTCCGCCCTCCATGCCGGGCTGCGCGGCTGGCCTGCGCGCGGCCTCCTTGCGGATGCCGCGAAGGGCGCGTCTGCGTTTAGCGGCTCTACGCCTTTGCATAGCCTTCGCCGCCCATGTATTCCCAGGCTCGCAATAAGCCCAGCGTATCAGCAGATGATACCCCGCGAATCCTAAGCTAAGGTTCAACGTCGCCGCAAGAAGCACCCGCCAGATATGCGTAAACGAGATGCTCACGCCCCTCAAATAGAAATATACAACCATCAGCGACTCCTTAGCAAGCGCCGCAGCGCCGATCATAACGCACGGCAGGAACCGCATGATCCGCTCCCTGCGCCGCCTTGAGAACCGCCCCGGGGTCAATCTACGCTCGATAACCGGGGGCAGCAAGCACGCTCCCGCCCCAGCCAGCACGCATATCACCGTCGTGAATCCCGGCGGCTCCTTGCGCATAACCTCCATCAACAGCGCCGCGCCTAAGCCTACCGTCGATCCCAACAGCGCGCGCCACAGCGTGCGGTAGTCCGGCCTAGCCATAGACGCCGATAGCGCGACCAGCGTGCACAGCACCAAGTCCGGCGAAACCCCGCCAACCTTGAAATAAGGAGCCAGCGTCACCTGAATCAGATACGCCGCGACCAGCGCGAACGCCTTGCGTCCGGTGCGCCAGAACCACATCGGCAGCAGAGAGATCATTGAGCGTCACCAAAGCCTAGCTCGTTCGCGCCAGGCTCGTAGCCTTCGCCTAGGTTTGTCGGATCGTCGATGTACGCCGGAACGACCGTCGGGCCGGGAGTAGGCTCAGGTTGATCCTCGTCGGGATCGAGGTAATTCAGGTCGTCAGGGTCGGTCGCCTCGGGCCAGTCCTCGTCGGGATCGAAGTAATTCAGGTCGTCAGGGTCGGTCACGCCGTTGGGCGATCCGGGCGCGGGGGTCTCGACTCCGCGATCCGGACGCGGGATCGGCGTGGCGGTGGTATGCGCGTTGATGATCTCCTCGCGCCCTATGACGGGATCGGGGCGGGGGGTATCCAGCGCGACGGGCGTATAACCCAGCTGCCCATCGTCGGCGACAGGCATCGTCTCCGGATCGGCCTGGTACACCAGTACAAAGACCTCCTCCAGATGCATGAAATCGACGTATGGCTCCACCACTATATAGTTCTTGTTCTCGTCCATGTGGCGCGTGCTCTCGCGAACCACGCCTATCTTTAGCCCCTTGGGCAGATGCTCCGCCACGGACGACTGCTCGACCCCGGTGGTCATTACGCCGGAGGTCTGAACCTCGTCGCCAGGCCTGGGGATTACGCCCACGGGCAGATAATACATCCGGCATCCGGCGGTTTCCTCAACGCCCAGCGTGCCCTTTATGATGCCCTGGTCGCGCGTGGACGCGATCATCCCGCCGATGCTAGAGCGCGAGTCGATTATCGATACCACGTTGGCGGTATGCTCCGTAAGCTCGTACACAACGCCGATGAGGCCGTCGGTGTTGATGACAGCCATGCCTTCCAAAAGCCCGTCCGCCGCGCCTTTATCCAGCGTGAACTGGCTGAACCAGTTGCCCGATTCCTTCGTGATCACTCGCGCCAGCACGGGATTCATCCGCTGCGACTGGCGCGCCTCGTACTCGCCCAGCATCATGTTGAGGCGCTGGTTCTCCGCCTCAAGATACGAGTTGAACAGCGACGCGTACACTAGCTGCTCGTTCTCGTTGACGACGCGCGTGTACTCCGCCTCTAGCATGCGCCGGTACCGCCAATTCTCCACCGCGACCGACGCGCGGCTGGTCAGCCATGCCAAACCGGACTCGACAGGACGCAGCGCGTTGGCGATCGTCTCGCGAGGCCAGCTTACGATCTCGGCGGGGATCCGCTCCTGCTGGGGCATGTATTCCTCGATCAGCACGAGCGTCAGCATCGAGGCGAGCGCGAGAAACACAACCGCCGCTGCCAGCATAATAGGCCAGCGGACGCGTCTCCTGCGGTGCGCCTGAGCCATGCTATATCACTCCGTCAGCGGATGGTTCTTGCCGATCCGCGATAACAGTTCCAGATTCGTCGCCAGATAACCCGCTCCCAGCGCGACGCAGTCCATCGGGCTGCGCGCGACCTGCGCGGGTATGCCCAACTCGTTGGCTAACATCTGATCCAGCCCCGGCAGCAACGATCCGCCCCCGGTCAGATGAACGCCCGAACGCACTACATCGACAGCCAACTCCGGCGGCGTGCGCTCCAGCGTCCATGTCAGCAGACCCAGCACCTGGCGCATCGGCTCCCTCAGCGCCTCGTAAACCTGTTCGCTGGTCAATTCGATGGTTTGAGGCAAACCCGTGACCAGGTCGCGCCCGCGCACCATCGAGCGGCGCGGCTCCTTGACGGGCGCGGCTCCGCCCAGATCGATCTTGACCTCCTCGGCGGTGCGGTCGCCGATCAAGAGGTTGGAGGTTTTTTTGACATACGCCGCCACGGCCTCGTCCCACGCCATGCCCGCCTGGCGGTCGGACCTGCCCACCACCACGTCGCCCATCGACAGCACCGCGCATTCGGCGGTGCCGCCGCCTATATCCACGACCAGCGATCCCTGCGGATCATAAACGGGCAGCCCGCTGCCGTGCGCCGCGGCGACCGCCGCTTCAACCAGCCTCACCGAACGGAACCCGGACATCCGGAACGCCTCCTCTACGGCGCGGCGCTCCATCTCGGTTATCTCGCCCGGTATCGCGACTACGGCGCGCGGCTTGCCCAGCCTGTTCACGCCAATAGCCAGCCTTAGGAAATACTTGAGCATCAACACGGTCAACTCGAAATCAGCGATAACGCCCTGCAGTATCGGATGCACGGCTATCAAGTCGCCGGGCATTCGACCCAGCATCGCGCGCGCCTCCTCGCCTATCGCCAGCGCCTCGCGGCTTACGTCGTTGCGCACGACGACCAGCGACGGTTCGCGCAGGACGATCCCCTTGCCCGTCACATACAGCACAACGCTGGAAGAACCCAGATCAACGCCGATATCCGGCGAGAGTATTCCCATCGCAGTTCACCCAAACAAATAACGTGAAAAGACGCGCGGCTCATCCCGCCGCGCGTTGAATGATAACAGTTCCTGTCGATTATTCACGCATTCTTCATATCCATTCATACCCCGCGTCCAACAGCATCCGCCGCGCGAGCGCGGTGGGCATTCCCATAACGTTATCATAACTGCCGCGTATCTCCTCGACATACATGCGCATCATGCCCTGTATGCCATACGCGCCGGCCTTGTCCAACGGATCCCCAGTGGCGACATAGGCGCGTATCTCCCGCTCGGTCATGCTCGCGAATCTTACGCTGGAGCGACCGAACCGCGTGTCCGACGATTTGCCCCGCGCGAGGCATACGCCCGTGATCACCTCGTGTTCGCAGCCCTGCAGCATGCCAAGCATCCGCGCCGCGTCGTCCTCGTCGATCGGCTTGCCCAGTATCGCCCCGCCGAATACGACGATGGTATCCGCTCCCAGCACGAACGCGTCCGGATCGTCCGCGCTAACGGATACGGCCTTGCGCCTCGCGTTCTCCATCGCCAGCCATCGCGGCTCGCCGTCGCTTATTTCGACGGCGGAGGAGGTTATTTGTTCCGCGTCCAGTCCCATCGCGCGTAATAATTCCCAGCGGCGCGGCGAAGACGAGGCCAGTATCAGGCGGCTGCGCATCAAGGCTATCCCCTCCTTGAACAATACCGCCCTCAATTATACCACAGTTACCTTACCTGTTCAATCGCGTCTCGAAAACCCGACGCGTCATTTAACACCGCGTACAACGCGCGCTCGAAAAACTCCGGTTTCATCGCCGACCATCCGAACGCGTTGGGCGCGGCTAGCTCCGTTAGGTAGCGCTGCTGCAAAGCCTGCAGAGCGGGAGTTGAACCGCCCGCCTTCGCCGCGTCCGCGCGCGCGGGGATCAGTCCGGCGTTCAGCAACGTATCCTGCGCGTCTAAGCCCGTCGCGGCGTGTATGAACTCGACCGCCATCGCGCCGCGCTTGCGGTCGTCGTCTATGTCCACCTTGCCGATCAACAGCAGTTGATCGCAGAATCCCGACAGCGGCGTTTCCACCCGATAATCAAATCCCCTGCCAGCCGATACCAACGCGCCGAACCTGCGCGCCTGATCCAGCGAGCATACCAGCGCGGACACGTTCCCTCCGGCAAAAACGCTGTACGCCGCGTCCGGAGCTACGGTACCGAATCCCTCCGGCTTGCTAAGAGACCGCGCCGCGATAAGCCCCGCCTCCCAGCCGGACAGCGCGGCTAAAGCGCCCCCACCCGGCGAATGGATAGCGTAGCGAGTCTGTTTCTTGACCGGAACCGGCTCGGACAACGGCGCGCCTTCAGGCCACATCGCGTTGTTCGCCAGCACCACGTAACCGCCCAGCGCCAGCGGCAGAGCGTACTGCCCGCCTGCCCACTCCCCAGATCGCGCGGCCTCGCGGATGAATCCCTCCGGCTTGCCAAACTCCGCCAGCAGACCGCGCGGCTCGTCGATCATGCCGGGCGAAAAGATTATCACGTCCGGCGGCACCGCGCCTTCCGCCAGCCACGCGTCCTTGTTGACGCGCCGCACGCTAACCCTCACGCCTTTGTGCGATTTCTCAAACGCGGCGGCCTGTTTCGTTATCCAGCCCATCGCGCCGGAGCTCCAATCCTGGCATACCCAAACCCGAAGCACGCCCTGCCAGCCTCTCTGGCGTATAGTGCCGTCGCGGCTGACCGGGTACCGCGACAGCGCCTCGGGCGTTTTCCATATCAACAAGCCCGTCAACAGCATGCAGATAAGAGCGATCACGCGTTTGCGCACGTTCATCCCCCCAATTATTGTATAGGGTATGAACATCGGGCCGGGTATAGTATAATAATCGATAGGGAGGCGACGGCGATGCCAGACCGCGCTATTCTACACTGCGACTGCAACGCGTTCTACGCGAGCGTCGAAGAAACATTCAGCCCGGAACTGCGCAAGGTTCCGATGGCTATAGCCGGAGATCCCGCAAGGCGGCACGGTATCATCCTCGCGAAAAACGAGCTGGCGAAACAGTTCGGCATTAAAACAGCCGAAACGGTATGGAGCGCGAAGATCAAGTGCCCGCATCTGACGCTGGCGCCGCCCAGGCACGACGCTTACGCTAGCTTCAGCGATCGCGTCAACGCGATATACGAACAGTATACCCCAAGGGTGGAAAGGTTCGGCATAGACGAGAGCTTCCTTGACGTGACGGGCTGCCCGCGTAACATCGGCGGCGACGGCGCGCTGTGCGCTGACGAGATTCGCATGCGCGTGCGTTCGGAGATCGGCATAACCATCAGTGTAGGCGTGTCGTGGAATAAAATATTCGCTAAACTCGGCTCCGATTATAAGAAACCCGACGCGGTCACGGTCATCAGTCGCGAGAACTGGAAGGATATCGTGTTCCCGCTGCCTGTCGGCGACCTGTTTTTCGTCGGGAAAAAGACCGTCGAGGCTCTGGCGAAACATGGAATAGCAACTATCGGACAGCTCGCGTCCTGCGACCGCGCGTGGCTGAACTCGCGCTTTGGCAAGTCCGGCGACACGCTGTATATCAACGCTAACGGACTGGACGACAGTCCCGTAGCGGAGACCGGACGGTTCGAGCCCGCAAAGTCCATAGGCAACGGGTTCACGTTCCGGCGCGATCTGGTAAGTAACGAGGATATCCGCGCGGGGGTTATCTTTTTGTCGGATACCGTAGCCGGCAGGCTGCGCAGGAACGGGCTTAAATGCGCAACCGTATCAGTCGCGCTGAAAGATAACGCGATGAAATCCATCACCAGGCAGACGAAGCTGCCCGCTCCGGCGTATCTATCCGGAAGCGTCGCCGAGGCCGCTCTCGCGTTGATCGCCAAGCATTGGCCTAAGGGCAAACCCATCCGCACGCTGACCATCACCGCTGAAAATCTGGTAAGAGCCGATCAATGCCCGCAAGCGGAACAGCTCTCGCTGCTCGACGACCCGACGCAGCCTAAAACCGACCGCGCCGAACGGCTTGAGAAAGCCATCGACGACATTCGCGGTAGGTTCGGCGAGTACGCGCTCCAGCCCGCGATTATAATAGGAAGCGACATAGGCGTGTGGGAAGCCGAACCGCGCGGCGATACCCCAAAGAGCAAGGAAGAATAAACCAATTTGATCATTATGCAGGAATCCTAAAGGGCGTGTCGAATCGCAACAATAATACTCTGGGCATTCTATTATGGAAAGCGAGAGATTCATCATGCCCGACACGCATAAACCCCTGAAAATCGCGTTCATCGGAGCGGGAAGCTTCGGGTTCACGCGCAGTTTGGTGCGCGACCTGCTTACCTTCCCGGCGATGCGAGACGCGACCATCGCTCTGATGGACATCGATCCAACCCCGCTGGGACACATCCGCCGCGCGTGCCAGCGCATCATCGACGAGGGCAAGTATCCCGCCAAACTGATCGCCACGCTGGACCGCCGCGAGGCCCTGGAAGGCGCGGACGGCGTGGTGTGCACGATCCTCGCGCACAAAACGCCCGTATGGAAGCATGATATCGAGATACCCAAAAGATACGGCGTGGATACCAACGTGGGCGATACGCGCGGGCCTAGCGGCGTGTTCCGTTATCTGCGCACGATACCGATATTCCTCGACATCGCGCGCGACATAGACCGGTACTGCCCCAACGCGGTATTCCTTAACTATACCAACCCGATGGCTATGCTCTGCCGCGCCGTGCAAGGCGTTTATCCACACATAAAGACGACCGGGCTGTGCCACAGCGTGCAGGGCACCGCCGAGATGCTCGCCAAGTGGATCGGCAAGCCCATCGACGAGATTACATACACCTGCGTGGGCATCAACCACCAGGCGTTTTACACCAAATTCCTCTGGAACGGCGAGGACGCGTATCCCCTGATCCACAAGGCGATCACCGAAAACGAAGCGATATATAATGAAGAGATCGTCCGCAACGAGATGTACCTCGCGCTGGGAT
The DNA here is from genome assembly GCA_031255415.1 of Oscillospiraceae bacterium. Classification (GTDB taxonomy): domain Bacteria; phylum Bacillota; class Clostridia; order Christensenellales; family Aristaeellaceae; genus BNUH01. The sequence goes on from JAIRSO010000090.1 coordinate 12,693, forward strand.
ACTACGTGACGGAGTCCTCCGGCCACAACAGCGAATACAACTGGTGGTTCCGCAAACGCCCCGAGCTCATCGAGGAGATCAGCAAGGGCACGGGATGGAACCCCGGCGCGTACAGGTATATACTGGACGAGTATACCGAGCGGGATACCACATGGGAAACCAAGATCAAGGAATGGTTCGACGAGCCGCTGTCGCTGGAGCGCGGGCACGAGTACGCGGCGTATATATTCAACGCCACGCTGGGCGAAGGCGATCTGTTCAAGTTCAACGGCAACGTGCGCAACTTCGGGCTGGTCGATAATCTACCGCAAGGCGCATGCGTCGAGGTGCCCGTTCTCGCTGGCAAGCATGGATTCGAACCGATCCATGTCGATCCGATGCCGCCGCAGTGCGCGGCTTTGTCCGGATTATCCGCGCAGATCGAGGAAATGGTCGTGGAGGGCAGCCTCTCCGGCGACCGCGAGTTGATCACCCGCGCGCTGTATTTCGACCCGTTGAGCGCCGCGGTGCTCTCGCTCAAGGAGATCCGCGCGATGACCGACGAGATGTTTAAACAGAACGCGGAGTATCTGCCGCAGTTCGCGAAATAGGGGGAATCGATCATGGACAAGGTGCGCCTGGCGCTGATAGGATGCGGCGGAATCTGCAAAGGATTCCACGCGAACAACCTCAAGGACTTCAGCGATATAGAGGTCGTCGCGGTTGCCGATCCGATAGAGGAACGCCGCGAGCAAGTCGCCTCGATGTTCGGTACGAAGCGGCTGTATAAGAACCATACCGAGCTTTACGACCACGAGAGCCGCTCAACCCTCGACGCGGTATACATCATGATCGAGCCGACCGCGCACACCGACACCGAACTGCGCGCGATCGATCTGGGTCTGCCGTTCATGGTCGAGAAGCCGATGACGATGGATATCGCGCTGGCGGAGAAGATCGTAAAGGGCGTTGCTGAAAAGAACCTGATCACATCGTGCGGGTTTCAGGATCGTTACCTCGACGTGATGAACCTGGTCAAGGAGGAACTGCCGCGGCATAAGCCGGGCGGGCTGGTATACGGCGCGTGGGTCGGCGGGATACCGGGCGTATGGTGGTGGCAGAAGAAATCGACGTGCGGCGGGCAGTTGTACGAGCAGACCATCCATATACTGGACGGACTGCGGTATCTGTTCGGCGAGGCCATCGACGTGTACGCCACGGCGTCGCGCGGCATAGTAAGCTCCGATACCGTGCACAGCGGCGTTAATTACGACACGGACGATCACTCCACCGCCGTGATCCGATTCCCGAACGCGGTGACCGCGACGCTGGTAAGCGGATGCTATCTAACGGACGCGTCCGGCGGCGCGTTCAGCGGGATAAGGATCACGCTGAACGACATGACGATCGAATATAAACTGCGCGACTCTGTCACGTTTAAGACGAAAAAGGAGACGCGCGAGGTGCGCAAGTCGCCTATCGAGCATGGGATCACAGCCGACCGCGCATTCATCGACGCGATCAAGTCGGGCGACGGCAGCGCGATCAAGTCGCCGTACAGCGACGGGATCAAGTCGCTCAAGCTTGGACTCGCCGCCAACGAGTCGATGGAGACCGGAAAGGTCGTGAGGTTGTAAGTATGCGGTTTTGCGTGCCGGTACCTTGTTTTTTCCCGAAAACGCCGTTCCCTGACGCGATCCGTAAGATTGGCGCGCTGGGCTTTGACTGCGCGGAGACTTACAGTTGGGCGGGCATGGACTTTGACGCGGTGCGCGCCGCGTGCCAGGACTCGGGCGTGGAGCTGCTCAGCATGTGCACGACTGAATTCCGGCTGACCACTCCGCAGGCGCGACCCGCGTTTCTAGAGGGGCTGAAAAAAAGCTGCGCCGCAGCGAAGAAGGCGGGAGCGTCGCGGCTTATCACGCAGGTCGGGCAGGACACGGGCGCGCCTAGAGCGGCGCAGCACGAGAGCATACTGGCCGGACTGAAAGCGTCCATCCCGATACTGGAGGACAGCGGCATAATACTGATGATCGAGCCGCTGAACACGCTGGTCGATCATAAGGGGTATTACCTGTGGTCGGCGGTGGAGGGATTCGATCTGATCAGGGAATGCGGGCATCCGCTGGTGAAAGAGGTTTACGATATCTATCATCAGCAGATAGTCGAGGGCAACATCATCCCGAACATCACGCAGAATCTTGAGCTTATATCGCATCTGCATAGCGCGGGGCATCCCGGGCGTATTGAGTTGCAGTTCGGCGAGACGGATTATAAGAACGTGTTCGCGGCGGTGGATAAGGCTGGGTATAAGGGGGCGTGCGGGCTGGAGTATCGGCCCACGATGCCTCCGGAAGAGAGCTTGAGGGAGTTTAAGAGAATCTATATGGCAGCGTGAGCCGGGTATGGCCAGGTAAGCACTGGTAGGAACGCAAACCCTCTTGTCGCTCCCTTGGGGGGACAAGGGGGCTTGCGTTCCTAGTCTATCGTCATCATCGACAAGCGCGCTTTATCGCCGCCGGATCTTACGCCAATTAATCAGATCGGCATAACCGCGCGATCCTGCGTCAACCCTTCCAGCCGCAACTCCGCCGCCTGTCGCGCCTCGAAGAACTTGAGCGCCACTTGCGGGAACAGAGCGTAACTTAACGCGTCCTCATCCTGTTCCAAATACTGCTTGATCTCATCGCGGTACTTGTCAAGCTCGGGCGGAATGTCGTCCGCAGGCCGCTTCGTTATGACGCTCTCGCCGCCGATTATCTTCCTGCGAACATCTTCGTTCACTGGCGCGGGCAGCCGCCCGTATTCGCCCCTCATCAACCCTTTGGATTCCTTGGTCACCTGCTTGTATCGCTCGCCTCCCAGCACGTTCAGCACCGCTTGCGTGCCGACGATCTGGCTGGTCGGCGTTACCAGCGGCGGCAGCCCGAAATCCTCGCGCACCCTGGGCACCTCCGCCAGCACGTCGTAAAACTTATTCGACGCGTTCGCCTGTTTCAACTGCCCTATCAGGTTGGAGAGCATCCCGCCCGGCACCTGATACAGCAACGTGTTTACATCTACGCTAAGCACGCGCGGATCAAGCCAGCCTTCCTTCGTCAACTCCGCCGCGACTGCCCGGAAATGCTCCGCCGCCTTGCTCAACTGATCCATATCAAGCCCGGGATCGTACTCGGTTCCCTTGAGCGTCGCGACTAGAGCCTCGGTCGCGGGCTGGCTCGTTCCGTTCGCCAGCGGCGACAGCGCGGTATCGACTATGTCCGCTCCGGCCTCGATCGCCTTTAGATAAGTCATGTCCCCCGTGCCCGTCGTGTTATGCGTGTGCACGTGTATCGGCAGTTTTGTCGCGGCCTTCAGTTTCTTGACCAGACTGTACGCGCTGTACGGCAGGAGCAGGTTCGCCATATCCTTGATGCATATAACGTCAGCGCCCATGTCCTCTATGCGTCGCGCCAGATCGACAAAGTACGCCTCGGTATGCACCGCGCTGATCGTGTAGCTCATCGCGACCTCGGCTATGCCGCCGTAACGCTTTGTCGCGCTGACCGCCGTCTCCATGTTGCGCAGATCGTTCAACGCGTCGAACGTGCGGATTATATCGATACCGTTGTCCAGCGACTTCTTGACGAAGTATTCCACCACGTCGTCCGCGTAGTGTTTATATCCCAGTATATTCTGTCCGCGCAGAAGCATCTGCAGTTTGGTGTTGGGCAGACCTTTGCGCAGTACGCGCAGCCGCTCCCACGGATCCTCGTTTAGGAACCGCAGACAGCTATCAAACGTCGCGCCGCCCCAGCATTCCAGCGCGTAGTATCCGGCTTTGTCCAGATACTCGAGCGCGGGGATCATTTGATCTATCCTCATGCGCGTCGCGGCCTGCGACTGATGCGCGTCGCGCAGTATCGTATCGACAATCTTTACCTTGCCCATGCAATCACCTCCGTCAGCTTACATTTACCCGTTCGCGTCCGCGTTCAAACAATTATTTGATAACAACCAGCGTGTCGCCCGTGTTGACGGCCGCGCCTTTGTCGACCGCGACCTGCACGACGATACCGTCGCGCGGAGTGACGATCTCGTTCTCCATCTTCATGGCCTCGAGGATGACCAGCACCTCGTGTTTCTTTACCGCCTGACCCGCAGACACCTTTATGCCGACGATCGTACCCGGCATGGACGACTTGATCGGCTCGCCGCCAGCGATATCGGCGGCAATCGCGGGCGCTTGAGGCGCGGGAGCGGGAGCGGCTGGCGCGGTGGGAACCTGAACGGGAACAGGCGCTGGAACCGCCACCGCAACGGGCGCTGGAGCCGCTACGGCAACAGTCGGCGCGGATACCCCGCCCGTGGTCTCCTCGGCCTGAACCTGATACGTCTTGCCGTTGACGGTGATGTTGAATGTACGCATGCTATACCCTCCTGTTAATCAGCCCATGCGGCTGTAAACTTGTTCCTCTATGCCCGAACGCCTCCACGCGGAGCCTACGGACGGATTGCGGCGCAAGCGGCGCACTCGCGGATAACCCGCCGAGATCGGCTCGACCGCGTCCAGCGCCGCGAGCGTCGCGTCCAGCGGAGCCTCCCGCGACTCGCTCATCATCAGAGCGACCGCCGCGACTACCGCCGCGATTTCATCATCGTTGCCAGCCGTCTCCACGATTGGTTCGCTTGCCGGAGCATAACCGTTCCCCGGTTCGGACGAATCCTGTTTCGCTTGCAAGCGGCGCGTCTTTATCCTATCCAGCATCGTCACCGCCGCCAGCAACAGTATGACAAACGCCAGCATCAACAGCATATTGCGCGCGTTCTGTCCGGAATCGGAGCCTACGTCTATGGATTCCGGCGGCGCGTCCAGCGCGATCTCCGTCACGCCGTCCGGCTGGCTCGATAACTCCGCCGTCGATTCAGGCGCGTCTATTATGATCGGATCCGCCGTGACGTTGGTCTTGGTATCGTTCATATATATGGCCTCCCGTCACAACGGCAGGTTGCCGTGCTTTTTGGGCGGGTTCTGATCGCGCTTGCCCTGCAGCATCTCCAGCGCGGATATCAGCATCCGCCGCGTGTCCGCGGGATCGATCACATCATCAACCAGACCCAGCTTAGCCGCGTTCAAGCCGTCGGCGGTATCGCGCGCGTAAGCGTCCGCCAGAGACGCGCGTTTCGCGTCAACATTGTCTGCCGCCGCGTCCAGCTCGTCTTTCTTGAATACAGCGACGGCTGCTTCCGGCGTTATCGGGCTTATCACAGACCCGGGCCACGCGTATAGAGCGTCGGCGGAAGCACGCCCGCCGAACGCAGCGTATGCCGCGCCTATCGCGTTCTTCGTGACGATAGCCAGTTTTGCGGTCGTGGCCTCCGCGACGGCGTAACTCAACTGCGCGGCGGCCTTGATCGCGTCGGTCAGATCGTCCGGCGCGGCGGCTGATATCCCGTCCGTATTGATCAACGTTATGATCGGTATATTGAAACAGTCGCATAAGCGGATGAATCGCGCCGCCTTGCGGCAACCCCCGGCGCACAGTTTCCCGACCGCCGCGACGATCCCGACGGCGCGCCCGCCTAGACGGCCCAGCGTGGTCGTGACGCGCGGCGCGTACAACGCGTAAAGCGGCAGAGCGGTACCCGCGTCCAGTAATGATGATACGATCGCGTCCGGATCGGAGGGATCGAGCGCGGTCAGCGAACGGTTTATGTCCGCATCTCCTGTCGGCGCGTCCTCGACGGACTCAAGGCTGTTGTCGGGCAGGAGGGAGAGCAGAGCGCGCGCTTTCGCGATGGCCTCCGTCTCATCCTGGGAGAGGATCGCCACGCCTCCGCGCTTCGCGTGAGCGCGCGCGCCGCCCAACTCCTTCGCGTCGGCTTGATGGGGGAACAGGTTCAATTCCTTGGCTGTCGCGCCGGAACCCACGATCCATTGAGTCGCCGACTCGCTGGCTATGACCGCGTCCATCAGCGCGGGCAGAATCGCTCCAGCCCCCGCGCTCGCGCCCAGTTCTATACCGATCATCGGTATCGTGCCCGACGAGCGCGCGGCTTGGGCGAACAGCTCTGAATACGCGTTCATCGCCAGCGCGCCGTCCTCAAGCTTCGCCCCGGCGCTGTCGAACATGCCTACGATCGGCGCGCCGCAGGAGCGCGCCAGTTTCATCACCTTGAGTATTTTTGCTGCGTGCGCCGCGCCGACCGCGCCGGACTGTGCGGATGAATCCTGGGCGAATACATACACGGGTCGGCCGTCCGCCGCGCCGTATCCGGTCACAACGCCCTCGCCGCCAGCGACAAGCGCGTCCAATTCAACAAAGCTATCAGGATCAAGCAGCGCTTTCACACGCCGGCGCGCGATGGTCTCTTCCCTTGGCATGACGGATCCCTCCCAATACAAAACGGCGGGTTAGGCCAATTTCAACCAAGTTCATTACTTCTACGCCGCGCCCCCCATATCCTGCCCGGCTGATGAAAAAAAACAAAATCGATCGTTATGCTAACCGGCAAGTTATCGTCGCGGCGGCAAGTCCGGCGTTTGACTCGCCGCGCCCGCGAGGGTACAATAACCATATGCATCGGCAAAAATCCGATTGACCGGAGGCGCCAGCGATGATCGATACAACCGTGCAATACCATGTCGCGATGAAGAAGGGCGATGTAGGCCGCTACGTATTGCTGCCCGGCGACCCGGGGCGGTGCGAACAGATCGCCTCGTATTTTGATAATCCCAAACGCGTGGCCTCGCACCGCGAGTACGTCACTTATACCGGAACGCTGGACGGCGAACCCGTCAGCGTCACGTCAACGGGCATAGGCGGCCCGTCTACCGCCATCGCGGTGGAGGAGCTGATACGCTGCGGCGCGGACACGTTCATACGCGTGGGCACATGCGGGGGCATGCAGCCGGAAGTCGCGGTCAACGACGTTGTTATAGCTCAAGCCGCGATACGCTTTGACGGTACTTCTAAAGAGTATATCCCTGTCGAGTTCCCCGCCGTCGCGGATTACTCGGTGCTGCGCGCGCTCGATCTCGCGTCACGCTCGCTGGGCGACGGCGTTCATATCGGCGTGGTGCAGTGCAAGGACTCGTTCTACGGTCAGCATGAACCGGAACGCATGCCCGAACGCGATATGCTGTTGAGCCGATGGAGGGCATGGACGCAGGCCGGATGCCTCGCCAGCGAGATGGAGAGCGCGACGCTGTTCATACTAGGCAGCGTGCTGAAGGCGCGCGCCGGCGCGGTGCTGGCGGTGGCGGGGAATCAAGTCAATAGGAAGGGATTGCCCGGCGTAGAGTTTCTGGGTACGGAGCCAGCCATACGGATCGCCGTCGAGGGGCTGAGGATATTGATCAGGGAGGATAAGGATGAACGCCGCGGATAAAGACATACTCTCCAAGATAGATTATACGCTGCTCGCGCAGAACGCCGCTCCGGCGCAGGTGCGCAAACTGTGCGCAGAGGCCGCGAGGTATGGATTCGCCAGCGTCTGCGTTCCCGCGTGTTATGTGGAAACAGCCGCCGCAGCGCTCGCCGGACTGGATTCGCGGGTGGCTGTATGCACGGTCGCGGGGTTCCCGCTCGGATATAGCACCACGCAAAGCAAACTGTTCGAGACCCGCCAGGCGTTGGATCAAGGCGCGTCCGAGATCGATATGGTGATCAACGTCGGGATGCTGTTGTCCGGCGGCGAGGATTATGTGCTCGACGAGATCCGCCTTCTGAAACAGGAGACGGGAGGCAAGATACTGAAGGTCATCATCGAAACGTGTCTGCTCGATGAAAAAAGTAAGTTAACCGCGTGCGCTCTGGTCACGCGGGCCGGAGCGGACTTCATCAAAACATCGACCGGGTTTTCAACGGGAGGCGCGACGGTGGAGGACGTCCGGCTTCTGCGCGCGAACGTTGGAGCCGACGTTAAGGTCAAGGCGGCTGGAGGCATACGCACGGCGGAACTGGCGCGCGCGCTGGTGGAGGCTGGAGCGGATCGCCTGGGTATGAGCGCGGCGATCAAGGCTTTCGGGCTGGAGTAGGTTACAAGATCATATACAGCGCCGCGGCGAGCGCAGCGCCCGGAGCGCCAAGCACGCCAACCGCCGCGATGCTAAGCAGATTAACGGGCACGTATAATCCAAACGAGGGCAGCAGCAGATTGATAGCCAGCATAACGGCGAAGCCGCTGCCCGCGTTTGCCGCGATCCGTATCGCGCGGTTCGGCTCGCTCTTGCGTTCGCGGGCAAGCAGTCCCAGCATGCAGATCAACGCCAGCGCCGCCCCCAGTATCAGTGTCAGCCGCCATAACGACAGCGTCATGCGGTGTTCACCCCGCTTCCTTAATAGATATCCCTTTGACTCAGTGTATGCGCGGGCTGGCTAGGTCTTGACCATAGGTTATTCGATTACGGGATTTGCTAATTAATTATCGAAACGGATAGTAATCGGAGGTATGGAGATCTTCGCATGGTGAGGGAGATCATGGAAGACTCGACCAAAATTAGCATTGCGGCAAGCATCCTGAACGCGCTTCCGGATTGGTTCGGCGTGACGGAGAGCAGGTTGAATTATATCAACGAAAGCGGCGGCTTACCGATGTGGGCGTATTATGACGGCGGGGATGCAGTGGGATTCATCTCTATGCGCGAGAACAGCCCGTATGCCGCCGAGATCCACGTCATGGGCGTGCTGCCCGATAGGCATAGGCCGCCAGTTGTTCGACGCGGCGCTGCGGTATTGCATGGCAAAAGGTTATGAGTTCATGGAGGTGAAGACGGTTGACGCTGGCGTCTATGACGAATACGATCGCACGCGATTGTTCTACGAAAGTATGGGGTTCCGTAAGCTGGAGGTACTGCCCGCGTTTTGGGATGAAAAGAATCCCTGCCTCGCGCTGATTAAATATATTGGAGGCAAGACGTGAGAATCGCTCTAGTAGCCGACCTGCACGGGAACCTGCCCGCCACAGCCGCCGTCCACGACGATATCAAAAGCCGAGGCGCTGACGCGATCTGGTGCCTAGGCGATGTGGTCGGCAAAGGCCCGGACTCGCCCGAAACGATGGACTGGGCGCTGGCGAACTGCGCCATCGTCCTGAAAGGCAACTGGGATAACTTCATCGGCACAAACGAATGGTACGCCGCGCAGCTTGGCGAACAACGCTTGCGGACGCTACAGTCACTGCCGCTGGAGCATTGGTTCACGCTCTCCGGCAGAAGATTCCGGTTGATACACGGGCGCGACATTGTTCCCGATTGCGTGTACCACAACTCGCCCATCGAGGAGCAGCTCCGGTTCTTCGATGTACCTGGAAAGCCGGACATTGTAGGATTCGCAGACATACACCGTCCGTTTTGGGTGCAACTAAACGAAGCGGGGATACTGTTCAACACAGGCAGCGTGGGCAACGCGCTGGGCGGCGATGTATTCGCAAAATACACAATCATCGAGGGCGAGGCAGGGCAAGCGAACGCGCCGCTTGCGCATACCATAGTATCCGTCGCGTATGACCAAGACGAAGCCGTCCGCCGCGCTCACGAACGCAAACAGCCTCAATATGACGCTTTTATAA
>JAIRSO010000051.1 GCA_031255415.1 Oscillospiraceae bacterium
CCCTGCTTTCGATGATCACGATCCCGGTGCTCTGTCTGCTGCTGAATATCAACGCGGCCGCGTGACTTATCTCATCATGCGAACACAGTAAACGCCTCCGGACAAACCCGCCCGACCGATTCGTCCGGCGGGTTTGTTCTTCCCGCGTTCCCTTTTAAAAATAAATCCGCGCTCCCCGCAACGATCCGCTGCCGCGCGGCGAATATACAGTTGATAGCGATTGGAGGGATGCGTCTGCGCGGGGACGAGGAGCGGCGGCTGTTACGGCGCGTTCAGCGTTATGGCGATCGCGACGCGGCTGAAGCGTTGATCCAGAAATATTATGACGAGATATACGCGTTCATCCGTCGGCAGACCAACTGCGCCGATATCGCGCGCGACATAGCGGCTGGCGTAGCGGCTGGATTGATATCGATAACGGTCGTTGATTACGCGTTGTCGGATGGTAATATCGCGTTTTACTATACGCGCGGGTTGATCGAACTGCCGGAGATCTGGCTGTGCGGGTTGTTTACGCTGGCGGGGATCATAGTGCCGACGGTTGTCGCGATGAGGGAGAAACGGATCGATATACGGTAGGAATACGATCTCTGCCGCTTAGGGTAGGAGCATCCCCTCTGTAGCTTAGGGTGGCGCTACTACCCTAAGCTACGGAGGGGGCGTTCCCAGCGGAAGCGACTAAGGAGTTATACCTGGGAGTGTCACCTGGATTGCCGGAGGAGGTATACCCCAGAAGCGTCGCATGAGTGACAGAAGGAGCGCAACCCGGAAGCGCCGCCCAAATCGCTAGCAACACTTACCAAAGAGCGCGCTCACACCCAGCGAAAGCTCCCCTACCCCTTCACCGCGCCGATCATAACGCCCTTGACAAAATATTTCTGCAGGAACGGATAGATAGCCAGCACCGGCAGGGTCGTTATCACGATCGCGGAATACTTGATCGTCTCCGCGAAATCGTTGATTCGGTCGTTCTCCGTCACCGCCGAGTTGAATATCGAGGAATTCTGTATCAACACGGCGCGCAATATGTTCTGTATCGGCAGCTTCCTGTCCTCGCTGATGTACAGCGTCGCGTTGAACCACGCGTTCCAGTGCGCCACGCCGTAATACAGCAGCAGTACGGCTATGGTGGGCATTATCAGCGGCAGAACGATCCGGAACAGTATCACCAGATCGTTAGCGCCGTCCAGCCTCGCGGACTCGTGCAGGCTGTCTGGCAAGCCCTCCATCGCGGTCTTGCATATGATCGCGTTGTATACGCTCATCGCGCCGGGCAGTATCAGCGACCATAGGCTGTTGTATAAACCCAGGCTGCGCACGTTTAGGTAATTGGGGATCATGCCCGCGTTAAAGAACATCGTGAACATGATAACGGCTAGTATCGGCCTTTTGAACAGCACTTCCTTCGCCGATAAGAAATATCCGCATAACAGCGTCAGCAGGATATTTATCGGCAGCGATACCGCTAGTATAATCATTATGTTCTTGTAGCCGCTCAGCAGCAGCGGATGCTTCAGCGCCAATCGGAACGCGCCTATGTTGAACCCCAGCGGACGCGGCAGGAACCCCGGATGCATCAGCAGCTCCACATTGCTGGAGAACGCCGCGCATACAACGAAATACACCGGGTACAGCGTGACCGCGCACAGCGCCAGCATCAGCGCTATGTTGAGCGCGTCGAACGCGCGCTCCCCCGGCGTGCGTTTAATCAGCGTGGGATTGTTATGTAATCCTGGCGACCGCGCGGTTTTTTGCATAACCATTCCTCCCCCGCCCGTCAGAACAGCCCGCTCTGGGTGACTCGGCGGCTGATCCAGTTTGTGCCCAGCAGGAATACCACGTTCACCACCGAGTTGAACAGACCCACCGCCGTCGAGTAACTCACGGCGGTGCCCAGTATGCCGCGTCGGTAAACATACGTTGAGATAACGTCCGCGACCTCGTATGTGGGATCGCTGTACAGCAGCAGCACCTTCTCATAGCCGACGTTGAGTATCCCGCCCATGCGCAGTATGAACAGGATGACGATGGTCGGCGCGAGGCCGGGTATCGTGATATGAACGACCTGCTTGAGCCTGCTCGCGCCGTCGATGCGCGCGGCCTCGTACTGTTCCTGATCGATGCTGGTCAGCGCCGCCAGATAGATGATCGAGTTCCAGCCGATGTACTGCCACAGGTCGGATATTACGTATATCGGGTAGAAGTAGCGCGGATTGATGAGCAGATTCTGCGCCTGGCCTCCCATGGACACGATGAGCTGGGAGAACATGCCGCTGCTGCTCGTATAGATGCGCACGATCGACATCGCCACTATCATCGATATAAAGTAGGGCATGTACGTTATCGTCTGCACTACGCGCTTGAACCGAACCGAACGCAGCTCGTTCAGCAGCAGCGCTAGCAGTATCGGGGTTGGGAAGCCGAACAGGATCGTCAGCGCGCTGATGGACAGCGTGTTGCGCAGGATGCGCGGCGTATAAACGTCGCCCAGGAACGATCGAAACTGCTTAAGCCCGACCCAGGGGCTGCCGACTATGCCGCGAGTGGGTCTATATTCCTTGAACGCGATTACCAATCCATACAGCGGTTTATACGCGAATAGCGCGAGATACGCGAGCACTGGGAGCACGATCAGGTATTTTGCCCAGTTTACCCTGAAATCCCGCGCGATCATCTGTCCGGCGGTGCGTTTGGGCGGGGCATGGGAAACCGCGCCAGCGCTTGTCATGACGGATCAACCGCCCTTTCATTTTAGTTAAGCGCTTGCCGCGCCTCGTGTATCATTGAAACGGGGGCGGCTGTTGAGAGCCGCCCCTTACAGCGTTTGCCGGCTTCAGCGGGCGAGGAATCTGTCATAGGCCGCCTGGCGCAGTTCGACTACGCGCTGCAGACCCATGGAGTTGAGCGTCTCGACAAACTGGTCGAACGTATCGATGGACTGTTCGCCGGTGACGAGCTTCGCGGCCGTTTCCTTGATATAGATCTCGATTGAGGAGAGGATCTCCTGCGCCTCCAGCGATTCGTCGGCTGTGGGCGTGGTTCCCGGAGGATACTTCCACTTCGCGCTTACGTCCTCGTTCGGATAGAACCATAGGTCGTTCGCCGCGATGGATTCCGGGGTGTTCTTCAAATAGAGCAGCAGGTTCGCCTGGATGCATGATCCGCTCCATGTCGATCCGCCCCACTTGGAGATAGCGTCGTTGATGCCGTCCGGATCGTCGGCGACTATGGGCAGGTAGGCTGGATTGCCATCCGCGTCATAATCCCATGAGAGTCCCTGCGTGCCGTAGTTCCAGTACAGGAAGCCTTCCTGCGTATACGCGTAGTCGAGCAGGCGCATCGCGGTTTCGAGCTTCTCATCGCCGCACGAGGACGTTATGACCGACACGGTCGGCCCTATGCCGTAGCCGCCGAACACCATAGCCAGCGATCCGTCGTCGGCGTGCGGGTACTGCAGGCCGATCCATTCCGCGCCGCTGCCGGCGTTAGCCGCGTCCTTGCGCCAGTTGCTCAACTGTCCCATGGACGTTATCGACAATCCGACCGATCCGTTGAGCGCCTTGGTCTGCTCGTCGGCGTCGGTGAGCGTGAACACGTCTTGGTCGATCAATCCCGCCGACCACCATTCGTTCAGTTTCGCCATGTAGTCGCGCCACTCGGGCTGCGCCTGAGCCAGCCTGATCTGGTTGTCCGCGTCGATGTAGAAGATCGTGTCGGACCAGCCGTAAGCGCCGAACGCGCCCGATATGCCCGTGGACTGCACGCGGCTCCACGCGAACGACAGCGGGGCATTGTACTCCTCTTTGAATACCTTCAGCACGTTATCCCAGTCGGAAATCGTAACGGGCAGCTCGAGTCCCTGCTCGTCGAGCCAGTCCTTGCGCACGACGGGACCCAGGTAACTATCGTTCCAGCCGCCGCCCTCGCGGAAGAAGCCGTAGCCGTATAGTTTGCCGTCGTCGGTTTTCTTGGAGCGCAGGTATGTCTCGTTGCTGTTGAGGAACGCGTAGTACGCAGGAGACCATTCGGGCATCTTTTCCGTCAGGTCGCGGATTACGCCGTCCTCCATGTACAGCGAGATGTTGTTGGTCAGCAGTCCACCGCCGTAGAAGATTATGTCCGGATAATCGCCGCTGGCGATGGTGGTGTTGAACACCGCGGCGGACTCGCCGCCCTGCGGCACGAAACGCCAGTCGATATTAACCCCCGTCTGTTCGATCAGGTCGCGGTGGAACGGCGATTCCTCCCATGACGCGAACGCCGTGTTGACCGTCGGGCCTTCCAGCACCAGCCAGCTTATCGTCTGGTCGGTGGACAGAGGATATACGCCTTCGCCGGAAAGCAGGTCGAGCGCGAGCGCCGGCGACGCGGCCAGCATCACGCATAGCGCGGCGGCGAGGATTGGGATGAAGCGTCTCTTCACTCTGGTGATTCCCCTTTCATAACCGAATCAATTTCGTAATCAGAAGTATACATGCGGTATCATAGTTTGTCAATATATATTTAAATATATATAAGAGATAGTTTTGATCGTGATTACCGCCTGGAGAAAGGAAAATTTGGAGACGGCGGGATAAGGCAAACGTTATGTAAAAAATATTAACAATGTTGCGAAAAACGTAATACATGAGCCGACAGCTACTGATCAAAATTTCTATGCATAATTTATGGTTGTCCTGCCAACATAAACGGTGTGGCGGCTAATACGGCGCTATGCGAGTAAACGCAAGTAACAGTAAAGCGAGGTGCTGACATGTCCGTTGGCATGATACTCTTGTTGGTGGCGGGACTGCTGGTGATATTCGGGGTCGGGCAGCGCGTGCTGGACCGCATGCGCCTAAGCGACCGCGGCGCGCTGGTCGCTATGGCAGCTATATTCATCGGTGGGATAATCCCGCCGGTAACGCTGGGTCCGGTTCAATTCAGCATCGGCGGGGCGTTGGTGCCGCTGGGCATATGCGTATACGTGCTGGCGCGGGCGGACTCGCCCGGGGATTTCTGGCGCGGCATAATTGGCGCGGTATTGACCGCCGGAGCGATTTACGCGCTCGACCGCTTCATGCCGTCCGATCCAGCCGCGATAGCGTTCGATCCCAATTACCTGTACGGCATAGCCGCCGGGGTGGTCGCTTACATACTGGGCAGGTCCAGGCGCGGCGCGTTCATCAGCGCGGTGCTGGGCTTGATACTCGTGGATGTTGCGATCGGGATCGCGAACAGGGTGCAGGGTATTGATCAATTGATAACGATCGGCACGGGCGGGATGCTCGACGCGATCGTGATATCCGGCCTGCTGGCTGTGATGCTATCGGAATTGATCGGCGAGATCTTCGAACGCATAGCGCGCGGCAAGGGTCGGCAGGAGAACGAGGACGGCGCGGTGCGCGATGGGAGGCGGGCGCATTGACTCTCTCCAAAGATAACTCTAACGGGCGCGGCGCGCTGGCAAGCCGCAGGGCGCGGATAGCGACGCTTCTGATCGTGATCGCGGCGCTGCTGCTCACTCCGGCGCGCGGGGTCGCGGCGGACGCTGTCGAGCCGGACGACGACGGTATCGAGTCCTGGTTTGAGCGCGGCGATAAATATTATACCGTGAGCGCGGAATCCGGGGAGGTTCTGTTCACGGTGGGCATGTCCGTCAATGTGGACGACGAGTACATCAGCGGCGATAACCAGCATTATGTGATCGAATCCGTGGACGCGCAGGCGATGACCGCTGTCGCCCGGCATACCGGCGCGGAAGAGATGCCCAGCGTCGAGTGGCTCAGAGCCGCTTTCGCGCTCGAGGCGGGCGGCTCCGGAGCGAACAACTCCGGCGGCGCGCGGCGGGTGGCTATATACGCCACTCATACGGACGAATCGTATATCCCGTCGGACGGAACGGAGTCCGAGGATAGCGGCGGCGGCATACTGGACGTTGCCAACGCGCTCAAGGACGCGTTCGAGGAACAGGGCGTGGAGGTGGACTTCAACGCGGAGTCGCACCTGCCCCACGATAACGGCGCGTATCGCCGCTCCAGGCAAACGGCGGCGACCCTGATGAAGTCTATGCCCGACGCTCTGATAGACGTTCACCGCGACGGCGTGCCCGATCCTGACGAGTACATCGCGCAAGTCAACGGCGAGGACGTCGCCAAGGTGCGGCTGCTGGTCGGGCGGTCGAATCAGAACAGCGCGTCCAATAAGGATTTCGCCAAACAGATCAAGTCCGTCGCGGACGAGCAGTACCCGGGCCTGGTGAAGGATATATTCATCGGCAAGGGCAGTTACAATCAGGACTTGTCGCCCAGGTCGATACTGCTGGAGTTCGGCACGCATACGGTCAGCAAAGAGCGCGCGCAGAAAGCGACAAAGATGGTCGCCACTACGATGACTTCCGTTCTATACGGGCAGGGCGCGAACGGGCAGAGCGGCGCGAACACCGGCGCGGCGGCGCAGACTAAGTCGAGCGGCGCGGGCACGGGGATACTATGGATCGTGCTGTTCGTGATAGCGGCGGCGCTGGCATACGCGTTCCTTGCGACGGGCTCGGGCAAGGGCATGGTCGAGAAACTAAAAAGAAACACGAGCGAGATAACCGGCGGCTTGATCGGCAAGAAGCCGGAGGGTTATAATAGGGAAGACGGCGGACGCGACGACGACAAAAGCCCGCAATAGGCATGAACCCGGCGCTGGAGAGCATCGTCTTATATGAATATGGGACGATGCTTTCTCGCGTTTGGATTAATACGCGGCGTTCGCTCTGGGGAGGATCATTATGCCCGTACAAATATGGGCTCATCGCGGCGACTCGCATAACGCGCCGGAGAATACGCTCTCGGCGTTTCAACTGGCGATAGACGCGGGCGCGGACGGCGTTGAGCTTGACGCGCAGCGCACCGCCGACGGCGTGCCCGTAGTCTGCCACGACGATTCGATCGATCGATGCAGCAACGGTACCGGCGAGGTTAACTTTTTGAAGCTCGCGGAGCTGCGCGGGTATGATCATTCGTGCCGGAGGCCAGGTTTCGCCGGCGAGACGATCCCTACGCTGGAGGAATCGCTCGCGCTGATGGCCTCGTCCGGATTGCAGCTTAACATTGAGCTAAAGAAGGCGCGCGGGTATGATCCGGGTTTGGCTCCCGCCGCGCTGGAGCTGGCAATCGCGTCCGGGATGATGGATCGCGTGGTGTTCTCGTCATTTGAGATGGGTTATCTGGAAACGATCCGATCGCTCTCGCGGGAC
This sequence comes from Oscillospiraceae bacterium, assembly GCA_031255415.1. Lineage (GTDB taxonomy): Bacteria > Bacillota > Clostridia > Christensenellales > Aristaeellaceae > BNUH01. The sequence goes on from JAIRSO010000051.1 coordinate 7,226, forward strand.
GCTAGGGTGGCTATACTGATTGACATAGGTCAGCGCGCGCCGTGGGATTTCGCGAAGACTATTAACGCGGAGGCTCTGCACGCGCCGCTTGCGCGGGTGCGGATGAGCGAGTTTATCGATCGCGCGCATGACGAGGGTATGCTGGTAAGGTTATGGACGGTGGACGCGCCCGCCGCTATCGCGCGCTCGATTCGGCAAGGAGTCGATGGGATTATTACGAATAGACCCGGGCAGGCGCTGAAAGCGCGCAAGACTGTTGTGAGGTATTGATGAATGGGAACGCCTACATTAATAATTGGGAGCGCCTACATTGATGATTGGGAGCGCCTCCTATGGGGGCGTTCCTAGTTTTTACGATGGGGCGAGTCCTCTAGCTCTGCGGCGCCCGGTACCTGAGCCACTCCAGCCGCGTTACAATCCCGTCTTTCGCGAATACCGCTAGCTCTATGTAATCCCTTGTCAACCGCGTATAATATCTCACCTCGTACTCGTCGTCGCTTACGCGGCGCAGCAACCCCATGTTACCCTCCGCTACACCGGATATAAACGAATATAATACGCGGTTGCCGTTTCCGTCGTCTTCGCCGCCCTCGTCGCGGAATAATGCCATCGCGTCGGATAGACTCATCCCGACCGTCACCCCGCGAGGCCCCTTTATGCTGTCGTCATTGACGCTTAGCTCGGCAAGGACGGACGCGTCCGGATCGTCCGCGTCGCGGAACACCGCGTAACCAAATGGGAAATGTAGTATAGAGTACTCGCCTTGCGCGTCCGATCCGCCCGGAACCACGCTGTCCGGCGCGCCGAATCGGTTGATGAACTGCGCGCGCGTGGTGGAGTATAGCGTTAGTTTGTCGAATGTATCCTTCTCAAGGAGAGAGGTCTTGACCGTTCCGCCGCATACGTAACGGATACTCATCTCGTTGGATATCTTGCCGTTTGGGGCTATGGCTATCGCGCGCACCGTCGTCGAGCTGCTTTTGCGAAGGGTTATTAGGGATCCCGGTTCGAATACTTTGGAATCGACAGTGGCGGGGGAGCCGTCCGTTGTGTAATGGATGACGCAGTCCTTCTCCGCGCGCAAGGCCAGCGTGCGCGCCGTGTCGTATGTGCCGGGTTTAAGATTGGATTCCGGCATCTTTGGCGCGGCTGTGCGGATCGTGTAGGTTTGCTTCTGCTCTGCGGATACGCGTCCGTCAACAAAGATAACCGCGCGAAGCGTATACGGTTCGTCGCGTTCCTCCAGGTAGATGGGATCGGTGTATAGTACGCCGACATATGGATCGCTGCCGTCTAGGGTGTAGCGGATATCGGCGTTCTGCTGGTTGGTGGTAAGCTCGATCGTGATGGGCGTGGCGTAGACCGCGCCGACAGCCGATACTCGCGGGTAGTCCGGGCGCGCGCGGGCCAGCATCTGTGTAAACGCGTCGTCGCCGGTTTGGTCGAACGCGTACTGCATGCACTGCATGGCTTCCCAAGGTTTATCAAGCGTTTGGAACAGGCTGATTATGCGTTGGTAAGGTTCGGAGTTGGAGGGATAGAGGGATATGGCGCGGCGGTAAGCCAGTTCCGCGCGGTCGAATTGCTCGTTCGCCTCGTACGCGTTTCCTAGATCCAACAGTATGGGCAGGCTTTGGCTGTCTTCGCTAAGAGCCATCTCGAACGCGCGCACCGCGCTGGGTACGCTGCCTTCGTTCATTAGTTTGCGTCCAAGCCGGGCGTAAGCGCCGGAGTCGGCCGCGCGTCCATAAGTGGCTAGTAGGAATTGCCCCTGATCCGTTCTGTTAAGGAAAACGTGCGCGCCGACAGTCATCGCCGCTATTATGAGGAACGATAGGATGAATAGGCGTATCCAATTGAATTGATCAGCGGGGTGCGGGGTTATGTACTGCCGCGACTGCATAGGCGCGGAGTAGGATGATTCCGCGGCTGTTCGGGCTGCGTCGCGTATGGGTCGGGCTAACGCGGCCTCGCCAGCCTGGCGGCGCGCGTCTTTGGGGCGCGAGCCTGAAGGGGATGGATCGGCGGGGATGGTCATGCGCGTCTCGCGGGCTAGTTTAGATGGTCGAGCGGGAGGGGACGCGGATGGTTTCATAGAGCCTGCGGCTGGTTCGGCAAGCCGAGCCGCGACTCGTGCGCGCTCCCAAGACTGCGCGCCGTGTAAGGCGTGCTGAGATGGAGTGGGGGATGTTTCGTTGGCGCGGCGTTCTGCGGACTCGCGCATACGGTCGCGATATTTGGCCGCCGCGTCCTTGCTCGCCGGCGCGGCTGCTGATTCAGGCATGGTTATCCCTCCGGTTATTCTTATTTAATAGACGGAGTAAGGGTGCGATATAATCCACAACTAAATTTTGTTTAAGGGGTTGACAACTGGAGGTGGTGGTTGTATAATATGTTCGGTTGGATTGAGTAGAGCGCGGGCGGGAAGGAGTTTGGCGATGGAGCTGGTTTATCAAAGCGCGCGAGGATTAACCGCGACGCTAAGCACGGCGAAGGAGGGCGCGGAGTATGTGCTAACGTCGGCGCAAGGGTTGTATGACATGGGAGTGGACATATACGCGATAGATCCTCCCGAGCAGGCTGGGGCGGTATGGGTATCCAGCAGGGTGAGGCGGAGGGTGATAACGCTAGAGGGGTTTGTGACAGGGAGTGTAGAGGTGAGTAGGAGGAGGCTAGCGGCGTGTTTATCGCCGTTGGAGCCGGGCTGGATGACGCTGCGCAGGGTGGAGGATGGGGTGGCGTTTGAAAGGAGAATATGCTGCGTAGTGGAGCAGGGACCGGCGTTTGGAGGGGTGGAAGGGACGAGGTTTAAGATAACGTTAGCCGCGCCGTCGCCATGGTGGGAAGAGACGGGGGGAGAGAAGGCGGCGAGTTTGTCCGGGTGGGCAGGAGGAGTGGAGTTTCCATGGAGCATGGAGGAAGGGTTCCAGTTTGGAGGGAGAACGCCAGGCGCGGCGGTGAATGTGTACAACCCGGGGGATGCAAAGGCAGGGATGATTATAAGGATATATGCCGCCGGGGATGTAGATCAGCCGTTCGTGTCAAGGCCGGGCACGGATGAGGAGATGAGGATTAAAGGGGTATTGAAAGAAGGGGAGTCGCTAGAGATAGGCACAGGGGTAGGAGGGAAGTATGTAAAGAGGTATGGGGTTGAAGGGAGGGAGGAGAATGGGTTGAGGTATGTTGATACCAATAGCACATTCTTGCAGATGGAGCCCGGGGATAATCTGTTCAGAGCGGGCGCGGTGGATGGTGAAGAGGCGCTGACCGTGGCGATTGCGTTTAGGCCAGGGTATTTTAGCGTGTGATGGCGGTGGCGGTGCGAAGGAGGAGGAGAGTATGGAGCTGTGGGTGTTCGACGCGAATGAGAACGAGGCGCTGGGGATTGTGGAGAGTTGTGAGAGGGTGAGTATAGTGAGGAAGTATGACGAGCCTGGGAGGATAGAGTTCGTAACGGCGTTAGGGGTGCTGGATGACAGGAGCAGGTTGGCGCCCGGTCAATTAGTGTGGCCGAAAGGGGGGGAGGAGGCTTTTATAATAGAGGCGGTGGGGATGGAGCAGAGATATGGAGGGGTAGAGTTGAATGTGAAAGGGAGGACGTTAACGGCGTTGTTAGGGAGGAGGTGTTTGCCGGATGCAGGGTATTATAGTGGGAAGGCAGGGTTTGTGGTGAGGAGGTTGTGCGAGGATGTATTCGGGGATAAAGGGAGGAGGTTTCCCAGGTGGAGTATGGCGGAAGGGGATGGGTTGGGAGAGGATGTGGAGTACGTGACGGCAGGGGAGACGCTGTTGGATGCAGTAGTGGAGATATGTAAAGGGAGTGGGTTAGGGGTGAGGACAGCGTTCGATCCGGCAAGGTGCGAGATGAGGCTGGAATTGTACGAGGGGGAGGACAGGTTCGATGAGGGGGTGGTAGAGCAGGTGGTTATAGATCCGGAGTTTGATAGTCTGGCAGGGTTGAAGGCAGTGGACAGTGTGGAGGGGTATGCAAATGTAGTGTATGTGATAGGGGAGAAGGATGCGCAATCAGGGGTGGCAAGGAAGGTGGTAGTGGACGGAAGGCAGGAGGCGATAGGGGAGAGGGTGGAAGGGTTGGAGAGGTTTGAGAGGGCGGTGAGGTTTAGTGGGGGGAGTGTGACGGATGGGGCAGGAAGCGCGATAGGGAAGCCGCCAGGGAGTGCAGGGGGGTCGGTGCAACTGACGAACGCGCAGTATCAAGGGGCGATGAGGGCGTATGCGAAGGGGGTGATCAGGGCAGGGGAGCGGGGGGTAGAGGTAGCGGGGACGGTGGAGTATGCCAAGCGGACGATGGGCGCGGAGTTGAGGCTAGGGGATATAGTGAGGGTGCGCGCAAGGCGCTGGGGCGTTGACGCAGCGTCGAGGGTGAGGGCGCTAGAAGAGCGCTACGCGGGCGGAGCGCAGTCGCGGCTAGCTCAGATGGGGGCATTGTAAGCGAGACACGCGGCGGGTAAGGACAGACTCCCCTGGCCAAGATGGTCCAGCGGCACGCTGGTCAGGGGGTCAAGGGGGGCGGACAGCCCCCTTGCGGGGTCTGGGGCAGCGCCCCAGCGTACCCTCCCAACCTCGTTAACCCATCGTAAGCCGCGCAAGCGGCAGGGCATGGTCGTTTAGCCCCTGCGGGGCTTAGGTTTACGTGGGGTGACGCTGGGGGTTTGCGGGAGACGCGGGGCGCTGCCCCGCACCCCAACCTCGTTATAACCCATCGTAAGCCGCGCAAGCGGCAGGGCATGGTTGTTTAGCCCCTTCGGGGCTTAGGTTTACGGGGGGTGACGCTGGGGGTTCGCGGGAGACGCGGGGCGCTGCCCCGCACCCCAACTTCGTTAGCCCATCGTAAGCCGCGCAAGCGGCAGGGCATGGTCGCTTTGCCCCTTCGGGGCTTAGGTTTACGTGTGGGGTGACGTTGGGAGTTCGCGGGAGACGCGGGGCGCTGCCCCGCACCCCGCAGGGGGGCTGTCCGCCCCCCTTGACCCCCTGACCAGCGTGCCGCTGGACCATCTTGGCCAGGGGAGTCTATCCTAACCGCGCATAATTATCACTTTGAGGAGGCAAGCATGCTGGACTTGATGATACCGTTCAATGCGGTAAACGGCGATAGGGTTTACGACGCGGCGGACGTTGCCGCTATGCTGGCTAGCGTCGTTGCCGACGGGGTACACCCTTCGCCTGGCAACGGCCTTATGGTCAAATCCTTGGGCGGGTGGGATCTATCCATCCTCCCTGGCCGATGCGTCATACACGGCCGCCTTGGCGTCAACTCATCCGAGAAAACCCTCACTATTACCCCTCCCGACGGCGCCTTACCCCACGTTGACTCAGTTATAATCCGATGCGACTTTGACGCGCGGACTATCTCTGAGCGCCTTGAGCGCGGCGCACCTTCATCCACCCCTGCCGCACCCTCCCTTTTGCGCGACAATCACGCTTGGGATATCATGCTGGCGCGCGTGCTCATCCTTCCTACCGCTACTTCCGTCTCCCAATCCGACGTTACTGACACGCGCTGGGATTCCTCTGTTTGCGGCGTTATGCACTCTTTGCTTGAGGTTGACGCTTCGGATCTCTTCGCTCAATTTGAGTCCGCGTTTTCCTCCTGGTTTTCTGCCATACACCAGGAATCCGACTACTGGCTCGACACTGCCCGCGACCAATTCGCGCAATGGCTATCCACTGTCCAGGATCTCCTTGACGATAACGCTGAAGCGCGCTTATCGTCGGCGGTTGCCCTCTTGCAGACCTCCGTATCCGAACTCACCACCGCATCCCCCGGCACTCTTTACGAAAAAACCCGCTCATCTGGCGCTATCCCTCCATCCGACTGGACTCTTGACGACACCCTTGGCTTCTGGCAAGCCACCGCGTCCCACTCTTCGATCTCCGCTTCCGGCACTGACGTTACAGTTATCATCGCGCCGGACAGCTTAACCGAACCTGTTCTTGGCTCTGGCGCCGCTGGTTCCGGTACTTTAACCTTATACGCCGCGCGCAAGCCTGAGCGCGTCGTTAACTACTCGCTAATTGTTACAGGCGTTCGCGACTGACTGCTTGGAGGAGTGAGTCTATGCAAAGGATAACACTTGTTTGGGGAACACAACAGGAAACCATGCTCGCGTTTGGCTCGGCTGGGGAGTCGCTGTCTACGGAGCTTATTATAGATGTGGCTCGTGCTGAAGAACGCATACCCGGCGCTGTTTACTCTATTCATTTGCGTCGATCCGACGGATGGACATACCCTGCTTCCGTTGGACTTCGCGCTGATCGCGATGGCGAGATCAGTTACATACTGGAGGATTCTGATCTCGCCGTATCCGGCGCGTTATGGATAACGGTCCGTGCCGATTCAGCCGACGATACCCACGCTGAATCGGGAACGGGCGAACGCCGCGCGGAGTGGTCGGTTATCGGGTGGGTATCGCCTGGCGGTTATGAAGGCGCGTCCCCGCCCAAACCCGACTGGGTATCGGAGGTGCTGGCGTTCGCTAACGCGTTCGCCGGGATCAGCGCACGGATCGCGCTTCTTCCTCCTAACGCCAAACCCGCCGCTGCTTTCGTTCAAGAGCCTGACGGGATGAAACTGGTTCTCTCGTTGCCCGACGCTGGCGGCGCTGGCGACGGCGGGCACGCTATATTCAGCGCGGAGGACGAGGACGGCTTGCTCGCGCTTACCGGCGCGTCTATTGGCGATCAAGCTATCACGGTTAACGGCGCTGTTTACATGTGCGTGCAGGGCGATCCCTCTCAGCCGTCCGCTTGGGTTGCATTGACTGAAGACGTCGCTGTTTACGATAAACTGGACAGGCTCGCTGAAGAGATCGAGTCTCGCACGGATGAGCTTAGAACGTCGCTGGATCAACTGGAGCAGATGATCGCCGATCTTGACGGCGAGATAACCCAGATGGAGCAGGCTGTCGGATCGATAACGCAGACGCTTCAGCTAGCGCATTGATTAAATGAAGGGGAGGCGCGAGAATGGATTCCGTTGTGAAGGTGTTTGGCGGCGTGTCCGCGGTTATGGATTGGCCTGGCGTCGCTTATTCGGGACGATTCGAGCGGCGCGCGGTTCAGTATAACGGGTTATGGTACTGCGAGTTTCTGCTGCTGGGGAGCGGGACGCTTACCGCCGATAAACCGTATACTGTTGACGTGTATCTGGTTGGAGGCGGCGGGAAAGGCGCGTCTGCCAGCGAGGACGCTTATGTGTGGTACCGGGCTAGGCCTGGAGGAGGCAGCGGATATCAATCCTTTGCGTTGGATCAGACGCTGGGCGAGGGCGCTCATGCCGTCGTTATCGGCGTGACGGGACAGGCCAGCTCTATCGTGCTGGATTCGGACGTGACGATCTCCGCCGCGCCTGGCGGGAACGCGATCGCTGGCAGCTCTACGCCGCATGCGGGCACGGGGTTCACCGGCGAATACTGGTTATACGGTGATGAAGGATATCCCTGCGGGACTGGCGGCGGTGCGACCGCGCCCACGGACTCCGCGCTGTCCACGCCTGGCAGGGGAGGCGGCGGGTGCGAGGCGCTGCCGTTCGTTAAGCCTGGCGCTAGCGCGTACTGGAGGCTGGCTGCTGGATCGGGGAGAGTGGATTTGAGTCCGATAGAGGCGAGTTACGGCGGGTTCGGCGCTGGCGCGATGGGCGGGCTGCCCGTGCGCTCGTTCGGCGAGTCGTCTAGCGCGATAGGGTTTTCGCCGGAGGCCGCGCCCGGGGTTTGTATGGTTAGGATCAGGATGGGTTGAGCGCGCGGCGATGGCCTAGGGTGGGCGGGCGGGATAGATATATATATGGAAGAGGTGTCCGCGAATGATAAACGCGATTGACCTGGCGAACAAAACCGTCGAAAAGGTTCGCACTCCGGCGATTCCGTATGTGCTGGGCGGGAGATCGCCGGCTGGTACGGATTGCATCAATCTAGTGGGATGGTGCGTTGAGGAGTTGGGCGGGAAAAAGGCCGACGTTCCGAGGGGCAGCAACACGGCGTGGCGCACGATCATGCAGGGGACTTGGACGTTGAGGGAGGCTCAGCGGCTAGGGAAGCTCGTGCCCGGCGCGCTGGTGTATATATGCGACTCGCCGACCCCGCAGTGGCCTGATGGGGATTATGGGCATGTAGGGGTGTATGTGGGTAAACAAAAAGGCTGGGCTGCGGATCAGGTGATTGTGCACGCGTCCGCGTCCAGGGGCGGGGTGTATCAGTCCACGATCAAGAACGCGTGGACGCACGTCGCGTGGATGAAGATCATCGATTACGAGAACGGAGAGTCCGGTTCCGCAAGCGGGGTGAGCGCGATGAGCGCCAGAGTTGTAAAGAAGGGTGGGAGTAAGGGAGTGAATCTGTTGAGAGTGGCTACGTCCGGAGGCGCGCTTAATATCCGCCAGAGCGCTAACGA
>JAIRSO010000035.1 GCA_031255415.1 Oscillospiraceae bacterium
TTGGCGGAGAAGCCGGGATTCGAACCCGGGCGCCAGTTTCCCAGCCTACTCCCTTAGCAGGGGAGCCCCTTGGGCCTCTTGGGTACTTCTCCGAGCCCATAGATATAATAACCTAAATCCAGCCAATATGCAAGCTCAAAATTCGCGATTCCAGCGCCGGCTTGAAAAAATGGCGGCGATAGTGTATGCTGTCGGCGATGGACAGACCAACTCGAACGCTGGCGGAGGTACTATGCCGGATCAGACGGAACAAAACCTAAGCGCGCTGCGCGCGAAGCAGGGCTTCATATGCGACATGGACGGCGTGATATACCACGGCAACCGGCTGCTCGAAGGGGTGGTGGGGTTCGTGGACTGGCTTATCAAGGAGGGGAAGAAATTCCTGTTCCTGACCAACTCGAGCGAACGCTCGCCTAGGGAGCTGCAGGCCAAACTGGGTCGGATGGGTCTACGCGTCGGCGAGGATCATTTCTATACGTCGGCGCTGGCCACGGCTAGTTTTCTGCGCAGCCAGCAGCCGGGCGCCAGCCTGTACGTGATAGGCGAACCGGGGTTGGTCGGCGCGCTGTACGACGCGGGATTCACGATGAACGACGTAAGCCCGGATTATGTCGTCGTGGGCGAGACTCGCGCGTACAGTTTTGAGAAGATCGAGCACGCGGTGAGGTTGACTCTGGGCGGCGCGAAGCTGGTCGCGACCAATCCCGATCTGACCGGGCCGACCGAGCAGGGCGTCGCTCCGGCGTGCCGCGCGCTGGTGTCGCCTATCGAGCTCGCGTCGGGCAAGTCCGCGTACTATGTCGGCAAGCCCAACCCGCTGATGATGCGCCACGCGATCAAGCGCCTGGGCGTGCCGATCGAGCAGACCGCGATCGTCGGCGACCGCATGGATACCGATATCATCGCCGGGATCGAGTCCGAGATAGACACCGTGCTGGTGTTATCCGGGGTCACGTCGCGGGAGGGCGTGAAGTCGTTCCCGTACAGGCCGCACTACGTGCTGGACAACGTGGGCGGCATACCCCCGGACGGGACGGTTTGATCGATGAGGATAATAAAGCCTGGCTTCGAGATACTCGATATACCCGCCTCGCCGGACGAATACCCGGCCTACGAGTCGAGCGTCGCCTCCCGCGTGGAGCGCGCGGGGCGCGTGTGCTACAAGAGCGAGCACCGCATGACGGACGATACCGGGCCGGGGTTCGTCCGCGCGTTGATCAAAAGCGGGCACGAGTCCGTAATCGAGCATGTGTCGCTGTCGGTGCGCGTGGTGTGCGATAGGGGCGTGTCTCACGAGTGGGTGCGGCACCGGATCGCCAGCTATTCGCAGGAGAGCACGCGGTACTGCAACTACGGCAGGAGCAAGTTCGGCGGCGAGATCACATTCATAAAGCCGTGTTACTGGGACGAGGACGGCGAACGGTTCGCGATATGGCGCGACGCGATGCGGATCGCCGAGCGCGCGTACCTTGATCTGCTGCGATCCGGATCAAGCCCGCAGGAGGCGCGCGGCGTTCTGCCCAACAGCGTCAAAACCGAATTGATATCGACGATGAACCTGCGCGAGTGGCGGCACTTCTTCAAGCTGCGCGCGGATAAGTCCGCGCACCCGCAGATGCTGGAACTAACAAGGCCGATGCTGGACGCGTTCAAACGGCTGCTGCCATGCGTGTTTGAGGATATCAACCCATAGTAGCGCGCGGCTTGACAATCCGCTCGGATAGTCGGATAATTTATGTTCGGCGCTGTATTATTACAATTGAGGACATTACAGGAGGCGTTAATGGATCAGCAGTCCGTATTCGACGAGCGCATCAAGGAGCGCGAGGCCGCCGAAAAATCGTCCAAACCCACGCGCAAAGGCTGGGTAGGGTTCGTGGAGGGCGACGTCGTCAACTTCATGGTGCAGTATGAACTGGAAAAGATGACGCTGGACGACGGCGAGGGCAACAAGGCAAGGCTCACGCGCCTGAAAGATAACGCCATCAAGGTGGAATGCACGTCGTCCAACATCGTTTAGGAGGAACCATAATGAGAACTATACCGCTGGGAAAATCGGGTCTAACGGTACCGTGCGTCGCGGTCGGGTGCATGCGCATCAATAAGCTCAGCGACCTAGAAGCCGCGCGATTCATAAACGCCGCGATAGACGCGGGCGCGAACTTCTTCGACCACGCGGATATCTACGGACGCGGGGAGTGCGAAACCATATTCGCGCGCGCGATCGGCATGTCGCCGAAACTTCGCGAAAAGATGCTGATTCAGAGCAAGTGCGGCATCGTGCCGGGCCGGATGTTCGACTTCTCGCGCGAGCACATATTGGAGGCCGTGGACGGCAGCCTAAAGCGGCTCAACACCGAATATCTGGACGTGCTGTTACTGCACCGCCCGGACGCGCTGGTCGAGCCGGACGAGGTAGGCGAGGCGTTCGATCGGCTGAAGTCGTCGGGCAAGGTGCGCCATTTCGGCGTGTCGAACCAGAACCCGGGTCAGATGAAACTATTGCAGGCCTCGCTCAAACAGCCGATCGTGGCGAATCAGCTGCAGTTGAGCATCCCTCACGCTGGGTTGGTAGCCGAGGGCTTACACGTCAACATGCAGGACGACACGGGAATCAACCGCAACGGCTCCACGCTGGATTACTGCCGGCTGAACGAGATCACCGTACAGCCCTGGTCTCCGTTCCAATACGGATTCTTCGAAGGCG
>JAIRSO010000003.1 GCA_031255415.1 Oscillospiraceae bacterium
GAACAGCTTCGCTTTGAGATCCTCCCTCATGCCGACCAGTGGCAGCCTCGCGGTATCCCCGCACAATCCGGCGCGCGCCATCGCGGCCTTGAGCGGGATGGGGCTGGTCTCCCAGAACAGCGCTTTCGAGAGCGGATGCAGTTTCCTGGACGTTTCCCTCGCGGACGCGAAGTCCCCTGACGCGCACTCTTGGCACAGCCTAGCCACCCCGCGCGGCGCGAGGTTGGACAGCACGCTGATCACGCCCTCGCCGCCCAGAGCGAGGTATACGAAATTTTGATCGTCGCTGCCGGAGTATATCGCGGCGCGATCATGCACGCGGGCGAACAGATCGACTATCTGCTCTATATTGGAGCTAGCCTCTTTCAATCCCGTTATGTTGGGATGATCGGCGAGTATATCCATCGTGTCGGGGGTAAGGTTGAGTCCGGTGCGTCCGGGCACGTTGTACGCGATTATCGGGATATCGGAAGCCTCAGCCAGCGAGGTGAAGTGCGCTACCAGTCCGGACTGGCTGGTTTTGTTATAATAAGGGGTGACGGCGAGCGCGGCGCTCGCGCCCAGATCGCGAACCCGACCGCAACGCTGGACGCAATGCGCCGTGTTGTTGCCGCCCACCCCGGCGATAATCTTTACCCTGCCGCCGGAGATTAAGACCGCGCGCCGCAGAATCTCGTCCTGTTCGGCAATGTCGAGGGTGGACGGTTCTCCGGTCGTGCCCAAAATGACGAGCGCGGATATCCCCGATTGAATCTGCCTTTCGATCAACCGCTCCAGCGCGGGATAATCCACGTCTCCCGACGGCGTAAACGGGGTAATCAGCGCGGTCGCCGCGCCCGCGAACGGTATGATCTTCATTGCGCGCCTCCTATTTCCTAACGATATATCCCTCCCGGGCGAGCAGTTCGGCGGTCAGCACCGCGCCTCCCGCCGCGCCCCGTATAGTATTATGCGAGAGGGCCGCGAATCTATAGTCGAATATAGCGTCTTCGCGCAGCCGTCCTATCGATACGCCCATGCCCCGCCCGAAATCCCGGTCGAGTTTGGTCTGCGGGCGGTCGGGTTCATCCAGATATTGAAGGAAGGGTTTTGGCGCGCTGGGCAGGTTCCATCGCTGGGGCAGCGGCTCGAACGCGCGCCAGCGGTCGATGATATCCTTCATGGACGGCTTGCGGGTGAACTTGACCGATACCGTGGCTAGGTGTCCGTCGCTGACAGGCACGCGAACGCAATGCGCGCTTACTATAGGCGATTCGGCGGGCTTGATCCCGTCGGCGGTGAGCACGCCCCATATCTTTAGCGGTTCGCGCTCGCTCTTTTCCTCCTCGCCGGGGATATACGGCACGATGTTATCGAGTATATCCGGATACGTGGAGAACGTCTTGCTCCCGCCCGATATGGCCTGGTATGTCGATACGAATACCTTCTCGATCCGATAATCTATCAGCGGGTGCAGCGCGGGCGCGTAGCATTGTATCGAGCAGTTGGGCTTGACCGCGATGAATCCGGTCTTGGTGCCCAGCCGCTTGCGCTGAAGCTCTATGACGGGCGCGTGGTGCGGGTTCAGTTCGGGGATGAGCATGGGCGAGTCGGGGAGCATGCGCGCGGCCTTGTTGTTGGATATGACCGGCGTGCCCGAGCGCGCGTATGATTCCTCTAGCGCGAGAGTGTCCTCCTCGTTGAGGTTGATCGCGCAAAAGAGGAAGTCGCAGGACGACGCGACGGCCTCTATATCGGAAGCGTCCATAACGGTAAGCCGCGCTGCGGATTCAGGCGGCGGCTCCGGCATGACCCATCGGCCCTCAACGGCCTGCGCGTAGGTTTTCCCGGCGGAGGATTTGGACGCTGCGACGGCAGCCAGTTTGAACCACGGATGATCAGCCAGCAGCGTCGCGAGCCTCTGCCCGACCATACCTGTCGCGCCGACGATAGCCGCGTTATATAATAAAGCCATTGCTATAACCTCCCGATTTATAGTATGCGCGGACGATCCAGCCTGTATCATAGCAGTGCCAGGCAATGTCTGTCAATGTTTTGACATTTCTGACGGATTCGTTTATAATTGTTACGGATTAAGGGGTGATGATCATGCGGTTGCTGGACGAAGCCCGCGCGGCTAAAGACGCGTCAAGGAAACTTGCGGCGGCTTCCATATCCGTCCGGAACGGCGCGCTGGCGGCTATAGCCGACTCCCTAAGCGCGGACAGCGAATCTATATTCGCCGCAAACAGGCTGGATCTCGCGGACGCGTCGTCCCTGCCCGAGCCGCTGGTGAAACGCTTGAGATACGACGAGCATAAGCTCCGGGAATCCATAGACGAACTGCGCGCGCTGGCGGCTCTGCCCGATCCGCTGGGGCGCACGCTGGAATCCACATTGCTGGCGGAAGGATTGGAGCTATACCGCGTATCATGCCCACTGGGCGTGATAGGCATGATATTCGAGTCGCGGCCCGACGCGCTGGTGCAGATCGCCGCGCTGTGCCTGAAGACGGGCAACGCGGTGATGCTCAAGGGCGGATCGGAGGCTAGGCGCACCAACCGCGCGTTGTTCGACGCGCTGATCCGCGCCGTGCCCGAGCCCGGCGGATGGTGCGCTCTGCTGGAGTCCCGCCAGGACGTAAACGCGATGCTGGGCTTGGACGAATACATAGACCTGCTGATACCGCGCGGCGGCGGCGGGTTCGTGAAATACATCATGGACAACACGCGCATACCCGTGATGGGTCACGCCGAAGGGTTGTGCCATGTATACGTGGATAAGGACGCGGATCCCGATATGGCAGCGCGCGTCGTCCGCGACAGCAAGATGCAGTATCCCGCCGTGTGCAACGCGGCCGAGACGCTATTGGTGCACGAGGCCGCCGCGAAAAGCGTATTGCCAGCCATACGCGCGGCTTTGCCGGACTGCGAGTTTCGAGACGACGGATGGGATACGGAGTATCTCGACCGGATCATATCGGTGAGGATCGTGCCCAGCCTGGACGAGGCTATAGCGCACATCAATAAGTACGGCTCCGGGCACACGGACGCTATCGTCACGCCGAGCGCGCAGGCCGCCGCTAGGTTCATGAACGAGGTGGACGGCGCGGATGTGTTTTGGAACGCGTCGACGCGCTTCTCCGACGGATATCGGTTCGGACTGGGCGCGGAGGTGGGAGTGTCCACGGGCAAACTGCACGCGCGCGGCCCCGTCGGCATGGAGGGCTTGACCACATATAAGTATAAACTGATAGGACGCGGGGATACGGTCGGCGCGTTCGCGGACGGATCGCGCAAATTCATCCACGAGCCGCTGAACCGCGACTGCCCGCTGTGAGCGCGGAGGTGGATATATGTACCCGCGCGTGAAGCGGATGCTGGATATCGCGCTGGCCTCGCTGATGCTGATCGCGTTCGCGCCGTTGTTCGCCGCGATATCGATCATGGTTTGCCTGGATTCGCCGGGTCCGGTGTTCTTCCTGCAGCGCAGGGTTGGGCGCGGCGGGCGACTGTTCCGCATATACAAGTTCCGCACGATGTATACGTTCGCGCCTCGATCCGTGGCGACGGGCGAGCTGCCCGATCCGCGCGGCATGATCACGAGCCTGGGGCGCACTCTGCGCAAGTCCAGCATCGACGAACTGCCGCAGCTGATCAACGTGCTTCGCGGCGAGATGAGCTTGATCGGGCCGCGTCCGCTCGTCCCCGAGGAGGGGGATATACACGACGCGCGCATGGCGATGGGAGCGTACCGGGTGAGGCCGGGCATAACGGGCTGGGCGCAGGTCAACGGCCGCGACTGCGTGAGCGCGCGGACCAAGGCGGCGCTGGACGCGTATTATGCCGACAACCTCTCGCTGAAACTGGATATAAAGGTGATACTGTACTCCGCGCTGTGCGTGCTGACGGCGCGCGGGATACAGGAGGGCGGCGGCGCGGTCGAGGACATTATGGAGGACGAGCCGGACGCTCGCGAGCGTCCCCGATCCAGGCAGAACGACTGGTTCGCGCGCTACGACGCGGAGAGCGCGCGGGTGTATCCGCGCCGTCGCGCGTAAGCCTATCATCGCGTCCGCGATACCTGCGGAAGGAATACATACATGTATCATCTAGTGATTATAAACCAGCAGTATCCGCCTGAAACCGCCGCGACGGGACAGATCGCGCAGCAGCTGGCGCGTAGCCTAGCCCGATCCGGGCGGTTCGAGTCCGTCACGGTGGTTTGCGGGCGGGCGTATTATGAGGACGCGGGCGGCGCGCCTGATCGCGACGGCGGCGACGGCGTTATCGTTCGTCGATTATGGAACACCGCTTTTCCGAAATCCTCCATCCCCGGCAAGCTGTTTAATCAACTGACGTTCATGCTGGCGCTTCTTTTCTGGCGCGCGCCCAGGCATGCCCGGGTGCTGGTCACAACGGCTCCGCCGCTGGCGGTCGCGGTACTCGCGGCAAAGAATCTATTGGGCGGGTTTCGGCTGTATATGAGCGCGCAGGATTTGTATCCCGACGTGCTTATCGCGGCGGGATCGGCGCGCGCGAACGGGCTGTTGTGCCGCGCGCTAAGAGCGGTGATGCGCTGGGCGATGCAGTCCTGCGCGCGCGTGATAGCGATATCGACCGATATGGCTGCGCATCTGCGCGCGATATACGGGCTGGAGGGCGTGCGCGTGATACCCAATCCCGCGCTGGAGCAGGTGAGGGTATTGCCCTGCGATCCGTCGCCGCCGTTCGTAGTGCAGTACAGCGGCAATTTCGGCGCGGCTCATGAGTATCATACGCTGCTGGACGTGATGCGGCGGCTTCGTGATAATGAAGGGATACTGTTCCAGATCGCGGGCGGAGGCTCGCATTACGACGCGATAAAGAGGGAGGCCGAAGGACTGCCCAACGCGCTGTTCGAGGGATACGCTCCCGCCGAGCGTATCAGCGAGAGGCTGGCGAAGGCGGATATATCGGTCGTGATATTCGACGGCGCGTTCAGGGACGCGCTGATGCCCAGCAAGTACGCGGGCATACTCGCCAGCGGCAGGCCTGTGCTGTTGATATCCGGGCGCGTGAACGATATCGCGCGCGATATATTCCGCGAGGGAATCGGGTTGAGTTTCGATCACGGGCAGTCGGAGGCGATAGCCGGAGCGCTGGAGGAGCTAGCCGCGCGTCCGCACCAGGCGAGGATGATGGGGCGCAGGGCGCGCGCGCTGTATGACCGCGAGTACGCCGCGGGCAAGGCATACGCAGGCTACGCCGACATATTGTGTGAATGATGGTCGCCGCGCGGACGGCGCGCGGTAACGTACAAGGAGGGCTATGCCTCTTCATGCCTGAATCATTAACCATGCGGCAGGTCAACGCCGCGTTTCTGCGTCAGAGCCAGGACGATAGCTGGACGGATTACCGCGCGACGGCGCGCTCGTCGGGCGGGTGCACATGGTCGGACGTGGTTATAACCGCGTCCAACGAGGCGCAGGCGGACGCGTACCGCGCGCAGATCGAGCGCCGTCTCGAGCGCGGATGGCTGCCCGCGCAGACGAGCTACAGCGTCATCCCCGATCCGGAAGGCCGCAGGGTGGGCAGCGGGGGCGCGACGCTGAATTTGTTGAGGATACTGCGCGCGCGCTCGGGCGGAGGCTCGTTCGCCGATCGGCGCGTGCTGGCGATCCATTCGGGCGGAGACAGCCAGCGCGTGCCGCAATACTCCGCGCTGGGCAAGCTGTTCTCTCCGGCTCCCAGGCTGCTGCCGGACGGGCGCGGATCGTCGCTGTTTGACGAGTTGATGATTGCGCTGTCGGGGGTGCCCGCGCGCGTGCCCGGCGGGATGCTCACGCTGTGCGGAGACGTACTGCTGTTGTTCAGCCCTCTGCAGATCGATCTGGAGTGGTCGCGCGCGGCGTGCCTGACCGTAGGCGTGCCCGCGGAGGCTGGGGAGCGTCACGGCGTGTTCCTCGGCGACGACAGAGGGTTTGTACGCGCGTTCATGCATAAGCAGCCGCTGGAGGCGCTGCGCGAGAGCGGCGCGGTGCGCGGAGACAACCGCGTGTTTCTCGATACGGGCGCGGTATGGCTCGATTCGTCGCTGATGGATCGGCTGGCCGATCTGGTTGAGGACGACGAGTCCGCGAACCGATTCGTCAGCGAGAGCGCGCGGCTGAGTTTCTACGGCGACTTCCTTTACCCGATGGCTGGCGAGTCCACTATGGATTCCTATCTCGCGCAGGACGCGGAAGGCAGGCGCACGGACGCGTTGATGGACTGCCGCCGCGCGCTGTGGGACGCGCTGCGCGGCAATCCGCTGAAGATGATCTGCCTGTCGCCCGCGCGGTTTGTCCATTTTGGCACGACGAAGGAGCTTCGCGCGCTGATGATCTGCGCGCAGGACGACTGCGGCGCGCTGGGTTGGCGGCGGCGCACGCTGTGCGCGGGGGAGTGGGCTGGCGCCGGCATGCGTTCGCTCGCGGAGCCTGGCGCGCGGATCGGCGCGGTCGGTTATCTTGAGTGCGCGCGGATCGGCGCGGACGCTGTGATCGGCGGCGGCGCGGTGGTCTCGCACGTCGAGTGGACTCGCGGCGCGATACCGCCGGACGCGGCTGTTCACGGACTGCCGCTGCGTGACGGGCGGTTCGTCATACGCCTGTACGGCGTGACGGATAATCCTAAATCGCCGTGGAGGCAATCCCTGCTGGGCGTTCTGCCGGAACAGGACATAGATGATTCTACCGCGCTGTGGGACGCGCCGCTGTACGCGCCTGGATCGACTCCGCTTGAGGCCGCCGATCACGCGCGGCTGCTGCTCCGTTTGCTGTCCGATCCGACCGACGAGGCCACGCTCCGGCGCTGGAGATCGTTGGAACGGTTGAGTCTGCGCGAGTCGTTCGAGAAAGCGGACGTTAGGCGCATACTGGATTATGAGGACGCGCTGGAGGACGCTATCCGCGTGGAGTGTATGCTGGACGCGCTGCGATCCGGCGAGACATATGAATCGGCTGCGTCGCACATCGCGCGCGAAGGACGCGGGCGCGAACGCCAGATAAAGACGCTGGCTGAAACGGCGGACAGTTTCGGTTATCCGCTGGCGATGCGCGTCAACCATTCGTTGTATCACATGACGGGGGACGTATCGTTCGAGGATCGATGCTACGACACGATCAATCGGCACATGTTCGCCGCGTCCGCGGGAGGGCTGGAGGGAGCGGCGGCCGTGCGCATGATCGCGGACGAAGCGCAGGTGGAACTGCCCGCGCGCGTTAACTTCGGCGGAGGATGGAGCGACACGCCGCCATACTGCCTGATGGAGGGCGGCACGGTCGTCAACGCGGCGATACTGCTGGACGGCAAGCGTCCGCTCAAGGCATGGGCGCGGCGCGTGGATCGGCCTATCGTCCGGCTGGAGACGGTCGATCCGCACGCGGCTAACGCGCGGGACAGCCTGCGTTTCCATGAATACGATCGATTGGATGATCTTAGCCGCGATATCGATCCGCGAGAACAGTTCGCGCTGGGCCGCGCGATACTGATAGCGATGGGTATCATAAAGCGCGGCGAGACCGGGTCGATCCCCGCCGGACGCTGGGGAGGCGGTCTGCTGGTTGGGATATCGAGCGGACTGCCTAGGGGTTCGGGGCTGGGCGGATCGAGCATACTCGCGTCGGCGGCGATCCGCGCCGTGTCGAGGCTGTTTGGTTTACCGGACGGCGATATGTCCGTGCTGGAGCGGACGCTGCTGGCGGAGCAGGTAATGGCTACGGGCGGGGGCTGGCAGGATCAAGCGGGGGCGTTGTTCCCGGGGATCAAGCTGATCACGTCGTGCGAGGGCGCGCCGCAGAGGCTGAACGTGCGTCCCGTTCTCGTCTCGACCGAGACGAGGGATGATATCAACCAACGGTTGTCGTTGATATACACCGGGCAGAGGCGGCTGGCGCGGAACATACTGCGCGACATAGTGGGCAAGGTCATCGACGCTGATCGCGAGTCGCTGAAGATACTCTCCCGGATACAGCGTCTCGCCGCGCTGATGGCGTTCGAGTTGGAGCGAGGCAACGTGAGGGGATTCGCGCGGCTGCTCAATCGGCATTGGACGCTATCCAAGGTGCTGGATCCCGGTTCGACCAACCGCTGCATCGATCTGATGGAGAGCGTCTGCGCCGATCTGATAGACGGACTCATGATCTGTGGCGCGGGCGGCGGAGGGTTTCTGGCGGTCATACGAAGGCGGGGAGTGTCCGAACGCGATCTAGCCGCGAGGCTGGATATGTATTTCCAGGAGAGCGGCGTATCGGTGTGGAAGTGCGAACTGGCGTGAGGGTTAGCGCGTCAGTATAGTGGCGCGGACTGGCGCGTGTCCTAACGCGTCAGTCGCGCGCCGAAGCCAGCGCCTGATCCACCATCTCCGGTGTGGCGTAATTGAGCGGCGAGAATCTTCCCGACCGCGCCTTCTCCAGCTTCTCGCGGGCTGAAGCCTTATCCCCTCTATCCATGTCGTACTGGGAGAGGAAATATAACGTGTCGATGGATTCGGGCTTCTCCTCCAGGGCGCGCCTAAACAAAGGCTCAGCCGCTTGCTTGTCGCCTCCCAGCCGATAATATGTCTGCGCTAGATTATCCAGGCAGATGGGATCGTCTTCGTCGTAATCGACCGCTTCCTTGTTGAACGCCAGCGCGGCCTCGTAATCTCCCGACTCGACCAGCAGGTATCCCAGCGTGCCGTATAACAACCCCGTCTTATGCTTATTAAACAGCTCGCGCAATAACTCAAGCGCGCGCGGCAGATTGCCCAGCTTGTACTGCGCGACCGCGTAATGCGTTACTATCTGCGTTTTCTGCTCTTTGGTTGCGTCGGGGGATTTCTCCGCGAGGCGCAGCTGCTCGACGGATTCAGCCGCGCGGTTTAATCTTAACAGAAGCACCGCGTAACCGATCCGCACCGCCGCGCGCTTGCATCCCTTCTTGAACGCCTCGTCATATAGCTCCGCCGCCTGGTCAAAATTGCCGCGTTGATGCGCCAGCAGAGCCTTTTGTCCAGCCGCGTTGCCCCCAAAGTTTGTAAACAATCCCATCGCGATCACCTCTTGTCCTGTTTGCGCTGAAGTCTGGCGCGCCGTTTCTCAAGGCCGGGCAGTTCGTCGGCGCTGGCTCTGCGTATCGCTTCGCGCGTGAGAACCATCGCCTTATCTATATCGCGTTCGCGATGTTCGGCTAGCATAGCCAGCGCGGTGTATGGAAACGCTCCGCCCTCGCCGCAGTCGATCATGCGCTCGTATACGCCGCGCGCCTGCTCCCAAGCCCCGCCGCGCTTGTATGAATCCGCCAGCGCGACCCGCGCCATGCCCGCCGTCGCTCCGACCGACGCTACGGAGAAGCACCGCCTCGCGCGCTCTATATCCCCCGCGCGGTGCAAAGACCGTCCCAGCGCGAGCACGTCCAGCGCGCTGGGCTGTTCCTCCGCTTGATCATAAGCGCGCGCCAGCGCGGTTAACAGCAAAGCCAGCGTGCGCACGTCCTGCGTGTTGTGCCGCATCACGTCGTCCAGTAGTGAGAACCGTCCCGTCTTGAGATACTCAAAGAATCGCGCGGGCACGTCCGCGCCGGGCAGATCGTCCTCGCGCTCTATGCCCAGCAGCGCGGATTCCAACCTCTGCAGAGTGCACCGCTCCAGGCGCGGCTTCCATACCCTGCGCGACGCGTGAAGCAGGTCTATATGGTTCAACTCGCGCCAGCGAGGCCGAAGCCCCTGCATGATAAACCGACCGCGCAGCAACGGCGCGTCGAACGATTTGCCGTTGAACGTGACGATCCAGTCCATATCGTCCATCAGGTCGGCGAGAAGGTTGAGCTGGTTCGGTTCCTGCGGATAATCGCGCGTGAGCATCAGCCGCGTCACGAACCGATCGCCCTCGATGAAACCCGCGCCTATCAGGAACGCGATCGTCCCCGATCCGGAAAACCCGGTCGTCTCCGTATCCAGGAACAACGCGCGGCGGATATCGAACGGCTGGGATTCGCCCAGCGTCATTACGCGCACGTGCTCTGCGGTCACGTCCGTCAGACCCTTGTACGCCGACAGCGGCTCCGACTCGTCGCGGACATAACACGATTCCTCCGTCGGCGGTTCGGCGCGCGGCTGGCTGGACTGCGTCAGCAGCTGCAGCTTGCCTCTCAAATTGCGGATCATAATCAGTCTCTAATCGGTCTCTATTCGGCTTCTACTCGGCCTCTACTCGGCCTCTATGGCTAGTCTCTGTTCGGTTCGCGTCCAGCCGCCGGAGGATTCCGCGTCAAGGCGCGGCGTTCCATGCCGCCAGCACGTCGAGCGCGGCGCGCTTCGCGTCCTGCTCGGTAGGCGCGGGTCCGGCGCACGACGGGCATCCGCTCTCGCATGGACACGCCTTGATAACGTCGCGGGCTTGCTTGAGCAGCGTATCCAGCAGCGTATACGCCTTGTCGCTTAACCCGATCCCGCCGGGTATCGCGTCGTATAGATAGATGGTGGGCTGCTGCGTGAACGGATCGCGCGCGTGGTAATGTACCGCTATATCGTTTCGCGCGCACATCAGGTACAGCGGCGCGAGCGCGCCCAGCAGATGAGCCACTCCCAGCATCCCGTTTTGCAGCCTGTCCTTGGATAACCCCGCGCGGCGCTCCTCGGGCAGCGTAATCCAGCATGCGGTCGTCTGCATCTGCGTTTCCGGCAGATCGACGAAACCGTAGCCTAGGTTCTCGTGCGTGTCCAGTTTCATCTTCTTGAATGTCGTGACCATGGACGATACGACCACCTCGCCGAACGATCGAGGCACGGGCGAGTCGTCGCGCTCGAACTCGTCCATAACGCGAAGCTGGACGTTCATGTCCGCGTCGGTGTAATAGTCCGCGTCCACTTGACGGACGAAAGCCTTCTTGTTGGGGAAGTCCAGTTTCTCGACCTGGAACTGCCGCCCCTCGTGCAGATATATCGCGTGCTCGTGCAGAAGCATCGGCACGGTGAACCGATCCATCTCGCCGATTACGCGCGGATCGGGTTTAGTCGTGTCGATTATGACGAAGTTTTCCTCTCCGGCGGTGCGCAGGTGAACCTCCGCCGATGGCAGTTCCTCGCTCATCCAGTGGTAACGCTCCGCGACGCGGCGCAGGAACCCGTTGCCTGTCAGCGCGTCCAGCATCCCGGCTGTGTCGTCCAGATCCCCGTAACGCTCGTCCGTCTTGAACGGCAGCTCATACGCCGCGCACTTGAAATGATTCACCAGTATATGGAAATTGTCGGGCTGCGCGAGGGCGTGCTCGGGCGACGACTCGAAGAAATACTCCGGGTGCGTCATAATATACTGGTCGAGAGGGTGGGATGTGGCGACCAGCACCGTGACGGACGATCCGGAGCGCCGTCCCGCGCGTCCCGCCTGCTGCCAGGTGCTGGCGATCGTGCCCGGGTACCCGCACAGCACGCAGGACTCCAGCGAGCCTATGTCAACCCCCAGCTCCAGCGCGTTCGTTGACACGACCGTCTTGACCGAACCCGCGCGCAATCCGCGCTCTATATCCCTTCGCTCGGAGGGCAGGTATCCGCCTCGATAACCCCGCACCCTGCCGCTGTTGCCCAGCGGATCGCGAACCAATTGCTTGAGCGTATGCGTGAGAACCTCCACCTGGAGCCTGGATTTAGCGAATACTATGGAGCTTACCCCAGACTGGAGCAATCCCTTGGCGATCTCGCGCGTCTCGTTGACCGCGCTTTTGCGAATGCCCAGCTGGCGGTTGACCACGGGCGGGTTGTAGAATATCACGTGACGTTCGCCTTGGGGCGCGCCGTTGTCGTCCACCAGTGTGAACGGTTCTTCCAGCAGGGTCTGCGCCAGTTCGCGGGGGTTGGCGATCGTAGCCGAACAGCATATGAATCTCGGATTGGATCCATAGAACGCGCACAGCCGTTTCAATCTGCGGA
This sequence comes from Oscillospiraceae bacterium, assembly GCA_031255415.1. Taxonomy (GTDB): domain Bacteria; phylum Bacillota; class Clostridia; order Christensenellales; family Aristaeellaceae; genus BNUH01. The sequence continues at coordinate 11,908 of JAIRSO010000003.1, forward strand.
TCACGTTGGCCATGTTCGAGCCGAACACGCCCCGGTACGCGTGCAGTTCGTCTATCACGACGTAGCGCAGGTTCTCAAACAGCTTGACCCATTTTACGTGGTTGGGCAGTATGTTCGCGTGGAGCATGTCGGGATTGGTCACGACGACGTGACCCGCCTCGCGGATCGCGCGCCTGGACGAGGCTGGCGTGTCGCCGTCGTATGTGAACGTCTTAACGTCCGCGCCCAGTTCCTGTATCAGTTCATAGAGCGCGGCGACTTGATCCGCGCCCAGCGCCTTGGTCGGGAACAGATACAACGCGCGGCTGTCGTTATCCCGGAGCACCGCGTCCAGCGCGGGCAGGTTGTAGCACAGCGTCTTGCCGGAAGCCGTGGGCGTTACCACGACGACGTGCTCGCCGCGTTTGAGCGCGTCCCATGCCGCGCGTTGATGGGTATACGGGGCGCTAACCCCGCGCCGCTTCAGCGCGGCGGGGATATCCGGATGCATCCAGTCCGGGAACCGCGCGGTTCTGGCAGCCGTGGCAGGGGTGGCGCGCCAGAGCGCGACGCAGCGCATAAACGCGGGATCGGCTTTCCTGGAGGCGAGCCATGCCTCTATGCCGGACGCGTTCGCGCCGGGGATATTCGCGGTCGCTTGCATGCGGTACATTATACACGAATATCGCGCGCGCGTCGAGTCCCGTCATTGTCTTTATATGGCGCGTGTGCTATACTTCGTCTCGTTCAGGCTTGCTGATATTCCCGCGCGATACTGGTTAAAGGCGGCGGTGGCTATGACTAGACGGATCAAATGGATGGCGAGGCGGCGCGCCGGCGCGCTTATGCCCGTGTTCAGTCTGCCCGGGGCGTATGGGATCGGCACGCTCGGACGCTCCGCTTACGAGTTCATAGACTTTATTTGCGAGGCGGGCTTGTCGTACTGGCAGGTGCTGCCGCTAGGCCCGGCGGGCAAGGGATACTCGCCGTATTCGTCGCCGTCGTCGTTCGCGGGGAACCCGCTGTTCATCGATTGGGAGCTGGCGGGGCAGCGGTTCGGCGGCGATATCGTTCCGGCTAAGCCGGCTTCATTGCCCGGCAGGATCGATTACGCGTCGCTGTCGCGCCAGTCGGACTGCGTGCTAAGGCGCGCGTTCGCGCGTATGGATAATGACGCGGCCGCCAGCGTCAGGCATTTTGCGGAAAGCCGCGCATGGCTGGCTGATTACGCTTTGTACGAGGCGATACGCGCGGACGATACGCGGCAATGGCATGAATGGCCTGAGCCGCTCAAGCGCCGCGATCCGTCCGCGCTGTCGCTGGCAAGGGATCGGCTGCGCTCGCAGATCGATTACCACGCGTTCGCGCAGTGGTTATTCTTCGAGCAGTGGAGCGCGGTCAAGGCTTACGCGAACGAGCGCGGCGTGGCTATCGTCGGCGACACGCCCATCTACGCCGCGCTGAACAGCGCCGACGTGTGGGCTGATCCCGGACAGTTCCAGCTGGACGACGACCTATCCCCAACGGAGATATCCGGCTGCCCGCCGGACTTCTTCAACGCGGACGGGCAGCTCTGGGAGAATCCCCTCTACCGCTGGGACGTGATGGAGAGGGATGGTTACGACTGGTGGACTCGCCGCCTCGGAGCCGCCGCGGAGATGTTCGACGTGACCCGGATCGATCACTTCCGCGGGTTTGAGGCTTATTACGCGATACCGTCGGGAGCCTCGACCGCGCGCGGCGGGAGGTGGAGGCCGGGGCCTGGATACCCGTTCTTTGAGAGGATCAAGAAGGCGCTAAGCGATCCGGAGGTTATAGCCGAAGACCTGGGGGATATCACTCCCGGCGTTCGCAAACTGCTCAAGAGGACGGGGTACCCGGGCATGAAGGTACTGCAGTTCGCGTTCGATCCGGACGCGGACAGCGATTACCTGCCCCATAAGTATGAGCGCAACTGCGCGGTGTACACCGGCACCCACGATAACGATACGTCGAAGGGATGGTACGACGGGATATCCGCGAAGGAGCGCCGGTTCTTCAGGCTGTATACGAATATGGGGAGGCTGGCCTCGCCGTCGTGGTCGATGATCCGCGCGGCTTGGTCCAGCGCGGCGAACACGGCTATCGCGCCGATGCAGGATTTTCTGGAGCTGGGCGGGGATTGCCGCGTCAACGTTCCCGGGGTCGCCGACGGCAACTGGGGCTGGCGCGTGCGCGAGGGCCTCTTGACCTACGGACTCGCTAAAAAGATACGCGCGATAACTGAATTATATGGACGGTGATGATATGTGCGCCGCGACTGTGACGCGCCAGGCATTCATGGACTCGTTTCTGCCGCGGCTGAAAGCGGAAGGTTACGCTCAGCCGAGCGAAGCCCCGCCTCGCGCCGTTCATCGCGCGATAGGCGGGACGGTGCTGGCGCTGATCGCCGGGCAATGGGAGCGCGAGCGCGCCGGGGCGAACGGCAAGCAGGTATGCTATATATCGATAGAGTACCTGCTGGGGCGGCTCGCGCATAACAATCTATTCTGCCTGGGTATACTGGACGACGCTAAGGCGTGGCTGGCGGAGTCCGGCGCGGACTTCTCCGGCGTCGAGGACATAGAGGACGCGGCGCTGGGAAACGGCGGGCTGGGGCGGTTAGCCGCGTGTTTCCTTGACAGCGCGGCGGCGCTGGCTCTGCCGTTCACCGGGTATGGGATGAGGTACAGATACGGGCTGTTCCGCCAGTCTTTCGAGGATGGTTTTCAGCGGGAAGCGCCGGACGACTGGCACGCGGACTCCGATCCCTGGTCTATACGCCGCGAGGACGAGTCGCAGCTGATCGAGTTCGCCGACCAGCGCGTTATGGCGGTGCCATACGACATGCCCGTGATCGGTTACGAGGGGCGGTCGATACGCACGCTTCGGTTGTGGCAGGCGGAGCCTGTCGATCCGGTCGAGCCGATCGTGCCGATCGATAATGATTCGCGCGGCGCGCCGAGGGTTCAGTCCGGCTCGCGCCGGAGGGACGCGGCGGAGGATCTCACCCGGTCGCTGTATCCCGACGACAGCACGGCTCAAGGCAAGCGCTTGCGTTTGAGGCAGGAATACTTCATGTCGGCGGCGACTGTCGCGGACATACTGGAGCGATGCCGCCGCGAGGGGCGCGATCCGCGCGGCCTGCCCGATATGTTCGCCATCCAGCTTAACGATACCCATCCGGCCCTGGCGATACCCGAGATGATCCGGAGGCTGATGAACGGATACGGGTTCCCGTTCGAGGACGCTTTCAACACCGCGCGCCGCGCGTTCCATTATACCAACCACACGATCATGCCGGAGGCCATGGAGACATGGAACGATAGGACGCTGGCGCGGCTGCTGCCGGATATATCGAAGGTAATCAAGCTTATACAGAATCATCTGGTGAAAACGCTCGCGCTTAACGCGGCTCCCGCCGACAAGGTTAAGCGCATGTCGGTGGATATCAACGGAACGGTAAGGATGGCTCCGCTGTCGGTGTTCGCCAGCGCGCACACGAACGGGGTCGCGATGATCCATACCCGGATACTGCGCGGCTCGACGCTGAAGGATTGGCACGACGTTTGGCCCGATCGGTTCCTCAACGAGACGAACGGGATCACGTTCCGGCGCTGGCTGGGGCTGTGCAATCCAGAATTGACCAAACTGATAAACCAATTGGCGCGCGGCGACGCGCTCAAAGATCCGATGCTGCTGGAACGGATGGCCGCGTTCGCGGACGATGGCGGGGTGCTGGACGAGTTCGCAGCGATAAAGAGGCGCAATAAGGCTCGCCTGGCGGAGCGCATCGCAAGGCGCGAGGGTATCTTGGTCGATCCGTCCAGCCTGTTCGACATACAGATAAAGCGGCTGCACGAGTACAAGCGCCAGTTGATGAACGCGCTGAACATACTCATGGCCTACTACGACTGGAAAGACGGGTTGGCGAGGGATATACGTCCCGCGACGTACATATTCGGCGCGAAGGCCGCGCCGGGTTATTTCCGCGCGAAGGCCGTGATCAAGCTGATCAACGAGATCGCCAGGCTGATCCGATCCGACCGCGCGGCCCGCGAGTTGTTCCGCGTCGTGTTCGTGCAGGATTACAATGTATCTTGGGCGGAGAGGCTCGTGCCCGCGGCAGACTTAAGCGAACAGATATCCATGGCGGGAACGGAAGCGTCCGGCACGGGCAACATGAAGTTTATGCTTAACGGCACGGTCACGCTGGGCACGCTGGACGGCGCGAACGTCGAGATTGTCGAGGCTGCGGGTGTCGGGAATAATTATATCTTCGGCGCGTCCGCCGAGGATATCCGAGCCAAACTCGCCGCGCACGATCCGAAAACCCTGCTCGCGTCCGACGCGCGGCTCAAGCGCGTGGTTGACGCCCTTGACGACGGATCGCTGGACGACGGCGGCGGGGGCATGTTTGCCGAACTGAAGAAATCGCTGCTGGAAGGCGCGTCATGGCACCAGCCCGATCATTATTACGTGCTAGGCGACATGAACGATTATGACAAGACCCGGCGCGCGGCGTTCGGCGCGTATGGCTCGCGCGCGTTTACTCGTATGGGGTATATGAATATGTGCCATGCGGGGCGGTTCAGCTCCGACCTGACGCTGGCTGGGTACGCCAAACAGGTGTGGAATCTGCGGTAGAACGCGCCGTCATGCCTTCGTTAACCTTTGACGCTGTCCCGGTACGCTCTGGGGCTGATGCCGGTCGCGCCCTTAAACGCCTTGCTGAAATAATACAGGCTGCTGAACCCCGCCTCCTTGGCGACGTTCGTGATGAACATGTCGGTCGTCGCCAGCAGATCTTTGGCGATGCGCACGCGCGTGTTCAATAAGTATTGCTTGGGCGAGGTTCCGTACAGCCGCCGGAACTGCTGCCTGAAATATGTAGGACACATCCCCGCGATCGGGGCCATGCTCTCCACGGAGAAGTTGGGCTGTTTAAGATTCTCTTTGAGGAAGTTGACGGCCTTTTCGAGCGAGGCCTGTCTGGTGGTGGGCAGGTCAAAGCGCACGCTGGTTTCCTGCGCCATCGCTATCGCTTGGTATAACAGCGATATACAGCGGGTGAGGCTGCCCGGCTTGCGATGGAACCACGCCGTTTCCAGCGACTTAAACAGCGTCTCCCACCGCGTCGTCTTTGTGGGAAGGAACATGAACGGGTCGGTGTTTATCGGATCGAGGGTTGTGAACTTCACAACCACGCCGTCGCAGTTATCGCCTTTATCGCAGCGGTGGGATACGCCTTTGGGCAGGAATATGATGCTGCCTGGACGGCATAGCAGCTTAACGTCCCGGGTGTGAACCGTCCAGGAGCCCGTCATCAGGCAGATAAGGCTGTGGGTCATGGGCATGGATATCGTCTTGCCCACAACGGCCTTCTCGCCGCTGATGCGCGCCACGTTCTCTATACTGGTTATGATGATACTGTCGCCGTTCAACCCGCGCATGCGCGTATTCCCCCTCGCATACAATTCCCTTTTCATAGTACGTATGCGCGGGGGTTTGGTGCCTGTTGCACAAAGAGCAAAGGAGCCGCGCCGCTTAACGCTCAACGCGCGAAGCTTCGCGGCCCCGTCCGTATAATGTTTATAGAGTAACCTTTACCAGACTTTTACCCTATCCTCCGGCGCGCGGTACATGGGGTCGCCCTCGACTATGCCGAACGCGTCGTAGAATTCGTCCAGCATCGCGGGTTGGAAGTTGGCGCGGAGTTTATTGGGCGCGTGCGTATCGGACGTGATGATCAGCTGCTGAGCCTCCGGGCGGATCAGTCCGCGCCAGATCGTGGCCCAACTGATGAAGAACGCTTCAATATCAGCGTCCGGCAGGGACTGGACGACCTGCAGCGCGCAGCCCAGCCCGCCCGCGTCGGCTACGTTCTCGTTGACTATCTGCCGTCCGTTCAGCGTCATGCCGGCGTACTCGATCCCGTCGAACGCGTCGACCATTTTCTCAGCCAATTCCTCAAACCGCTCGTAATCCTCCGGCAGCCACCAATCCGCCATCGCGCCGGTCTCGTCGAACTTCGCGCCGTTCGTGTCGAACGCGTGAGAGATCTCGTGCGCGATTACCGCGCCTATGCCGCCGTAGTTCTCGCTGTCGCTTCGATCGGCGCTGTAGAATGGCGGCTGGAGAATCGCGGCGGGGAACACGATGCTGTTGAACTGCGGGTTATAGAACGCGTTGACCGTGTCGGCGGACGCGAGCCACAGCGTGCGGTCGGTGGGTTTGGTGAACCGATCGAACGCGTCCTTTAGGATTACGCGGTTCAATTCGGTGATATTTCCGGCATACGTGCCGCCGTCGGCCGCGGATACTACCTTCAGCTCGTCATATAGCGGATCGATCTTATCCGGATAGCCTATCTGCAGGAGCATCGTGTCGAGTTTGAGTTTCGCTTTACCCCGCGTCTGTTCGGATAGCCAGGTGTTTTCGTCCAGCCTGGCGCGGTAAGCGTCGATCATGTTCTCGACCATCTTGGTCACGCTGTCGCGCGACTGTTCGCCGAAATATTTATGCCCGTAGTATAGTCCTATTACCTCCGCGAATACGCCGTGAGCCGCCGAATACGCCACGCGCTCCATCGGCTCGGAGACCTCCTGGCCTGTGATCGCGTTGTTGTAGGACTGCAGTATCGCGATAGCCTCTTCGGAGCTATTCGCCGCGAACGCCAGCACGGCGTGGACGGTCATCCAGTCGCGGATTATGCCGATGTTATCGTCGTTGACCACATCGTTGAACGCTTCGAAGAACCTCGGGGACATCACTATTATATAAGGAAGGTGCGACACGTCGCCGAACGCTGTCTCTACGATCTTGTTAAGATCGAGCGTGGTTAACGACTCGGCGAGTTGGGGCAAGGCCATCGGGTTGATGATGTTGCTGATATCGGCCTGTTCCTCCGCCGTGAACGCCAGCGGAATCTGCAGCGCGTCAAACGCCATCGCGCCTGAGACGATCTCGTCCGCGCGCGTTTCATCGTACCCGGCGAGTTGGAGCAGCTGCCTTACGGTATCGGCGAACATGCTTAGCATCATCGCGCCTACCTCGCTAGACTCGTCGTAATACGACACGTCCGGCAGGAACAGCCCCGCGCCGGAGAAGTAGAGCGTCTTGGACGTGGGATCGAATACGTCCTCCGACGGCGCGAACACTAGCGGAGTGGTTATGCCGTCCAGCAGGAGATCGACCAGGTTTTGCTCGAGCGAGGCCACGCTGTCGATAGCGTCTATCTTTTCGATATACGGCTTGATCGGCGCGAGTCCGTCCGCGTTGCGCTGTTCAAAGTCCAGCGCCAGCGAGTACAGTTTGAGGAACTCGGCGAGCCTCGGGTCGCCGGGGGTTTCGCCGTCCGCGATCATTTGGGAGAAGTCGGCCATCAGCGTCGCGACGACGTCCTCGGACAGGTCGTCGAACCCGCCTACCATGTACTTATCCGCCGGAATCTCGGCGGAAGCCAGCCACTGCGCGTTGACGGCCTCGTAGAAATCAGTCCTGAATGTTGGAGCCGTATCCTCGGCCTTGACGGGCGAGAACGCGGCGAGCATGCACGCCAGCAGCAGACATATAACGGCGCGTTGTTTTAACATGACGCACTCCCTTTCCATTCTACATTATATCTTATATTTTATCACTTTGAACGCTGGGAGTCAAGCGTGAGTAAAAGGAAGCGCGGGCGCGCAAGCGTTGATTGACAGCCCATACGGGCTGTGCTATTGTTAGTAAATCATAATCAATCCCTACGCGCAAGGAGATCTACGGCGTATGACTCTGCAGCAGCTGAAATACTTCATCGAGGCCGCTAGCCTCGGCTCGATTAACAAGGCGGCCGACTCGCTGTATATCGCGCAGCCCAGCCTGTCCAGCGCGATCAGGGAGCTGGAAAACGAGATGGGACTCGAGTTGTTCACTCGCACTCCGAAAGGCGTTTCGCTTACGAGAGACGGCGCGGAGTTCATGGGCTACGCGCGGCAGGTGACCGAGCAGGCCGCGCTGCTGGAACAGCGGTATCTCGACAAAAAACCATCGCGCAGGATGTGCTCCATATCGACGCAGCATTACGCGTTCGCGGTCAACGCCTTCGTCAATATGGTCAAAAAGACGAACGCCGACGAGTATGAGTTCACGCTGCGCGAGTCGAAAACCTTCGAGATCGTCGAGGCTGTCCGAACCTTGCGCAGCGAGATCGGCGTAATATACATGAACGGTTTCAACCGGAAGGTTATAGGTAAGCTGCTCCGGGAGAACGGACTCGCTTTCCATACGCTGTTCACGGCAAAGCCGCATATATTCACGGGATCGGCCAGCCCGCTGGCGGCTCGGGAGTTTGTGACGATGGATGATCTGGAGGACTACCCTTGCCTCTCGTTCGAGCAGGGGGATTACAATTCGTTCTACTTTTCGGAGGAGATACTAAGCGCCGAGTTCCATAAAAAGGTGATACGCGTCAGTGACCGCGCCACTATATTCAACCTGATGATCGGGCTTAACGGGTACACGATATCCACCGGGATCGTCAGCGCGGACCTGAACGGCGAGAACATCACAGCCGTGCCGCTCAAGGTGGACGACAGCATCGAGGTCGGCTGGATAGCGCACGCGTCCATTCAGCTTACCAAACAGGCGGGGCTGTATCTTAGCGAGTTGAAGGACGTGGTCAGGGGATACGGCGTGGCGGTCAGCGAGTAGGTATAGCTTGAGCCTATACGGGCGCATAGGTTATTGGTGTTACCATAAAGCCGCCGCTTTCGGCTACAATCATGCGGACTCAAAAACTATACGAGCAGGAGGATTTCCGCGTGAGCAAGAGATTCCAAACCGTGGGCAGTCTGCTTCGGCCGGAGCCGCTGTTGCGCTATAAGCGGCTGATCGAGAATCGAGGCGGCATTCGCTATCCGTTCTACGATGATTTCCCGGGATATGAACAGGCTGAAACAGACGCGGTCAAGGAGGTTGTGTCAAGGCAGATCGAGCACGGCCTAACGGTTGTGACGGACGGCGAATACAGCAAGTCGATGTGGCATCTGGATTTCGCGTGGGGATTGAGCGGGGTGGAGCGATACATCGCGGAGCATGGTTACTTCTTCCGCGATAAGGATCGGCATGGACATTATGAGACGCGCAGGGATATCGGCGTTCGAGTGACCGGTCCGCTGTCGGGCAAGGGGCATCACTTCATCGACGCGTACAAGCGGCTCGCGTCCATCGCGCCGAAAGGCACGGCGTTGAAGCAATGCGTCTGGGCGCCCGCGCACGCCTATACGGAGCTGGCGATATTCGACAAGCTGGCGGGCGAAGGCCAGGTATATCCGGACAACGCGTCGCTCAAGAGGGCGCTGATCAACGCGTATAAGGAGTTCGTAGCGGAGTACGCTAAGGCGGGCGGCGGGATACTGCAGTTCGACGACTGCCTCTGGGAATTGTTCGCCGCCGATAACGATAACTCCCCGTTCACGGGCGGCGCGGAGTCTCCGGAGGTTCGCGGTTTCGCCGATGAATTCATATCGATCAACAACGAGGTTATCGACTACGCGCACGGCCTCGGACTAAAAGTATGGACGCATAACTGCCGCGGGAATTACAGTTCAAGGGATATGTGCGGCGGGTCATACGGCGCGATAGCCGGGCTGTTCCTGGGCGGGCAGCGTTACGACAGATTCTTTCTCGAGTGGGACGACGATCGCGCGGGCTCGCTCGAGGCTCTGGCGGTATTCAAGGATAAGCCGGGCGTGGAGATTGTGTTGGGGTTGTTATCGTCCAAGACGAACGCGCTTGACGACGAGGAGAGAGCCGTCCGGATGCTGAACGAAGCCGCCGCGATTATTCCAAAGGAGAGGCTGATGCTGTCGCATCAATGCGGGTTCGCGTCCTGCGACGGAGGCAACGAGCTTACCGAGGCTGAACAATGGGCGAAAATTGACCAAGGACAGAAAATCGCGCAGGGGTATTGGGGGGAATAATGGTAAAACGCGCGGCGCGGGAGAACCGTGCCGCGCATTGCGAATCCAAACAATCGATGCGGCGCGCGCGAAGCCATAGTATTTCTATGGCTCTTGACTACTTCGCGCGCGGAGTATATAATATGACAAAAGCTTCCGTATCGTCTGCGCGGACGGGAGCTTTCTAATGTAAGCGTCTAACCGCTGAAGCGTGAAAGAAGTGCGATATATGAAGAAACTGCTCCAATCGTCGCTGCTGATACTCATCGCCTCGATTATCCTGAAACTGGGCGGGCTGCTGCGCGAAATGACTCTGACCTGGGCGTTTGAGACCGGCACGGCTACGGACGCGTTCTTCATATCGTTCACGCTGCCGACGCTGCTGTTATCGTTCATATCGGGCGGGGTGGGCGTCACGTATATCTCCGCGTACACCAGCGCGTCCGGCGATAAAAAAAGATTCACCAACAGCCTGATCACGCTGTTTTTCTTTATCGCGCTAGCGCTGGCGGCGGTCATGGCCTCGTTCCCGGGCGCGTTCGTGCGCATGCTGGCCTCGGATGTGGATACCGCGACCGAGCTAGCCGCCGCGTCGATGTTAAGGTTTATGGCCTGGGCGATCGTCCCGATCCTGTTATGCGCGCTGCTGTCCGCGCATCTTCAGGCTCACGGCAAGTTCTTCGCCGCGACCATATACCAGATATTCAACAACCTATTCACGATCATCGGGATATTCATAGCGCGCTCCTCGTCCGCGATGTACATCATCGGGATGACGATGCTGGCGGGCAACTGCGTGTCGATGCTGTTCCTGTTCGGGAACTCGCGCGGAGCCGATCTGAGGTATCGCCCGGCGTTCGGGTTCAACTCGGCGCAGATGCGCGTATTCTTCATATTGTTAGCGCCGATAGTCTTGTCCAGCGTGACGGGGCAGATCAACCAGATCGTCATACAAAACGTTGCGTCAACGTTCGAGTCGGGCACTATCTCGCAGCTTAATTACGCCAACAAGGTGCAGGGCGTGTTCACGGCGTTCATTAGCACCGCGATAGCGACCGCGTTCTATCCGCAGCTGACGAAGAACGCGTCGGATAAGGCGGCGTTCAAGAATAATATCTCGGACGCGTTGAAATTATTATTGCCGTTGATGCTCCCCATAGCGGTGGGGATACTGATCCTCGCCGAGCCGCTGGTCCGCATTATCTACGAGCGCGGCGAGTACACGCGCGAGAACACGATCAAGACCGCGTCGCTCCTAAGGTTCTACACGCTTACGATGATATCGCACAGCCTGTCGCAGATACTGCAGCGCGCGTTCTACGCCCGGCAGAAGACGAGGCTGCCGGCGGCAGTGGCGGCTGGATCGGTGCTGGTGAATATAGGATGCATATTCCTGTTCATGAACGTGCTGGGATCGAGAGGGCTGGCGCTGGCCGGGGGCGTGTCCGGGCTGGCGGGGCTGGCGGCGCTGTATATTTTCCTAGTGCGCGACGTGGGCGCGATAGGGAATGTGGAATGGCCGAAACTGCTGGGCAGCGTTGGGATAATGGGCGCGTTCGTCTGGCTGGGAGCGCGGTTCATGCCGCTGATGGACGGCGGGTACATGAAATGCCTAGTAATGACCGGG
>JAIRSO010000021.1 GCA_031255415.1 Oscillospiraceae bacterium
GATGCGATATAATATAATATCATGAAACGCGTATCCAATCCTGCGGACTACATCGAGACGATCGACGAGCGAGGCCGCTGTACATATCGTTATGCTGGCCCGATGTTCAGGCTCGAGTGGTCGGCGGGGCGGACTCATACGCTCGTTAGGTTATGGCTGGCGGCGATCTGCGCGCTGGCGCTGTTTATCGCTTTGGGCGCGATCCCGGCGGACGGACTGGACAAGCGGCCTGCAGTAATGATACCGTACTTGGTTTCGCTATGGCCGTCGATGATGCTGGCGGCGGACGCATACAAGATATCGCGGCGCGAGCGCCCGCTCGACCGGCGCGCCAGGGACGCTGGCGCGGGCAGACTGTCCGGCGACGCGGTATTCGGCGAGGTATGCGCGGCTGCGATGTGCGCCGGACAGTTATGCTCGATAGCGTGGATCGCGTCGCGTAACGGCGGCGTTGGGACGATTGATTTCCTCTGCCTGGGGCTAGCCGCCGCGTACGCTGGCGCGTTCGACGCGGCGCGACGTTGCGCGCGGTTGGTATCCAGCAGGGAGGTTTGACTTATGGTTATCAGCGCGGTACGCTGTGAACCACCGCCCGGACCGCGAGTCCGGCGGAATATAAAGGAGGATACAATATGATGATGCGCAGAAACCTGGCCGCTCTGCTTGCGCTGCTTCTGTGCGCGGCTATGCCGTTCGCGTCGCCGGGCTTAGCCGAGACGGTCGCGGATGGACTGAAAGACGCGACGGCGATGGCTCCGACGGAAGACGGGAGCATGCCCTATGTAATCGCGACGTCGACGCTGAGCGAGAAGTTCAGTCCATTCTTCTCAGACACCGTGTTCGATACCGATGTAGTCGCGCTGACCCAGGTATCCGCGTTAACGACCGACCGCACGGGCGGCATCGTGTTCAACGCCGCGGACGGCGAAGTGATTCCGTACAACGGCGTGGATTACGAGTACACCGGTATCGCGAACGTGACCGTCGAACGCGACGAGACGGCTGATACCACGACTTACACGGCGAAGTTAAAGCCGGGCGTCCTGTTCTCGGACGGGGTGGAGATGACGGCTGACGACCTAATCTTTTCGTACTATGTATACCTCGATCCGGCATACGTCGGATCATCGACGCTGAACTCCCAGAAGATCATCGGACTGCAGAGCTACTTGACCCAGATACCGGAAGCGCAGTTCGCGCAGTTCAGCCCGATGTTTGACGCGATCTACGCCGCTGGACGCGACCACGAGTGGTCGGACGCGGACGAGTGGACGCAGGAACAGCAGGACGCGTTCTGGACCGTGCTGACCGACACATGGACGACCGACGTTCAGGCGATCGTAGACTACGTACAGGCCAACTACGCGCAAGACTACGCCGTAGACTACGTTGGCTTCACGCCTGAAGAGGTAGCCGAAAGCGAAGGCTTGCAGGTCGCGCTGGGCATGGCTATGTGGGGATTCGCCAGCAAGGGCGACGACGGCTTGACCAGCTCCGTCCTCGGCAAGACCTGGACGCTCGAAGGCGACGACCTCCCAACCATCGCCGACTACTTTGAGGAAACATACGCCGCGTACGGCGGCGACGCGGCGGCGTACTGGGATACCGAACAAGCCGACGGCAGCGACGTGCTGGAGACCGCGCGCGGCCTCTTCATCAACGAGCTGCTGGCCTCCGGCGGCGAAGGCTCCGAATCCGGAGTGCCGAACATCGCCGGGATCCATAAGTTAGACCAGTATACCGTGGAAGTGGTGACGAATGCCTTCAGCGCGAACGCCATATACCAGCTGATGGGCATAGAAGTCTCCCCGATGCATTACTACGGCGATCCCGAGCTGTACGATTATGACAACAATCAGTTCGGACACCCATACGGCGATCTGTCGATCGTCCAGGCGAAAACCTCCCACCCGGTCGGCGCTGGCCCGTATAAGTTCGTGAAGTACGAGAACAAGATCGTCTACTACGAAGCGAACGAGCATTATTACCAAGGCGCGCCGCTGACCAAGTACCTGCAGTATAAGGAAACGACGACCGCCGAGGTCGCGCCCGGCATCCAGACGGGCACCATCGACGCGGGCGAGATGTCGGGTTCCAAGGCCAACATGGCGCTGCTTGCGGGATACAACAGCAACGGCGAGCCTACGGGCGACGTGGTTACTAACATAACCGTCGAGAACCTGGGCTACGGCTACATCGGCATGAACGCCGACACGGTCAAAGTCGGCGAAAATCCGTTCTCCGAAGAGTCGAAGAACCTGCGCAAAGCCCTGGCTACCGTGCTGGCTGTATACCGCGACGTATCCTACGACACCTACTACGGCGAGGCCGCCAACGTAATCAACTACCCCATCTCCAACACCTCGTGGGCCGCGCCCCAGTCCACGGACGAGGGCTACAAGGTAGCGTTCTCGGTGGGCGTAGACGGCGCGGACCTGTATACCTCCGATATGACTCAAGAAGCAAAGTACGCCGTTGCAATCGAGGCCGCGAAGCAGTTCCTGATCTCCGCCGGTTTCGAATGGGACGAGGAAACCTCGCTGTTCACAGCCGCTCCGGAAGGCGCGAAGCTGGAATACGAGGTGTTGATCCCCGCCGATGGCGCAGGCGATCACCCGAGCTTCGCCGTCCTGACCGACGCCAGCGCCGCGCTGGCGAGTCTGGGAATCACGCTGAAGATCAACGACCCGTCGGATTCCAACATTTTATGGGACACGCTGGACGCCGGTACGCAGGAACTATGGTGCGCGGCCTGGGCTTCCACGATCGATCCCGACATGTACCAGATCTACCACTCCTCCAACATCGTGGGTTTGGGCGGCAGCGACTCGAACCACTATCACTTGGCTCTGCCTGAGCTGGACGAGCTGATCATCGACGCGCGCACAAGCGCGGATCAAGCCTACCGCAAGGCCATCTACAAGCAGGCGCTCGATATCATCGTAGACGCGGCTGTGGAGGTTCCGGCGTATCAGCGCCTTAACATGGTGCCGCACTCGACGATGCGCGTCGATATCGATACGCTGCCCGGCGACATAACCACTTACTACGGCCCGCTGGCCGAATGCAACACGATCATGCTCAACGCGAACAAATAAATCCCGCGCGCGCGGGCAGGATTCCATCCTGCCCGCGTATGCTTATCATGCGCGAGTCCGCCGGAGCGGGTCGGGCGGACGGCGGCGCGGCGCAAACGCAAGACGAGATAAGGGACTGGAGCGGTTGCATATATGTGGAAGTTTATAATCCGGCGCGTACTGCTGGCGATTGTGATCATAACGTTCGGGTCGCTCATCTGTTACGGCGTTATGCGCGTGCTGCCCACATCGTACATGGAGCGCGTGGCGCGCCAGCGCTCGACGATGCCCGGCGCGCGTCCTTATACAGAGATACTCGCACAGCTCAACGCGCATTACCACATGGACCAGCCTATATTGTTCGGCTTCTTACGCTGGGGCTGGAACGCGCTGCGGGGGCAGTGGGGCGATTCGTGGTTCTACGCGCAGTCCGTGACGAAAAAGTTCGCGGACGTGATCGGCTACTCCATCGTGCTGAACGTCATCACGCTTTTTCTAGAAATGATACTGTGCGTGCCGCTGGGCGTGCTGGCGGCGCGCAAGCAATACAGCCGCACGGATTACGCGGTGACGATAATCGCGCTCGCGTGCATATCGCTGCCCACATTCTTCCTGGCGACGATACTGAAATTCGTATTCTCGATTAAACTGGGATGGGTGGACTTGTACGGCGTAGTCGGCAGATACTACGAGCAGATGAACGCTATGGGCAAATTCCTCGACATGGCGAAGCATATGGTTCTGCCGATCGTAACGCTGACGTTCATCAACCTAGGCGGGCTGATGCGCTTCACGCGCACGAATATGCTCGAGGCGCTCAACGCGGATTACATCCGCACCGCGCGCGCCAAAGGCCTGCCCGAGCGGCGCGTGATCAACAAGCACGCGTTCCGCAACACGCTGATCCCACTGGTGACGTACCTGAGCTACCTGCTGCCCAGCCTGTTCGGCGGATCGCTGATAACGGAGACGCTGTTCCAGATACCGGGCATAGGGTACATGTCGTATCAAGCGATAGTGGGCGGCGATATACCGTTTACGATGTTCTATCTCACGTTCCTAACCGCGCTGACCCAGGTGAGCCTGATGGCGGCGGACGTGATGTACGCGGTAGTCGATCCGCGCGTGCGCGTCTCGTAGGAAGGGGTGGCCGTATGACGCCTATCAATCCCAATCAGCGGACAGCCGGCGCGCCGCCCGTCCAGCGCCTTGACGACGAGTCGCGCGTAAAGTCGCTGTCGCCGTCGATGCTCGTGTTCAAGCGGTTCGCGCGGAATCGTCTGGCTCTAATCGGCACGGCGATACTGGCCGTGATGTTCGTGTTCTCTTTCCTGGGCGGACTCATATCCCCGTATACCCAAAGCCAGACCTTCTACAAGAGCGACATAATGTGGAAGGAATACGCGAGCCTGTCCGTCAACAACGAATATCGCTACACGGTCGCGCCTGGCGAGGAGCTTCCCGCCGCAGCGCGCACGCAGTTCATACTCGCGCTGAACGCGGGCCAGTCCGCATACTCCGCCGGTGGCGCGGGCTACTCGTGGTCGATGCTGGGCGGCGACTTCATAACGATATACAAAACGTCCGAGGCAGCCACCGCGCTGTCGCTGCCGGGCGGCTACGCGATCACGCCGAAGCCCGGCGCGGACTTCCCAAAAGACGCTCAGGACGCGCTGATAGAGGCCTTGAACGCGAATCAAACGGAATTCGAGCATGGCAATACCCGGTACATCGCGTCGCGGTCGGGCAAGTCGTACTCCGTGTCCGCGGCTGAAGAGATCGCCATCGCGTCAGCGCGAGTGTTCGACGCGTTTGAGCCGGAGTTCGAGCCGGTGACGACGGACTACGGGTTCAGGCGCGCGGCGCTGGACGCTATCGCGCGCGGGAGCGCCGCGTTCGAGTACGGCGGGATCGGCTACACCCAGAGCGAGGACGGCGACATCGTCACGATACGCGACGTATCGTCCGGATCGCCGGTGGAGTTCGCCATTGTATCGAGGTATATCGCGCAGGGATTCTCGCCCGACATTCGCGTGACCGTACCGTTTAAGTACGCTATACTGGACGCGGTTCGCGAGAAAGCGCCATACTTCGCGTTCCCCGACGCGGACGATCCGGATCGCGAGTACCAGATCACCACACCCAAACCCGATACCTACACGATCAAGCGCGAGACGGTCACGCAGCTCTACGACACGGAATCGCGCCCGAACCGCGCGCACTGGCTAGGCACCGACTCCAACGGCATGGATATGCTTACCCGGTTGATGTACGGCGGACGAATATCGCTGATGGTCGGGTTCGCGGTAGTGATCATCGAACTGCTGATAGGCGTGGCAGTTGGAGGCGTGGCGGGGTACTTCGGCGGCGCGATCGATTTGTTGCTGATGCGGTTCATCGATCTGTTCAACTGTATTCCGTCCTGGCCGATTCTGATAATGATGGGCGCGGTCATGGACACGCTTGAGGTCGATCCATACGCGCGCATATTCCTGCTGATGTTCGTGCTGGGGCTGCTGGGCTGGACCGGGATAGCGCGCGTCGTGCGCGGGCAGATACTGACTCTTAGGGAGCAGGATTTCATGATCGCGGCGGAGGCTACGGGCATACGCGTCAGCGCGAGGATTTTCAGGCATCTGGTGCCCAACGTGATGCCGCTGTTGATCGTGCAGGCTACTATGTCGCTGGGCGGGATCATCATCACCGAGGCTACGCTGTCGTTCCTGGGCATGGGGCTTAAGTATCCTCTGGCCTCCTGGGGCACGATCATCAACGCCGCGACGAATATCTACACGATGACCAACTTCTGGTATCTATGGATACCCGCGGGCATGCTGATACTGATAACGGTGCTGGGGTTCAACTTCGTAGGCGACGGCCTGCGCGACGCGTTCGACCCCAAGATGAAGCGATAGGAGGCCGCCGCGATGGAAGAGCGAATCGACAGCGCCCAACAGGATCAACAGCGCCAAGGCTCCGGATACATATCAGCCAAGGAGTCGCGGCGCATCACGCGGTACAACAGGCGCGTCACCAACGAGCTTGAGAAGCGTTATAAACGCGCGAACACGCCCCCGAGCGAGTATCTCGCCCGGATGAAGGATCCCGCGAACATCGTGGAGTTCGACAACCTGCACACGTATTTCTATACGGATATAGGCACGGTCAAGGCGGTCAACGGCGTGACGTTCGACGTGCCGCAGGGCAAGACGGTCGGCGTGGTGGGCGAGAGCGGGTGCGGCAAGTCGGTTACGAGTTTATCGCTGATGCAGCTGCTGCAGCGTCCTCAAGGCCAGATAACGTCGGGATCGATCCGGTTGAATCGGGGCATGGACGCTGGAGTCGGCGGACAGGGCGAGGCTATCGACGTTGCGAAAACGCCTCAAGCCGTGATGCAGAAACTGCGCGGCAAGGTCGTCTCGATGATATTCCAGGAGCCGATGACCAGCCTGAATCCCGTCATGCGCATCGGCGACCAGATAGACGAGGTGACGGCGCAGCATCAGCCCGGCGTAAGCAAGCTCGCGGCGAAGCGCCGATCGATAGAGATGATAGAGACGGTGGGCATAGCGAACAGCGAGCGCGTGTACAGGATGTACCCTCACGAGTTGTCGGGCGGGATGCGCCAACGCGCGATGATCGCTATGGCGCTGGCGTGCGACCCGCGATTGATCATCGCGGACGAACCGACCACCGCGCTGGACGTTACCATACAGGCGCAGATACTCGATCTCCTGCGCGGGCTGAAAGACCGGTTGAGCTCGGCTATCATGCTGATCACGCACGATCTGGGCGTTATCGCGGAGATGGCTGATTTTGTCGTAGTCATGTACGCGGGCAAGGTCGTCGAGAAGGGCGCTACAGCCGACGTATTCTTAAGCCCCGCGCATCCGTACACGGCGGGGCTGATGGCTTCCAAGCCCGTCATCGGGAAGCGGACGGATCGGTTATACTCGATACCCGGCTCCGTGCCCAACCCGATCGACATGCCCGACTATTGTTACTTCCGGGATCGATGTCCCAGCTTCCGCAAGGAATGCCTGGGTCCGTATCCGCCGGAGATCGCGCTTAGCGGCACGCATTTCGCGGCGTGCCACAGAGCCGGGGAGGGGGTGAAAGCATGAGCCAGCCCGCTATGAAACTGGACGGCGCGCCGGACTCCGGCGGCTCCGCGCTGCTGTCGGTGCGCAATCTAAAGAAATATTACCCGATCCGCGCCGGGTTCTTCGGCAGGGTAGCCGGGCAGGTACGCGCGGTGGACGGCGTTAGTTTCGACATACCGCGCGGCAAGACGCTCGGATTGGTGGGCGAGTCCGGCTGCGGCAAGACGACCGTCGGCAAGGCCATCCTGCGGCTCACCGAACCGACCGGGGGCGAGGTGTCTTTCGATGGAAAGCCCGTGCACCGTTTGGATCATAAGCAGCTAAGGCCGCTGCGTTCGCGCATGCAGATCATCTTTCAAGATCCGTACTCCAGTTTATCGCCGAGGCTGCCCGTGGGCGAGATTATCGCGGAAGCGGTACGCGAACATGGGATCGTGCCGCGCTCCGAGCTTAACTCATACATAACGCGCGTCATGCGCTCGTGCGAGCTGCAGACGTATCACAAGGATCGGTACCCGCACGAGTTCTCCGGCGGGCAGCGGCAGCGCATCTGCATAGCCCGCGCGCTGGCGCTGAAGCCGGAGTTCATCGTCTGCGACGAGCCAGTCTCCGCGCTGGACGTATCGATACAGGCGCAGATCATCAACCTGCTGGCCGATCTTCAGCGCGAGTTCGGCATGGCGTATCTGTTTATATCGCATGATCTATCGGTAGTGGAGCACATATCGGACGCTGTCGGCGTGATGTACCTGGGCCAAATGGTCGAGTACGGCGACTGCCGCGAGATATTCAGGAACCCATTGCACCCATACACCCAAGCGTTGTTCAGCGCGATACCCGTGCCCGACCCGACCGTTCGCCTCGACCGGATCATACTGGAAGGATCGCTGCCCTCGCCCGCACAGGAATTCAAGGGATGCAGGTTTGCCTCGCGCTGCCGCAAGCACATGGATCGATGCCTAAACGAGATACCCCAAGAAAAAGACGCGGGCGGCGGGCATCGCATCGCGTGCCACCTTTATGAATAAACGCGAAGAGCCGCTTTCGACCGCGTCGCTGACCAGAAAGGAAACCTTCTGGGT
>JAIRSO010000098.1 GCA_031255415.1 Oscillospiraceae bacterium
GCGGCAGTATCAGGCTGGATTCCACGCCGTATAACAGCAGCGACTCTATCGCGCCGCCGATGATCCGCGAGTCCGAAGCGTCCGGCAAACAAGCGCCCCCGTTCCGATTTCTTCAATTATCATAGCCCGTCCGAATTCCTCTAGATCAAATTCTTCAGTAAGCATACCGATCGCATCCAAAGTGCGTTCCGCGCTGAACCACCTCAACGTATCCGAACAGGTTCGGACTTTTCCTGATCCACTGCGCGTTTTCAGGGGCGTGGATGTTTATCACGACCGCTTGTAGCTCGATGAACGAGTCCCATTCCCGCCGCCCCTTCCTTACAGTTTCATCATACCAGAAAGCATCTAGCGCGTCAATCGCTATGGCGAGATAAGCAGCCGCGCGGTCTTGACAAATCCGGCGAACCGTGAAAAAATGCGGAGTATAATTGTATGCTCTAAGGAGGCCTCATATCGTGATCGCAGTTCAGCTAACGCGAATGATGGAATCGCCGCGTGTCAGGGATCAGTTCCATATGATGTATGGCAGCCGTGAAGGAGCGATAGTCTCGCAGGTCGAGCGTTACACGCGCGTGGCTAAAAGGTTTGAGCGGCTGTTCCCGGATAACGCGAGGCCGCTGAGGTTTTTCTCCGCGCCGGGGAGGATCGAGATAGGGGGCAACCATACCGATCATAATCATGGAATGGTGCTGGCGGCAGCGATATCGCTGGACGCGGTAGCGGCGGCAGCGCCTAACGGATCGAGGAAAGCCCGCGTGTTCAGCGAGGGTTTCGATCCGGTCGAGATCGATCTTGACAACCTCGAGCCAAGGGAGGACGAGCGGCGGTCGGCGGCGTCCGTGGTGCGCGGCGCGCTGGCGATACTCAAGGATCGAGGCGTGCCGGTCGAGGGATTCGACGCGACCGTGTCGAGCGGGGTCAGGACGGGATCGGGCTTGAGCTCGTCGGCGGCGTTCGAGGTGTTGATGCTGACTGTGGCGGACAACCTGTTCGGCGGCGGCGGGATGGACGCGGCGACTCGAGCGCGAGTCGCGCAGGAGATCGAGAATACATGGTTCGGCAAGCCCAGCGGGTTGATGGATCAGATGGCCTCGTCGACTGGAGGGCTGGTGTGGATAGACTTCCGGGGCGGGGACGCGCGGGTTACGCCGGTTCCGTATGATTTCGCGAGGAAGGGTTACGCGATAGTGGTGGTCAACCCGGGCGGGGATCACGCGGATCTGAACGACGAGTATGCCGCGATACCGCTTGAGATGAAGTCAGTCGCGGCGGCGTTCGGGCGCGAGACCCTGCGCGGCGTGCGCCTGGAGCAGGTGGAGTCGTCGATAGCCTCGCTGCGCGGTCGTGGAGTGACGGACAGGGCGATACTGCGCGCGATGCATTATTTCGACGAGAATCAGCGCGTGGCGGAACAGGCGCTAGCGCTGGAACGGGACGATCTGCCTCGGTTTTTGGAATTGGTAGTAGAGTCGGGCGAGAGCTCGTGGAAACTGCTGCAGAACGTTTACGCGCGACGGGACAGGCAGCCGCTCGCGCTGGCGCTGGAGACGGCGCGCCGGTGCCTGGACGGGCAAGGCGCGTGGCGCGTGCACGGCGGCGGGTTCGAGGGGACGATACTGTGTTTCGTGCCCGCGGGCAAGCTGGGCGCGTTCGTAAGGAGGATGAACGGCGCGTTTAACGAACACTGCTGCGATATACTGGATATCAGGTCCATTGGGGCGACTGAAATAACGGAGGGATAGCATGCTGTTAATCAAGAACGCGAAACTGCTGACCATGGCTGGCAAGGATTATCCGGACGGCGCGGACATGCTGGTCAACGACGGGTTAATCGTGTCGGTGGGGACGAACCTGCCGGAGTCCGGCGCGCGGGTAGTTGACGCGAAGGGCTTGACCGCTCTGCCCGGGATCATCGACGCGCATTGCCACGTGGGCATGTGGGAGGACAGCATCGGCTGGGCGGGCAGCGACGGCAACGAGATGACCAAGCCGATCACGCCGGAGATGCGCGCGCTGGACGCGATCAACCCGGAGGATAGATGTTTCGCGGACGCGCTGAAGGCGGGCGTGACGCTGGCTGCGACAGGCCCCGGCAGCGCGAACGTGATAGGCGGGCAGTTTGTCGCGATGCGCACGTCGGGATCGCGGCTGGAGGACATGCTGGTGAAGGAGCCGCTGGCGCTAAAGATAGCGTTCGGGGAGAACCCGAAGCGGTGTTACGGCGAGAACCAGAAGAAAGAGCCGATGACGCGCATGGCGACCTCCGCGCTATTAAGGCAGGCGCTGGTGGACGCGCAGTCGTATCAAAGGAAGATGGGACTTGACGCGGAGAAACAGCCCGACCGCGATTTAGGCAAAGAGACGCTGGCAGCCGCGCTGGACGGACGGCTTCGCGTCAAGGCGCACGCGCACCGCGCCGACGATATCCGCACCGCGCTGAGGGTGCGCGACGAGTTCCATCTGGACATGACTCTTGAGCACTGCACGGAGGGCTGGCGCATACTGGACGCGCTGAAGGCCGCGCGGTGTCCGGTGATACTGGGGCCGCTGTTCGGGGATCGAAGCAAAGAGGAACTGCGGAACATGACGTACTGCGCGCCTGCGATGCTGCACGGAGCGGGGATCCGTTTCGCGATGATGACGGATCATCCGGTGATACCGCTGGAGTATCTGTCGGTAACGGTAGCGGTCGCGGTAAGGCACGGGCTGCCGGAACGCGCCGCGCTGGAGGCGATAACGATCAACGCGGCGTGGGCTATCGGGCTGGACGATCGGTTCGGGTCGCTGGAGCCGGGCAAGGAGGCGGATTTCGCTCTGTACGACGGCGATCCGCTGGACGCGCGCACGAAGGTGAAGCAGGTGTATGTGCGCGGATTATTGGCGCATGAGGCTTGAAGCAATCTGCCATAATGAGGATGAGACGGCGGCGCTCGGCGCTCGGCTCGCGAGGGAGTTGGAGCCGGGCGACGCGGCGCTGCTGTCCGGGGAGATGGGCGCTGGGAAGAGCGTTTTCGCCAGAGGGCTGGCGAGGGCGCTGGGAGTAACCGAGGCTATGCCATCGCCAACGTTTATGTTGATGTTGCCGCACCGCGCGTCCGGTGGGCTGTGGGTGTACCATTTGGATCTGTTCCGGCTGGATGGGGCGCGGGCGTTCCGCGAGTCGGGGCTGGAGGAAGCATTTAGCGGGGTTGCGCTGATAGAGTGGCCGGAGCGATGCGCCGGGGCGTTTGGAGCGGCGAAGCGGCTGTTCAACGCGCGTATCGAGTATGGCGAGGCGGATACGGAGCGTCGCGTCGTCATAGAGCGGGAGGAGTGAATCCATGCGCGTCCTAGCCATGGATACGTCCGGGGAATCGGTGAGCGCGGCGGCGGTAGACGGCGGCAGGATCATATTCGAGGCGTTCGAGCGCACCGGACAGACTCATTCCGCGAGGCTGTTGACGCTTGTGGAATGCGCGCTGGCGGCGGCGGGTTGGGGCATGGACGATGTGGAGCGGATCGCGGCGGTGGTAGGGCCTGGATCGTATACGGGCGTGAGGATTGGCGTATCGACCGCGAGAGGACTCGCGCAGGGCGCTGGCGTGCCGTGCGTCGGGTTGGACTCGCTGGAGGTTCTGGCCTCGCAAGCGATTGGGTTGGGGTTTCGGAGGGTGTGCGCGATGCTCGACGCGCGCGCGGGGCAGGTGTACGCGGCGGTGTTCGACTGCGGCGGCGATAAACCGATACGGCTGGCGGAGGACGCGGCGCTGGCGCTGGATGATTTCTTGAACGGGGTTCAAGGGGACGGCGGCGCGGCGTTCACGGGGGGCGGAGCGGTCTCGGCGCGGGAGAGGATTCTGGGGAGGATCGGACGCAAGGCTGTTATACTGCCGGAGGCGTTTGCGCATCCGCGCGCGTCGGCGGCTGGGATGCTGGCGGCGGATCGCCCCGCGGTTTCGTATAATGAACTTACGCCGCTATATCTGCGCGCACCGCAGGCAGAACGCGAGCGCGCCGCGCGCGAACGCAAATGAACGGACGGGATCGCGCGGGTTGGTTCGTTCGGCCTATGACGCTGGAGGATATAGACGCGGTATTCGCGATAGAGCGGGAGACGTTCGCGACGCCGTGGTCGTATGGATCGTTCGTGAGGGAATTGACGCAGAACGCTTCAACCGCGAGGTATATGGTTCTCGATCAAGATGGCGAGGCGGTGGGTTACGCCGGGATGTGGCTGGTCATTGACGAAGGGCACGTAACCAACATAGCGGTGCGCGGCGACTGCAGGGGCATGGGCGGCGGCGCGATGCTGGTGCGCGCGCTGATAGAGGAGGCCGTCCGCAACGGATTGGTATATATGACGCTGGAGGTTCGCAAAAGCAACGCGGCGGCGAGAGGATTATACCAAAAAATGGGATTCATTGACGCGGGGCTTAGAAAAAGGTATTATGAGGACAACCGGGAGGACGCGCTGGTCATGGCATGCGAAGATTTACCAAAGGCGCTGGGCGGCTTAGGCGATAACGCCGCGACTATGTGAGATGAGGTGAATGGCAGTACCATGTGGGATCAGAACGGGGACTCAGCTAAAGATCCATTTTTATCGCGGCCTATAGGGCCGCTGGGCGTCATCGCGATGCGCGGTACGGAAGAGTTGGGAGCGCTGATCAACAACTACCTGATTCGTTGGCGCGACGAGAGGGAGAACAACGACGAGGAACTATTCACATCACCCGGATACGAGCGGGACAGTTTCATTGTGGAGGCCGCCTGTCCCAGGTTCGGCACGGGCGAGGCGAAGGGGATGATACGCCAGTCCGTGCGCGGATACGACCTATACATACTCTGCGACGTAGGCGCGCACAACTGCACATATCCGTTATACGGGCAGCAGGTGCCGATGTCGCCGGACGAGCATTATCAGGATCTGAAGCGCATCATAGCCGCGGCGGGCGGCAAGTGCAAACGCATAAACGTTATAATGCCCATGCTGTATGAGGCTCGGCAGCATCGGCGCGCCAGCCGCGAATCGCTGGACTGCGCGCTGATGCTGCAGGAGCTGGAGCGGATGGGCGTTTCTAATATTATCACGTTCGACGCGCACGATCCGCGCGTACAGAACGCGGTGCCGCTGTGCGGGTTCGAGAACATCATGCCCTACTATCAGAACCTAAAGGCGCTGTGCCACACCGAGAACGACTTGATCATCGACAAGGATCACATGATGATCATCTCGCCGGACGAGGGCGCGATGGGTCGGAACATGTATTATTCGTCGGTGCTGGGGCTGGACATGGGCATGTTCTACAAACAGCGCGATTATACGCGCATATGCAACGGGCGCAATCCCATCATAGCGCACGAGTATCTGGGCGAGAGCGTGGAGGGCAAGGACGTGTTCATCCACGACGATATGATTGCCACTGGCGAATCGATGATAGACGTGGCGCGGGAGCTGAAGCTGCGCAAGGCGCGCAGGATATTCATAGCCGCGACATTCGCCTATTTCACGAACGGGATCGAGGACTTCGGCAAGGCGCACAAGGAAGGGCTTATAACAAAGGTGCTGTCAACCAACCTAACGTATCTGCCGCCCGAACTGCGCAGCGCGCCCTGGTTCACGCTGGTGGACATGAGCAAGTATTTGTCGTACATAGTCGCGATACTGAATCACGACCGATCGTTGAATAGCCTGCTCAACCCGGTGGGGCGCATAACGAAGCTGTTAAGCGAGTACCGGAAGATGCAGGCGACGGCGGGGATAAGGCTGTTCTAGCAAGGAAGGCTGGACGCAGAGGTTATATATGAGAGAGAAACAATATGCCGGCGGGGTTGCGGCGCTGGGGTGCCTGTTCCTGCTGGTGATGCGCACGCTTAGTCCGTGGTTCTGGGAGAGGTTCGACTGGATCGCGCTGGGACTGACCGCGCTTGCAGCCGCCGGAGTGCTGTTGCCCGTGATGACCGCGGGCAGACCGCCGCGCCAAGCGCCTACGGAACCGGTCGAGTCCGCGCGAAGCGACGCCGCGCTGGCGCTGAAGGATCGCGCCGCGCGGCTAGGCTGGTCTACGCCGGAGGGCGGCGTATACGACGCGCTGATCAAGTTATCCCGCCGCAACCCGCAAGCGGCCCTCTCCGGCGCATACGCGACTCTTACGTTACTGCTCAACTCTAGCGAGCAATCGCGCGCCGACGCCGACGCGGATCCCAGCGACGCGATTCGCGCGCTAGTCCGTCGCAAGCGGCTACTTGAGCCTGAAGCGTCTATGCTGCAGAGCGTAGCGGACACGCTGGACGAATACTGCGGCTGCGGCGTTATCTTACTGGATCAATCCTCTCGCGACGCTTTACTGGACGCGTCTCTTAGCTCGATAGCGTTTCTGGAGAGATTGGCGTAGGCTTAAGCGTTCCAACCCCTTACCCGCGTAAACCCCGCCTGGAGCCGATCCCCGCTAGTCGTCAAGGGTAGGGTGGAGATTTTCTGACAGGCATACCGCGCGTAGCCGGTATGCCTGGCTGAAAATACTACCCGACCTTGACGACGGGTTCCGCGACCGTGCCATAATGGGCATGGGGTTTGTTATAAGCGCACTTATAACAAACCCTTGTATGAAACCGCACCCCGTTCCTCGAACCTTCCCATATCCCTATCGACCATCCTGAAAGGAGTGACGAGAGTGCGCAAGGGTGATTCCAGGCGCGAGCAGATCATCGAGGCGGCTGAACGATTATTCTCCCGTAAAGGATATGAGCAAACGTCCGTACAGGATATAATAGACGCGCTCGCGTACTCCAAGGGCGGGTTCTATCATCATTTCGAGTCAAAGCTTGCGTTACTAACGGCTATATGCGAAGCGCGCGCGGAGCAAACGCGCCGATGCGCGCAAGCCGCGGTGGACGCGGTTCACGGAGGGCCGGTAGACAAGCTGAACGCGTTATTCGAGTCAACGTCATTGTATCAAGAGGATAATATAGATTATATTGGATTGTTATTACGGGTGGCGTATCGTGAAGACGGCGCGCTGATGCGCGAGAAGATCAAGGCGT
The DNA here is from genome assembly GCA_031255415.1 of Oscillospiraceae bacterium. Lineage (GTDB taxonomy): Bacteria > Bacillota > Clostridia > Christensenellales > Aristaeellaceae > BNUH01. The sequence continues at coordinate 7,027 of JAIRSO010000098.1, forward strand.
ACTCGCTGCGCGCCAACGCGCCGATACTGGACGTTATTATTGAGGAAGGCGTTCGCGGGAGGATATTCTTCGTGCCGCACGCGAATTTAGCCAGCGAGTTGATACTTCGGCTGGGCGCGCAGTTCACGGACGAGATAGCGTTCCAGCTAAACGCGAGGCCGACGGAGGACGCGTTCCTGCCCACGTTGCTGGATAAACTGGAGTTATACCGGCACGCGGTGGAGCGGATACTGGAGGCTCCGTTCGGATCGGTGACGCTGTTCAGGCTGGATCGGCTGGCGATCGTATGCCGGACGATACTATCCCACGCGTGATATAGCTATGTAATATTAATTATCCTGCGTCCTTACTCCCTCTATATGGATTAAACGGAGCGCGGCGTACTCGTATTCCGATAGTTTCTTGCCGTCGGTATCCTTGCTGTGCGCGGCGACGATGATCGAGTCGGGCGCGGGCTGTTTGCCCGTGCTGACGACGACGGTAGAGTGTTCGAACCGCTCGCCGTCGATGTTGAGCTGGATGATATCGCCCGGTTTGGCCATGAACAGAGGCATGTTGCGTCCGTAAGGCCCAGGACCTTGATTATTCGTTAAAAATTGGTATAAGTAGAGCACGCCGCTCCAAGGCGCGCTGCGATTCAATATGGATTTGTAGAACCAGCCCACGTCTGGGGTATAGTTCATTATACCCGAACCAGAAAAAACGCACTGCGACGCGAAGTTGGTGCAGTCGCCGCCCAGTTTATCGAACGAAGCGTACTCAGGATTCCGGGAGAGTGCCCACCGCCGCGCGTATCTCACCGCTGATTCCCTGTCGTAAGCAATCTCCGTCATATATATTTCCCCCGCCTATTTATACTTGCCGTGCCAGTTGAGCATATGCCCGTCTAAGCTATTACTTGACAGCCATTGTAAAATGTGTTATAATTTAGATGGAATCGTTTTGCACGAAAGGAGGTACTATGCGCCGCATACTGTCGCTGGCGATGCTGGCATGCTGTCTGGCAGGCTTATTTATAGCCGTATCAGAAAACGTTTTCGCTGAAGAGGCCGCGACAGCGGACGCTTTGACGTACGAGGGGTTTGCCAGGATACTGGATACCGCCGTGGTCAACGGCGACATACCCGTTTACAGTGATTACTCGGCTGCTTTGCCGCAGTCGTATCCTCGCGGCGAGATTATAATCGAGGCCTCGGATTACTCCCGGTACGACAGAGCCGGACAAACCGCGCGCGCGCGGACGCTCGTTAACGCCTGGGGCATGGAAGGGATCAGCGTAATCGCGGAGGAGGACGCGGTGATTGAGTACGCGTTCACCGTAACCGAAACGGGATGGTACCAGCCTATGCTGGATTATTATCCGATAGAAGGCAAGAGCGTGGCGATACAGCGCGCGCTGTTCGTGGACGGTACTCTGCCCTGCCGCGAGCTGTCAAGGACGGAGTTCCCCCGGTTCTGGAGCAATACCGCAGAACCGGACGGGCAAGGCGGTTTCGTCTGGCGCAAGGACAACCAAGGCAACGATATGCGCCCGTCGATGGCTGAATCGCCCGAATGGTCGCGCCGGCCTTTCCACGACGCGGACGGATATGTCACAGCGCCGCTGCTGGTTTACCTAACCGCCGGGGAGCATACCATGACGCTGTTCCCGATCCGCGAGCCGATCCTTCTGCGCAGAGTGGTATGGGGACGCGCCGATACCGCGCGCACGCCGCCGTATAGCGAAACGATAGCGGGGTTGGACTCGGGCGGCGCGCGGGACTCGAGCGGTGAGTCTGTGTCGATACAGGCCGAACACGCCGCGCGCACGTCGTCTCAGATGCTGTACCCCGTTCAAGACGTAGGCTCCGCGCTGGCGACTCCCAGCAGTCCGAAACTGCTGCTCAACAACGCCATAGGCGGCAACCCGTGGCGGCTGGCGGGACAGTGGATAGAATGGGAGTTCGATATACCGTCGGACGGTTATTATCATATATCGGTAAAGGTCAACCAGAACCTGAAGCGCGGTATATACGTATCGAGGAAGATAACGATAGACGGGATCGCGCCGTTCGCGGAGATGGAGGATTACGGTTTCACGTTCGCGATGGACTGGAGGCTTGAGACGCTGTCCGATCCGGACGGCGAGCCGTACAGGTTTTACCTGGCAAAAGGCCGTCATACTTTGCGCATGGAGGCCACGCTGGGCGGATTCTCGCGGATCATCAGCCAGGCGCGCGACTCGGTGTACGAGATGAACGCGATATACCGCAAGGTGATACAACTGACTGGAGTGGCTCCCGACCGCTTCCGCGATTATCAGATAGAGCGCAGCCTGCCCGCGTTATCCTCGCAAATGGAGAGCGCGAGGGATCGGCTGTCGGACGTGATAAACCTATTGCAAACCGAGGCGGGCGGACGCTCCGACCGCGAGCGCGCGCTGATCACGATGCGGGATCAGCTAACGCAGTTGATAGCCGACAACGAGCTTTTTCCGCGCCAGATCAATTCGTTCAAGATGAACGCGCGCGCGTGCGGCACATGGCTGAACGAGGCGATGCTCCAGCCTCTCGCGCTGGACGAGATAATCATACACTCGCCGGACTCCCCGCCGCAAAAGGCGCGCGCGGCGTTCGTCCGCTCCGCGCTGTTTGAGATACAGAGGCTGGCGTATTCGTTCCTGATCGATTATAACGCGATAGGGAACGTATCGGACGACGCGTCCGGGGTCACGCTGTGGGTGGGTTCGGGACGCGATCAAGCGAACGTGATCAAGCGGCTGATAGACGACGCGTTCACCAGCGAGACGGGCATAAACGTCAATGTAATGCTGGTGGATATGTCCACGTTGCTTCAAGCGACGCTGGCGGGGCAGGGTCCGGACGCGGCTATACAGGTGGGATGGGATCTGCCGATGAACTACGGACTGCGCGGAGCCGTGCGCGATTTGTCCGCGTTCGACGATCTGGACGAGGTGAAGGATCGATTCGCGCCCAGCGCGATGCTGCCGTATGAGTTCGGCGGCGCGGTCTACGCGCTGCCGGAGACGCAGGTGTTCCCGATGCTGTTCTACAGAAAGGATATACTGGCGGAGATGGGGCTGTCCGTGCCGCAGACGTGGGACGAGGTGAACGTCGCGCTGGCGGCGTTAGCGCGCAGCCAGATGGAGATAGGCATACTGCCGGGCGAGAATATTTGGTCGATGCTGCTGTATCAGAACGGCGGCGAGTATTATAACGAGGACGCGACCCGCTCCGCGCTGGACTCGGAGGAAGCGATGCGCGCGTTCCGCCAGTATACGGAATTGTATACCGATTACAGGCTGGATCGGCTGACCAGCTTGGAGGAACGGTTCCGCACCGGCGAATGCCCGATGATCATAGCGGATTACTCCGTATATAACAACCTGCAGGTGTCCGCTCCCGATCTGCGCGGGCTGTGGGGTATGGCTCCGGCTCCGGGCATAAGGCGGGAGGATGGGTCGATAGACCGCAGTGTGGGCGGCTACGGCGGCGCGTGCGTGATGATGCGCGGCGCGGAGGATCCGCAGGCGGTATGGCGCTTCATGAAATGGTGGACCAGCGCGGAGACGCAGGTGGCGTATGGTCGCGAGATGGAAAGCCTGATGGGCGCGTCGGCGAGGGTGCCGACCGCGAACCTGGAGGCTTTCGAGCGCATGCCTTGGCCGCTGACGGACTTGATCGCGCTGACCGCCCAGCGCGAACAGGCTAAGGGGATACCCCAGGCTCCGGGCGGTTACTTCACTTATCGGAACGTTAACAACGCGTTTTACTCGGTGACTACTCCCGAAACGGATCGCACGCAACGCGAGGCCGACACGCCTCGTGAGGCGCTCGCCGATCAAGTGATATTGATCAACGACGAGATTCGATACAAACGCGCGGAGTTCGGGCTGCCGCTGGAATGACGGCGGGGAGGTGGACTTAGGTGCAGTTATCCCCGGGAAAGATCGCGCCTGCGCTCAGGCCGCCAACGCTGCTGAACCGGATGTGGAAGAGCCGCGCCGCTTACGCGATGCTCGCGCCATACTTCATCCTGTTCACGCTGTTCACGATCGCTCCGGTGCTGATGGCGATGGGCGTAAGTCTGACGTATTTCGACGCGCTGAACTGGCCTCGCTTCGTCGGCTGGGCGAACTACTTGAAGTTGTTCCTGGAAGACGAGTTGTTTCTCAAAGCGTTCCGCAACACGATGCTGCTGGCGATGGTCACCGGGCCCGCGAGTTATCTGCTTTGTCTGTTGTTCGCTTGGATTATCAACGAGTTTCGGGGATGGATAAGGGCGCTGCTGACGCTGGTGTTCTACGCGCCGTCGATATGCGGGCAGGCGTATCTGATATGGAACATCATACTGACCGGGGATCGGTATGGTCTGCTCAACGGCGTGTTGATGCGCCTTAGCGTTATCAGCGAGCCTAGGCTGTGGATGCAGACGGAGCGGTTCGTCATGCCGATGCTGATCGTGGTGCAGCTATGGCTCAGCCTGGGCACGGGGTTCCTGGCGTTCGTGGCGGGGCTGCAGACGATAGACGGATCGCTGTACGAGGCCGCCGCGATAGACGGGGTAAAGAACCGCTGGCAGGAGTTGTGGTTCGTGACGCTGCCCGCGATGCGTCCGCAGTTGATGTTCGGCGCGGTGATGCAGATCACGCAGAGTTTCGCTATAGCCGACGTGTCGCTGCAGCTGGCGGGCAATCCGTCGGTGAACTACGCAGGCTCCACGATCGTCACGCATCTGCTGGACTACGGCGGGATTCGGTTTGAGATGGGCTACGCGTCCGCGATAGCCACCACGCTGTTCCTGCTGATGATTGGATCGAACAAGCTGGTTCAGCGCGTTCTTAGGAGGATCGGCGAATGAGATCCGGGAAGCTGAATCGATCCGCCGCCGGCAACGGGCTGTTGTTCGCGCTGATGGGAGTATGCGGCGTGTTCATGGCTCTGCCGCTGGTGATGATCGTCAACAACGCGCTCAAGCCTCTGGACGAGATATTCCAGTATCCGCCGCGCGTGTTCGTGCGTTACCCGACGCTGGAGAACTTCGCTGATCTGTTCGTGCTGCTGTCGGGGTCCTGGACTCCGTTCTCGCGGTATATATTGAATACCGTCATAATAACAGGCGGCGGCGTGCTGGGGCATGTCGCGCTGGCCTCGCTGGCTGCGTATCCGTTATCCCGGATGGATTTCCCCGGCAGGAAGCTGTTGTTCTCGATGGTCGTGCTGTCGCTGATGTTCTCGTGGACCGTCACGCAGATACCCAATTACCTGATTGTGTCGGCGCTAAGGATCAACAACACTTACCTCGCGCTGATACTGCCAGCGTGCGCTTACGGGATGGGTCTGTATCTGATGAAGCAGTTCATGGAACAGCTGCCCGCGTCGCTGCTAGAGTCGGCGCGGCTGGACGGGGCTGGCGAGCTTAGGATATACTGGAGTATCATTATGCCCAACGTCAAGCCCGCCTGGCTGACGCTGGCTATATTCCAGTTCCAGTCGCTGTGGGGGAACACGGGCTACCTGTTCCTGCGCGACGAACAGTTAAAGCCTCTGCAGTACGCGATGCAGCAGATTGCGGCGGGCGGCGCGCAGCGCGCCGGAGCCAGCGCGGCTGTCGGGATGATTATCGCGGCGATACCGATCACGTTCTTCCTGTGCGCGCAGTCAAGGATACTGGAGACGATGACCACGTCCGGTATGAAGGATTGACGGACGCGCGGGGCGCAGCAATGGCGCCGTACTGTGGGCGCTGTTATAGAGGGCGCTATAGAAGGCCTTGCAGAGGGTATGTAGGGCATGTATAGAAGGAGGCGCGGCATGCGCGATCCCAGGCGGATAGCCGCGTTGGCGGCTGCGGCGTTACTGCTCGCGGGCGGGGCGTTGGCGGAGTCCGCGCCATACCAGTCGTATACGTATGACTATCGCGAGAACATAGTGATTACCCCCGCGCCGTATCTGCCCGCCGCTATCGTCAGCGGCGCGTCGCTGGGGATCACCGCGCTCAACCAGCCGCGCGATATCGCGATATCGGACGACGGGCGGCTGTACATCGCGGACTCGGGCAACGATAGGATCGTCGTGACGGACGCTTCCGCGTCGCGCGCGGTGATGATCATCGACGCGTTCGACAACAACGGCGTTGCGGATGGATTCTCCGCGCCGATGGGCGTAGCTTTGTCCAGCGATGGACAGCTGTATGTCGCCGATTCCAAGAACCGTAGGATCGTCGTGCTGGACGCGGACGGCGCGACGCTGGTCAAGGTGTTCGAGAACCCGTCGCACGAGGCGCTGCCGGACGGATTCGCGTTCACGCCGCTGAGGGTCGCGGTCGATTACGCCGGAAGGGTGTACGTTATCGCGCAGAATATGTTCCAGGGGATCATGGTGTTCGAGCCGGACGGCGGGTTCACCGGGTTCTTCGGCACGATCAACGTGACCGTGTCGCTGTGGCAGAGATTCTGGCGCGCCATCGCCAGCAAGCAGGAGCGCGCCAACGCGCGGTTGTTCGTACCGACGGAGTTCACGGGACTGGATGTTGATCCATACGGGTTTGTATACGCGTCGAACATGGATCCTCAGGGTCAAAAGGCCGTGCGCAGGCTCAACCCAAAGGGCGAGGATGTGGCGATCGCGGGCGTGTCGGGCAACCTCGGCGGGGATCTGCGCGTCGCATCGGACGGCCCTTACTCGGGCGTATCGCGGATAGTGGACGTGGCGTATCAGGGCAGGGGGATATACTCTTTGCTGGACTCGCAGCGCGGCAGGGTGTTCACTTATGACCGCGAGGGGAACCTGCTCTATATATTCGGCGGGCTGGGCAGCCAGGCGGGGACTTTCCGCTCCCCCGCGGCGATAGAATACGCTAAGGATGGATCGGGTACGCTGTTCGCGCTGGACTACGTGCGCGGCGATATAACCGTGTTCAGGCCGACGGAGTACGGCGCGCTGATCAACGAGGCCGTGGGCCTGCGCTTCGACGGCGACGAGACGCTGGCGGTGGGCAAGTGGCGCGAGGCGCTGCGCCTCAACGAGAACCTCGAGCTGGCTAACGCGGGCATCGGCAAAGCGTACCTAGCCGCCGGCGACAACAGGAACGCTATGCGCTACCTGAAACTGGGCATGAGTAGGTATTACTATTCGATCGCGTTTAGGCGGTATCGCAACGAGATTCTCAAGGCTAATCTGGGCTGGGCGTTGACCGCAGCCGCCGCGCTGGCAGTCGTTGTAATCGCGATACGCGCGGCTGGACGCGGGCGCGGCGAGTCCGCAGGCGCGTCCGAAACGGGGATGATGGACGATGGTTAACGCTGTAGATCGCGGCATGGGTAAGACGCGCGCGATGGTTCGCGTGCTGTCGCATCCGATCGACGGGTTTTATGAGATACGCTATCGCGAAAAAGGCAGCGTGCCGCTGGCGATAACGATGGCTGTGCTGTTTTCCGCGTGCTATACCGCGAACAGGATATTCGCCGGGTTCGTAGTCAACGACGTGGATCCGCGCGGCGTGAACGGGCTGATGGAGATGAGCGGCATATTCGTTACGCTCGCGCTGTTCTCGGCGGGGAACTGGTCGGTGACGTGCCTGCTAAACGGTGAGGGACGCTACCGCGATATCGTTACGGTGACAGGGTACGCTCTCGTCCCGATGATCGCCGCGTTCGCGCTGGCTACTATAGCCAGCCAATTCATCGCGTCTGGCGAAGAGGTTTTCTATACGATGATCCTCGGCTGCGGTGTGGCGTGGACCGCCATGCTGCTGCTGGCGGGCATAATGACCGTGCATAACTATACCCTGCTCAAGACGCTGGCTACCCTGGCGCTGACGATGCTGGCCATGTTCGCGCTGGTGTTCTTCGCGCTTCTGCTGGCGGACATGATCCGGCAGGTGTACGTGTTCTTCTATAGTATATACGTTGAGCTGACGTTCAGGGTGTAATCGTTTGTCCCCGGCTGGGGATGGGAGGAGGCGAGGCCGTGACGGCGGCTGGACGGCGCGCGCCAAACAGGCTGAAGTTCATACCTCTGGCGGCGATACTGGCTGCCGCGCTGGCGTTCGGCGCGTACCAGCTTCACTTGACGCTGCGCTATCGGCTCTACGACGGTTACAAGGCCGCGCTCGCGCCGCAGCCGGAGTACTCGGCGGGCGAGGTTTTTAAGCCTCTGGGTCAAGGCGAAGGCGAGTTGTCCGGCTACGCTCTCGCGCTGGAGAATGATTATCTAGCGCTGTATGTCGGCGCGCTTTCCGGGGAGGACGCTGGATGCACGGCGGCGCTTGATAAGCGGTCGGGGCGCGTTGTTTACTCCAACCCGCCGGACGCGCGGTCCGATCCTATCGCTAACCCCGCCAACAAGGAGACGCTGCTTTCGCAGCTGATCGTGACATATTTCGATCAAAACGGCAGGACGGCGGAGGTCAACTCCTACAAAATGGCGGCTCTGCTCGGGCAGGTGGCGATCGAGTCCATCCCCGATGGCGTTCGCTTGATTTATACGCTGGGCGACACAAAGCCCAAGGCGGGATTGATTCCGGTATACATCACCCGCGAGCGCCTTGACGAGGTGCTGGGCATGATGGACGAGCGCACGCGGAACCTGCTGGCGCGGCGGTGGGAGGCCGTTGACGGCCGTCCGGACATAATGAAACTATTGACCGCCATCATCAACAACCCGAACCAGAGCAAGAGCATGGCTGCCCAATTTGAAAAGATTGGGTACACAGACGAGGATCGGCGGCGGGACGAGGCGGAGACGGGATTGGCTGACGAGAGCGTCGGGTTCGTGATACCGATGGAATACAGGCTCGACGGGGATAGTCTGCTGGTATCGATCCCGTCGCCGCGTATCCAGGAGATGGGCGGCGCGAGTATCGAGAGCGTGCGCGTTCTGCCGTGCATGGGCGCGGCTGGCACGGATGAGACGGGATACTTCGTCGTGCCCAACGGATCCGGATCGTTGATTCGGTTCAACAACGGCAAGACCTCGGCGGACGAGTACCGGCAGTATGTTTATGGTTATGATCCGTTGCTGATGAACAGCGCGATGCTGGATCTTACTTCAACCGCGCGTCTGCCGCTGTTCGGTATCGAGCGCGAGGGAGGCGGCGTACTCGCGCGCATCGAGAACGGCGCGCCGCTGGCGCAGATCACCGCGTCGGTCGCCGGGCGGCTGAATAGTTACAATCTGATAAACGCGGTGTTCATGCTCCGCTCGTCATCGATCGTGACGGTCAGCGCGGGCGCTGGCGAGTCCATGATTCCCGTAGTCGAGAGGCGCAAGGCCGAACTGGATATTACGATCCGATACTCGTTCTTAACAAGCGAGTACGCCGGGTACAGCGGCATGGCTCGGTATGAGCGCGAACGGCTGTTAGTTGGGCGCGATGCGGTTTGGGTAGGGGATGATGCGGTTCGGACGGTGGATGATCGGGTTCAGAATGCGGATGATTCGGTTCAGCCGGGGGATATACCGGCGTTCATCGATATCATCGGCAGTGTGACCGCGCGGCGGTTCTTCCTCGATTTCGCCTATGAAGGCCAAACCCCTATGACCACTTACGAACAAGCGGCGGCTATCGTCGGCGCGCTGGCCTCGGCTGGGGTCGAACGGCAGTTTGTCAACTATCAGGGCTGGT
>JAIRSO010000055.1 GCA_031255415.1 Oscillospiraceae bacterium
TCGACTGTACCCGTTTGAGGATCCCACTTCAGTACCTTGACCTGTATCGCGCCGCGCAGACTCTCGCGCAGCATCTCCTCGCGCGCGCGCTCATAGCGGAAGGTGTTGTCGTTGTGGTACCGCAACCTTATGGACGCGGTAACGGGGCTGTGCGAAGCGGCTGACACGGGCATCCGGACGGTGTTCAATCATACAGCCCGGGCGTTCACGGTTCGGCTGTACAAAGGCGCTCCGTCACAGGCGGTTTTTTCAAAGGAATATGAGAACCTGATCAGTCAGACCTACACGCAAAGCGCTGTGGATTACGCCAGCATCGCCCTGATCGGCGGCGAGGCTGAAGGCGCGGAGCGGGTGTTTGCCGTCACGGGCGACGGCTCCGGCGAAGGCCGCCGCGAGATTTTTGTTGATGCCAAAGACCTGCGTGCGGAGGATTTCGGCGGGGGCTATACCGCCGCGCTGATATTTCGTGGGCAGAGCAAGCTCAGTGAGCTGACGATGACGCAGTCCTTTGACACCGCTGCCAATCCACACGGCAACCTGCGGCACAAGACTGATTTCGACCTCGGGCAGACTGTCAAGGTACTCTCAAAAAAATGGGGCGTGACGCTCACGACCCGCATCACGGAAATAGAAGAAAGCTACGACAGCGACGGCCAGAGCCTGAACATTGTGTTTGGAAAAGGTGTGCTGTCCTTGTTTCAAAAGCTGAAGGGAGGAATGTAAATGGAAAAGAGCGGTTTTTTCAACAGTACCGGCGGGGATCGGGTTTATGACGCCGCCGACTTCGCCTCCTACTTCGGGAAGCTGGTCAGCAACGGCATTTTTTACGCCGCAGCGACAAATCTGCAGGTTACGGCGGGAAGCGGCATGTCCGTGGTCATCCTCGCGGGTAGCGCGTGGATCAACGGCTACGCTTACGAGAACACAGACATGCTGGAACTGACGCTTGCCACGGCGGACGGTATCCATCCCCGCATCGACCGTGTGGCCGTGCGGTGGAGCGCGGTCAACCGGGAAATCCGGCTGGCGGTGCTCACCGGGCTGGCGGTTGCAACCCCTGTGGCTCCGGCTCTCACAAGAAACGACGATGTGTACGAGCTGGGGATTGCGGACATCGTCGTGCCCCAGGGCGCGGTTTCCGTTACGGCGGGAAACATTACCGATACCCGGCTGAACGCCTCCCTGTGCGGCACGGTCAACTCGCTGGTAACGGCGGTTTACGAATAGGCGGTGATGGAAAATGGCAGACATTAACGGCGTTACCTTAACCGCTGGGAGCAGCCCGACCGTGCGCTATACCATCACCTATACCAAGAGCCGCCCGACCAACAGCCAGATGACCTACAATTTTACGATATCGGCGGCACTCGGTTCCTCCGGCTCATACATCCATAACGGCTACGCCCTGCTCTGCACCATGACCGTAAACGGCTCGTCCTCGCAGGTGCGCATCAAAGCGGCGGACGGCGACAATTGGGACGGCACCACGCCGAGGCTCCGGTATGTTTCGGTGACCTGCACCTCCACCACGGGAAACACGGCACAGAGCGTGCGTTTCCGAGTGGTTTCGGACGGGCGGTTGTCCTTATCCTCCGGAGTAATCGACAATTCCAGCTATACGGTGTTAAGCGCGCCGCTGCTGATCACGGCCTGCGGCGCGCCGACTGCTTGCTCAGTCAGTCCCACGGTTGGGGAAGGAAATGTCACGCTTTCGTGGAGCGGTGCGTCCGGAGGAACGAACAACAGTATCACGTCCTATGAAATCCAGTACAGCGATTCAAGCAATAACACCGCATGGGGCAGTTGGCTGGCGTTGGCGACGGTTACCTCCTCTATGGGCAGCGGCAGCCTTTCGGTTGCCCCGCCTGCGACGCGCGGACATTACCGCCGCTTTCAGGTGCGCACGCGCGGCTCGGCGGGCGCGAGTTATTATTCCGGCTGGAAGGTATCTACGAACTCCGTCCGGAAGAACACCCCGCCCCAACCGGCGGCAAGCATAACCGCCGCACCTGCCGTATACAGCATCGAACCCGTCACGCTGACATGGAGCGGCACGTCGGGTGGCACCAGCCCCATCAAGGGATATATGCTGGCCAGACGGACTTCCACGAACGGAGAAACATGGACTGGCTGGACTGCGCTGGAAACCTTCGACCTTTCGGCTTCCAGCGGCAACCGGGTTGTTGCGGCGCCGGATTCGCCGGGGACTTACAGCCGATACGGGTTGTGGACGATTGATACGCTGAATGTCTATTCCATTGAGGCGGTCAGCAACAGTATTCTGTGTGTTTCCACCGCCAGCGCCACACCTACGGTGACGGCGCCGAAAGCGGGCAGCGCTACTTATAACCCGAATCCCCGTGTTTTAATAGCCACGGGAGAGCGTCCGGACGCGCAGGTCGTTTGCGTAAAAATCAATGAGGGAATCTGGCGGGACAGCGTCAACAATCCCGGGCTGTTTTCCACGGGAGGGACTATCGGGAAAAACACCAGTGTTGTTTTCCGCGCCGAGACGCAGGCGTCGGGAGCGAAAACCGTAACGGTTCGGTGTGTAAACCCGGACTTTGAGGCTCCAAGCATCGAAGTGAGCCGTGCGTTTACCCTGCTGCCATCTCCGTTTGAAGCCATTACTGCCGGAGGAACAAAGGTAAAGGCGGCGCATATCACGGAACTGCGAACCGCCCAAGCGTCTTCGCTTATGCGGGGGCGCTTTTCATATACAAAAATTCAATGAAACGGAGGTTTTGACAATGAAAGAAGTCTGGGTTTGGATTCAAGCCGCGTTCGCGGGTATCGGCGGTGTTGTCGGGTGGTATCTGGGAGGGCTGGATGGCTTTCTCTACGCGCTCATCGCCTTTGTGGCCGTGGATTATATCACGGGCGTGCTTCGGTCAATCGTCGAAAAGAAGCTGTCCAGCCGAATCGGGGCGCGGGGCATCACCAAGAAAGTGGCGCTGTTCCTCGTGGTCGGCATAGGGCATCTCATTGACGCTTATCTAATCAGCGGCACGGGCGCGCCGCTCCGCACGGCGGTCATCTTCTTCTATATCGCCAACGAGGGGATTTCGCTCCTCGAAAACGCCACGGCTATCGGGCTTCCCGTACCTGAAAAGCTGAAGGACGTGCTGGCACAGCTTCACGGAAAGGACGGTGACGCATAATGAACCTGAGAAAACTCATCTTCACCAACAACGCCTGCTACAAAGCGGGTAAAACCATCACGCCGAAAGGAATCATGGTTCACTCGACCGACGCCAACAACCCCAACCTCAAACGTTATGTCGGGCCGGACGACGGCTTACTCGGCAAAAACCAGTATGGCAACCATTGGAATCAGGACAAACCGGACGGGCGGCAGGTCTGCGTCCATGGTTTTATCGGTAAGCTGGCAGACGGGTCGATTGCGACATATCAAACCTTGCCGTGGAATCATCGGGGCTGGCATGCGGGCGGCAAGGCAAACGACACACATATCGGGTTTGAAATTTGCGAGCACGGCTTGGCCGATACCTCGTATTTTTCTGTCGTGTACAAAGAAGCGGTGGAGCTTTGTGCTCTCTATGCCGTATGTATAACTTCGATCCTATGAAGGATGGGATTATCATCGGCCACTACGAAGGATATAAGCGTGGCATTACTTCCAATCACGGAGATCCCGCCAACTGGTTCCCCAAACACGGCAAGTCGATGGACACCTTCCGAACCGAGGTCGCGAAGCTGCTGGCGGCAAGCGATCCTCCCAAGACCGACACGCCGGCCGCGCCGGGGAAACTCTACCGCGTCCAGGTCGGGGCTTTCGCGGTCAAGGCAAACGCCGACGCCATGCTCGCCAAGGTCAAGGCGGCGGGGTTCACCGACGCTTTCATCAGAACTGAATAAGTCGCTTACGGCGGTACGCAAACGCCCCTCTCTTGTCTGTAGACGGTAGAGGGGCGCTTTTCTATTTCCCCTCCGAAGCGGAGGAAAACATATGACTGCTGCACAAAAACAACAAATCGCATACTTACGCGGCAGATGCGACAGCTACGCCACTATCGCCGCCGACCTTGGAATATCCGCGAACACCATCAAGTCCTACTGCCGTCGAAATAACATTGGCGTTGTGATAAAGCGGGAACAACCCGTAGCCGCTGATACCTGTTCTAACTGCGGACGTCCGCTCCGACATACACCGGGGGCAAAGCGGAATCGCCAAATACCTCGGCGACCGCGGCATTCCGTTGCCCGCGGGCAAACCGTCATGGCAGACCGCCGTGGTACAGTCAATCCTTACCAACGAAAAATATAAAGGCCACGCCTAGCTTCAAAAGACATACTGCGCCAATTTCCTGACCAAGAAGACGGTCAAGAACACAGGGCAGGTTCAGCAATATTACGTCGAGGACAGCCACCCCGCCATTATCGAGCCTGATGAATTCGATGCCGTTCAACTTGAGATTGAGCGTCGCAGAAACCTCGGACGCCCGACAAACAGCACCAGCATATTTGCTTCAAGGCTCATCTGCGCAGACTGCGGCGGGTGGTTCGGGAAAAAGGTCTGGGGCAGCTACAAGGGCGACAAATCCTACCGCAAAGAGGTTTGGCAGTGCAATGATAAATATAAACGCCTCGGCAAGCCGGGCAAAGGGTGTAAGACGCCCCATGTCACGGAGGATGAGATTAAGGAGAGGTTTCTATCGGCATTTGGCAGCCTGATGAGCGACCGAAACGGGCTGATTGAGGACTGCCGGCTTGCCCTGAACGTCCTCTGTGACGCCATGGCGATTGACGCCGAACTCGCGGAGTTGCAGAGCGAAATCGACGTCATCACGGAGTTGTCCAGAAAGGCAATCTACGAAAATGCCCGAACAGCCGTAAACCAGACGGAGTGGGCGCAACGGAACAGCGCCTACCTTGAGCGCCACCGTAAAGCCTCGGAGCGTGTGGACGATTTGGAAGCCATCAAGCGGGAGCGGCTTGGTAAAGCGAAAACCATCGAGGGATTTATCCGAGACATCGAGAGCCGACCGCTCATCATCACAGAGTTTGACGAAAAGCTGTGGCTTGCGATCGTCGACACCGCCACGGTTGCCAGAGACGGCTCGATGGCTTTCAAATTCAAGAACGGTACGGAAGTTACGGCATAACATTTAAAAATCCACGGCTCGCCTTCGGGCGGGCTGTTTTTGTTTGCTCGGTGGTTATCTTTTAACGGGTCGGTGAATCGTTAAAAGTATCGGCGCAAAATTTAACGATTGCCTTTCTTTTAACGATTTGCCCCTGCGCTTGCTCCGAAAACCACTATGATTCGTGCCAAGTGTCCTCTGAAAATGCCTTATGGAAACCATCCGATATTGCTACAAAGTAAAACGCTTAAAACCCAGAAGGGGCTTATTTCAAGCACTTTCGAATAAAACAAATACCATCTACAGACAAAATTTCTTTTATCAATAGATGGTATTTGATTTGGCGGAGAGAGTGGGATTTGAACCCACGGATAGCTATTAACCATCACACGATTTCCAATCGTGCGCCTTAGACCACTCAGCCATCTCTCCGCGTGGATCATAACAACTATACCACGCGCGCGGGTACTCGTCAAGCGCGAATCGAGTCCAATTCCCGCGCCGCGCGTTGTTGAGACCTTACAAAACGTCAGTATAATTTCTCTAGGGATTCTGCTAGAGAAAACGTTTTAATTTTTTTGAATTATCGCTTGACAGCTTGATTATTAAAGCGTTATCATTAATTTGCAATTGGTCGGAAGGCCAAGAAAAAACGGATGGAGGGCTATCGAATATGAAGTCCAAACGCATGATCGCGCTCGTTCTCGCCGCGCTGATGCTGGCCGCTGCCGCGCCGGCCGCCATGGCCAGCGAACAGATCGAGCTGCGCGTCCTGAACTATCACGACATGACCAACGCCAACACCGCGGACGGTATCAAAATCAGCTTCGACGCCTTCGAGGAGGCGCATCCTGAGATTAAACTGGTCAGGGAAGACGAGTTTAACGAGCCGTTCCATCAGGCGACCGAAGCCTACGCGGCCTCGGGCAACCTGCCGGACGTCATGTACGCGTGGCCGTCCGGACGCTCCACCACGCTGCATACGCAGAAACTGCTCAAGGATCTGGCTCCGCTGATCGAGCGTGACGGACTGGCGGAATATTATATTCCCCTGGCGCTGAACCCCGCCAGCCAGGCCGGCGGATACCAGGCGATCCTCCCGATGGGCGTGACCGCCACCAACGCGTTCTTCATCAACATGGAAGTCCTCGACGCGGTCGGGCTGGAGCCTGCTAAGACCTACTCCGAATTAGTCGCGCAGGTACCCGTCCTCGCGGCGGCTGGTTACGACACGATCCTGATGGCTAATCAGGACACTTGGGTCATGCAGTCCTGCCTGTTCTCGCTGGTCGCCGGACGCTTCTGCGGCGAGGACTGGGAACAGAAGATCCTCTCCGGCGAAGCCAAATTCACCGATCCCGATTTCGTCGCGGCGCTTGAGTTCATCAAGCGGATGTACGACGACGGCGTGCTCAACCAGTCCACTCTCGCCACGGGCTACGGCGAAGGCCCCGGCCTGTTCGCGACGAATACCGCCGCGTATTACATCGACGGCGACTGGCGCGTTGGCGCGTTCATCACCGACGCTTCGACCGGCGAAGCCGTGCTCGATCCGTCCAGACAGGGCGATTTCCCGATCACCGTGTTCCCCGATATCGACCTGCCCGGCGTTAAGTTCAACAAGTCCAATACCGCCGTGCTGGGCACCGGCTGGGGCATAAACGCCGCGCTGGAAGACGGTTCCCCCGAACTGGAAGCCGCCTGGGAACTGGTAAAATGGCTCGTGGGCAAGGAAGTCCAGACCTGGCAGGTGAGCACTGGCGCGGTCGCCACGCCCGCTAGGAACGATATCGATTACTCGTCGCTGGAGCTCGAGCCGCTGCAAGTGGCTATCGCCAATCTCGGCGGCGAGTACGACGTAGCCACCGTGGTTATCGACGGCGCGTTTGAAGGCCCCGTGTACACGCCGCTCAACGACGGGCTTCAGGCTATCGGCATGGGCATCCAGACCCCGGAGCAAGTCGCGCAAAGCACGCAGGACGCTTTCGACGCTTGGTTAGCGTCGAAATAAGTTAATCGCGGGCTAATACTGGTCTGATAGCGGCGCTATCCGCATAAACCAGACCATGCCTCGCGCGGACGGCGGCGATCCTCCCCCTTCCCGGGGGAGGACGCGCCGGACGGCGGAGCGGACTCCTATCAGCGCGCGGGCGCAATGGATGGAGAGGCTTCATGACTATCAAGGCTGAGAAAAGGCTGTCGTATACGGCGCTGGTTCTGCCCGCCGTGGTTATCTACCTAGCGGTTGTGGCCTTTCCAACCGTGTTTTCCGTTTTGTTAAGCCTTACCAACTATAACGGCGGGCGCATATTCGGCAACCCGGATATAGGCTTCGCCGGACTGAAGAGCTATACCTGGATGTTCACCGAGCCTTCGGGCAACTTCTATACCTCGCTTAGAAACAACATGCTCATCGTGTGCGTGTCCGTGTTCGGGCAGATACCGCTGGGGTTCATGCTGGCGTATATCCTATCCAGAAGGCTGATCAAGCACGGCAACCGATTGTTCCAGACGATGATCTACCTGCCCAACGTGATATCCCCGATCATCATCGGCGTGCTGTTCAACGCAATTATCTATGGCAGAAGCTCGGTGCTCATGGAGATACGCCGCCTGTTCAATCCCGCCGCGGTATTCACGATGAACGCGAACCCGATGGTTCCCGTGCTGATCGTGATACTGTGGATGTTCACGGGGTTTTACATGATCATATTCCTGGCGAACATGCAGCGCATCGACCCGGCGATCATAGAGGCAGCCAGGATCGACGGCGCGAAAGAGGGCAGGATACTGGTCAACATCATTCTGCCGGCGCTGTCCGGCGTGATCGTCACCACCGCGATACTGGCTATTTCCGGATCGCTCAAGACATTCGACCTGATCTACGCGATGACCAGCGGCGGCCCGGCGGGGCAGACGCGCGTGCTCTCGCTGTATATGTATCTATCGGCGTTCCAGGGCGCGCCCAACTACCCGCTGGCTAACGCGATCTCCACTGTAATGGTGCTTATCAGCGTAGCGCTGATAGTCATAACGCGCTGGGTGGGCGGCATTTTCGCCGAGAAGGTGGATTAAGGGTATGGATAACAGAAATATCCCCGTTATCGCCAAGGTCGTTGTCTATGCCGTCATGATCGTGTTCACCGTGCTGACGGTCTATCCGATCTTCTGGCTCGCGCTGCAGTCGTTCAAGACCAGCCAGGTGTACATGACCACCAACAAGCTCTCCTTCCCCGCGCACTGGTTCACGGGCAATTACCAGTACGTATGGGTGCAGGTGGGGTTCAGCCGCTTCTTCATGAACAGCGTGATATACACAGTCATAACGGTCGCGGCGGTCGTCATCCTGTCGAACATGGCGGGGTTCGCGTTCGCGAAGCTGCGCTTTAGGATAACCAAACTGCTTCACGGCCTGTTTATAGTCGGGATACTCCTAACGCTCCAGTCGATCCTGATCCCGCTGTTCCTGATGGTGAACGCGGCTGGGTTATACAACACGCGATTGGGCGTGCTGATCCCGTATATCGGGCTGGGACTGCCGATGGGCGTATACCTATGCACGGATTTCGCTAGCAGTATCCATGACGAGTTGCTGGAGTCCGCGCGGATAGACGGGGCGCGGTACCTTAGGACGTTCGCCAGCATCGTGTTCCCGATGTGCGCGCCCGTATCGGTGACGCTGGCGATCATCACGTTCACCGGAACCTGGAACGAGTTTATCCTGATGAACCTGATGACCGCTGGGGATAAGTTCAAGGCGATACCGGCGGCGGTCGGACGTTTCGCGGGCTCGCTAGGCTCCGATTATGGGAAGCTGTTCACATCGCTGACCGTCGCGCTGATACCGATACTGATCTTCTATATAATCTTTAGAAACCAGATAACCAAGGGCGTGGCGGCGGGAGCCGTTAAAGGGTGATAGAAACGCCCCCCTGCCGCTTACGGTACCTTTCCCGGGGAAAATGCCGGAAGCGACAGAGGGGGCGCTCTTTTGAGCAACGATAGAGAGATACCTTTCAATTGGAAACGAGCGTCGGGAGTAAACTCCCCCTCACCTATTCGACTCCGCCAACGACCTCAACACCTCATACTCCCTCAAGTTCCTCGCGTTGAGATACACCCCGCGCGTCAACAGCATCCCGTTGCGCCAGTACAAGGGCAACATCGGCATATCGTTGCCCATCATCGTCTGAATATTATACCACGCCTCGCGGAAAGCGGTTTCGTTCGGCGCGCGGCTCAACGCCCTTAACGCCTCGCCCGCGTCCTGGCCTCGATACCTTGCGTAATTACTGCTGTTCTCCGCGGTGGATAACAAAAACGTCGGATCAGGCACCATACCAAAGTTAATCCCGCAAAGGAACAGATCGAAATCGCCGCTCTCCAGCTTAGCCCTGCCATTCTCAAATAAATAGTACGTTATCTTCGCGTTGATCCCCACCTGCGCCAGCATTTCCTTGATCTGGAACGCCGCGTCCCTGCGCAGGGAGCTGCCCTGCTCGTCATAATAGAACAGCCGCATGGTCAGCTCCTCGCCGTTGGAGTTGACGCGGAACCCGCTCGCGTTGCGCGCGGAGTACCCCAGCGCGTCCAGCATCCGGTTGGAGGCTTCGGGATTATAGACGATGGCGCGCGCGTCTGGATTATATAGATTGGTGCGCGGCGCGGCAATGGAATCGGTCGGGCTAACCATGTTCTGATAGATCATCTGCGCCAGCCTGCCCCTGTCGATGGCGAGGCTTACAGCCTGGCGCATCTCGGGCGGCTTGAGTATCGCGGCGCTGTTGTTGTATAACAAAACCTCCAGTTGGCGCGTGATGTAATCCAGCGACGTGACCGCGCTGCCCACAACCCCCTTGTACCTGGTCGCCTGTAACGATCGCGTCATCAATACGTCCGCCTGCTCGAGCTGGAACGCGGTCAGCGCGTCCGCGTCCGTGGCGTACCATCGCGCCGTGATCATCTGGATCGATGTGGGGCGCTGCCACCATTGCTGATTCGCTATAAGCAGCATCTGCCCGCCCGGCTGATAAAAATCGATCCGGAACGGTCCGGTGCCCGGCGGACAGTCGGACAAGGTCTCGCCCTCGGACAGTATCGGGAACGTCATCGCGTACAGCGTAATATATCCCGACTGCCGCGCCTTCACCCTTACGACATACTCGCTCTTGGCTTCCCAGTCGGCTAGCGCGCGCATGGTCTGGACGTACATGCCTTGACCGTCCGCCGCCAACTCATTCATCGCGTTCAGCGTCGCGACAACGTCGCGCGCGGTCATCTCTTTGCCATTGTGGAACTTCACGCCCGAGCGCAGAGTGAACTCCCATATCCCGCTGCCGATCTCCGTCCAGCTTTCAGCCAGCATCGGCTGCGGCGCGCGGTCGTCGTCCATCATCACCATGGGTTCGTACACCAGCCCCATGATCGACTGCGGATCGCGCTCTACGCAGGACAACGGGTTCATCATCAAGTCGGGAGAGCAGACCATCGCCATATTGAGCGACGAGGGAATCCCGCCGGACAACGCGGCAGACGGCATAGCGGCTAGCGCCAATAGCAGCGCCACCGCCCAATATAATCCAGGTTTACGCTCCCGCGTCAGCCGGAACGGCCTCCGGCTCCGGGTAATAATGCTTCTGATATACCTCATACGCGTTCATCACCTTGCGCACATATCGATCGGTATCGCCAAATGGTATCACCGTCAACTCGCCGCCCTGGGCATACTCGGGATTCTTCAGCCACGCCTCCACTTGACCGCCCCCGGCGTGATAACCCGCCGCCACCTTCACCGGATCGCCGCCGAACTTCCGCGTGAGATACCCCATGAACCAGCACCCGAAGCGGATATTGGTATCGGGATCGTACAGCGCGTCCAGATCGTAAGGCTCCTTCAGTTTGCCCGCCACCCACTCCGCGGTATCGGGCATGAGCTGCATCAGCCCGCGCGCGCCCAGCCGCGACTCCGCTCTCGGATCGAAACTGCTCTCGTTGAGTATCACAGCCGCGACAAGCGCGGGATCCAATCCCTCCGCCTCCGCCCGCGACTCGACCAAGTCGCGATACGCGTAAGGGTGCCGCGCCTCCTCGATAGCCCACTCCGTCCTGCGTATCTTTTCGGCGAGCTCCTCGCGGTACTCCGGCAGCCACACCAGCGCGAACCAAGCGCCCGCGACGGCTAGCGCCGCCAGCGCCACGCACAGTATGGTCCGCGCGCCGCGCCGTTTCCTCCCTCGCGGCCTCGCGGCTGGAGCCGGGTAATCATACGCCTGCCCGCGCCGCGCCGCGTGCCTGGGTTTGTACGCTCGTGAGTCCGTCAAGTCATCAACCCCATTTATATGAGTATTATGATTCCGTGATCCTCGCCCACTGCCGCGAGGCCATCGCGCATATATCCGACCTCAACCCCGTCGTCGGCAGGATCAAATCGGCGCGCCTCGCCTTCTCGGCGAAAGAGGTCTGGCTGGCGATACGCGCGCGCGCCTGCTCGAGGGTCAACCCATCCCTTTTCATCAGCCGCTCCAGCCGCACGCTCTCCGGCGCGTATACAACCCACACCTCGCCGCACATCCTGTCCATCCCCGCCTCGATCAACAGCGGAGCCTCCAGCACGGCGACCCTCGCGCCCGACTCCCTCAGCGCGCTCAGCCTGGCTCGCGACTCACTAATCACCAGCGGATGGATGATCGATTCCAGCGCGCGGCGCTCAAGCTCGCTTGAGAACACTATCCCGGCAAGCGCGGCGCGGTTCAGCTTGCCGCCGTCGAACACCCCGCAGCCAAACCTGCCGCGTATACCCTCCAGCGCCGCGCCTCCAGGCTCTGTCAGGCCGCGAGATATCGCGTCCGCGTCTATGACGCGCGCGCCCAGAGTGCGCAGCATCGAGCTGAACGTGCTCTTGCCCGCCGCGATCCCACCCGTCAGCCCGATCACCTTCACGCGCTACTCACTCAACCTTATCGCCTCTCGCAGGATATCCCTTGCCAGCGGAGCCGCGACCGACGAGCCGGAGCCGCCGCCCTCCACCAGCACGCATATCGCCAGAGGAAAACTCGGATCGTCAATGAACCCCGTGAACCAAGCGTGGGTAGGCACGCTCTTATCGGATGATACCTCCGCGCTGCCCGTCTTGCCCGCCACCTGGTACCCCTTTATCGCCGCGCCGGAGGCCGTGCCCGTCCGCACCGCCGATAGCATCGCTTCCTTTAGGATCATCGAGCGCGTCTCATCCAGCGCCTTCCTGTACACCGACGATCCTACGGGCAGGCCGCCGGTTTCGGTCGGACTGGCGCGATCCAGCAGTTTCGGCTCCATCATAACGCCGTTGTTCGCGATCGTAGCCGCGACCAGCGCCATCTCCAGCGGCGTAGCCTCCACGCGCCCTTGACCATACGCGGACTGCGCCAGATCATCCCGCGTCTGCGACGAAGTGGGATACTTGCTGTCCTTCACAACCAAATCGCGGAACAGCACCGTATCGTTAAATCCGAACGCCCGCGCCTGGCGCTCGATCGCGGAGTATCCCATCTCGAGCGCAAGCTGCGCGAACACGACATTACAACTCTGCTCCAGCGCTTGCGCCAGCGTAACCTTGCCGTGCTTCGCGCCGCGCGCCTCCACTACGGTAAGATTATCCACGCTATATCTGCCTTCGCAGTCGAACACCCGCGCCGTCGCGCCGTCGATCTCCTTCAACGCGGCGGCGTAGGTTATCAGCTTGAACAGCGATCCCGGCGGATACAACACGTTCGTCGCGCGGTTGTAATAGGAACCCGCGGCGTGCTTGGCGCTGTTAGGATCGTAGTTGGGCAGCGATACCATCGCGAGTATCTCGCCCGTCTTGTAGTTGAGCACCACCACCGCGCCGGACTTGCCGGAGGGGAACCTCTTCGCCGCGTATACGCACAGCATCGCGTCGATCGTGAGCCGGATATTGTCGCCCCGGCGCGGCTCGCCGCTGAACAACTGAGTGAGCCTAGTGGTCAATCCCGCGCGATAACCCAGCAGATACGCCGCCATGAACGACTCCACGCCGTTTGCGACCTGTCCGCGCGTGTCCCCCAGCAATTGCGACACGGCGCGCCGCACGTCCGTGTTATCCGCGTATACCCTTGTGTAACCGCCGTCGTCCGTCTTGACCGACCGCGCCAGCGCTATGCCGTTGCGGTCGTATACGGAGCCTGGTATAACCCCGTCGGTGTGCAGGATGTTCGGGTTGGCGGGATCGGCGAACCATCTATCCGAGTATACCGTCACGCTGTACGCGAAGTATACGCCCAGGCATAGATACATCACGGCGAACATCGCGCTGAGGAATCCAGCCGCGCGCCTCATCCGCCTCACGCGCGCGCCTCCCTGCCGGATGAAACGCCCCGGCTCGCGCCATAATCGGGATCGGTAAGCGCGCGAGCCTCGCGCTCGTCCTGTTCGGCGCACGCGTGCACGCCGTGGAGTATGCCCATCAGCGCCATGCACGATAGCATGGACGATCCGCCCTGGCTGACGAACGGCATAGTCACGCCCGTCAAAGGGAACATGTTGATCACCCCGCCGATGATCACGAACGTCTGAACGCCCAGCAGAGCTGTCGAGCCGATAGCCATCAGCGCGTGGAATCTGCGCCTGGCGCGCTCCGCGACGCGCATCCCTCGAAATATTATCACCATATACGCAGCCAGCACAGCCAGCGCGAACACGATCCCGAACTGCGAACACACGACCGTGAAAACGAAATCGTTCGAGTATTCCGGCACATACCGGAACGTATCGCGTATGCCGTAGCCTAGTCCATGCACGCCGCCCGCCGCCAGCGCCATCAGCGACTCCGCGATTTGATGCCCCTTCAAACCGATTTGACCGTTGTCCAGCTGTTCGCGCATGAACGGATTGAGCCACTGCGCGACGCGAGTTTTCAGTTTGCCCGTGAAACGATACGTCACCGCGGCAGTCGCGCCAGCGCCCGCCACTCCCGTCAGCAGCACAGAGAAACTGCCCGTCGCGGCGAAGAACATCAGCAGAGCGGTTGCCACGTACAGCACGCACGTACCCAGATCATCCTCGACGATCAGCAGCAGCACGCACATCCCAGCGAAAACCGCAGCCCACACCGCGTCGGGCTTCCAGCCGTGCCCGGAGAGCATATCCGCCAGCATTACGATGAGCACGATCTTGACCGCCTCGCTGGGCTGGACGGTCATGGTGATCAGCCCCTCGCCGTTGCGCTGTATGGGGATATGCGCGTGGGCGTTGTTCACGGTGTAAAACCTGGGGATGATCAACAGCGCCGCAGCGCCCAGCGCGATCCACAGCCACCAATCGCGGAACGTCTTAACGCGGCGTATCACGATCATCATCAGGATCGTCAGTACGGAGCCAGCAGCGTATAGCGCGGCGTGGAACAATCCGCCGTTCGGATTGATGCTGTACTGGACGAATATCCCCAGCGCGCATAGGAAGTTGGTCAGCGTCATCAACAGCGGATCAACGCCTAGGCGCTTGGGGAGCGCGTACGCGCCCAGCAGTATCATACCGAGCATGCCGGCGGTGACGAGCAGCGCGGTCATGTCGGCAGTATAGACTACGGGCGTGCCGGGGATCGGCGCGCCGCGAAGCATCGCCAGCATCCCCAGCGCCGCAGTGAACACCATCACCAGGATTACCAGCCGCTGGCGCATATCTCCACGCGTCATAGGACGCTCCTTTCGTATCTGGAAATCACCGCGCGTCCGTGTCCGCGAACCCGTCCGGATCGTCTGCGTCGCCATAATCGTCCGACTCGTCTATGCCATCATAATCGCCCGGATCGTCCGACTCGTCTATGTCGTCATAATCGCCCGGATCGTCCGACTCGTCTATGTCGTCATAATCGCCCGGATCGTCCGACTCGTCTATGTCGTCATAATCGCCCGATTCGTCATGATCATAATCATCGGCAGCGTCAGACGCTGTGTCAACAGGCGAGCCGCGTTTCAGTTTGAACAGCCTACGCGGCGGCTCGTCGTATACCGCGACTCCATCGCCCAATGGCGGAACAGGCCGCGCCGCCGCCAGATCCTTCGCGCCGTCATACAAACATAACTGGAACGCTAGGCTGCCCCACTCGATCATCGTATCGTCGTCGATCAGCACGGACGCGCGGTAGTCCGCGCCGTTGACCCTCACGCTCCCGCCGCCGACAGGCGAGAGCAGCATCCCCGCTTGGGTGAGCGTCAGCCTCGCCGCCCTGCCCGGTATCTCCGGCGAGGGAAGCTGTACGTCGCAGCCTCTGCCGCTGCCCACCGTACCCTCAATGGGCACATAGTACGGCTCCCTCTTAGCCAGACGCTTGCCCGAGCCCCTCGACAGCCTCAAATAACCCACCGCGCCGTAGCCTGGCGCGGTCGACGCGACCCTGCGCGACCTGCGCTCCGAGCGCGCCCACGCCGCGCCGCACAGCGCGATACCCGCGCCCAGCGCCATGAATAGATAGCTAAGCGTCAACGCCATCGCGTCGTAGATGGGTTTGGTCATCAGCCCCTCCGTTAATAGAAATCATCCGGCTATGCCAACCGGCTTTCAATCGGATAACAATCCGGCGACGCCGCAGGCTCTACCGCCCAGCTCCGCGCACAGAGCGCGCCGATCCGGCACATACGATTTGATCACGTCCAGTTCACCGATTATGTCGAACTGCGGAGCGTCTGCCGGCACTAGCGCGGTATCTCCAGGCCTCACGCTCAACTCAAACCCGCCGCCAGCCAGCGCGCCGCCGCCCAGCGCCGTCAGCATCGCGAACGATCCGCGATCCCCAGTCTGGCGCATAGCGCCGCGAACAGACAGCCTCTCCAGCGCGAAGTACTCGTTCGCGATATACACCGTGCGGACGTTCACTCCGTCCGGCACGCTTACGCCGCTCAACGCCGAGCACGCCGGCGGCGGCTGGATCACGTCCAGCGCGCGGTCGATATGCAGCTCGCGCAAGCGTCCGTCCGAGTCGCGGCGCATACCGTCCCATAACCTATACGTCACGTCGCTGGACTGCTGTATCTCGTACAGCGCGATACCCGCGCCGATAGCGTGCACCGTCCCCGCCGGGATATAGAACACATCCCCGGGCTTTACGGGCACGCTGTTGAAACACGCCTCGATACGCCCCGCCGCGCCAGGCTCGCCCATCCGCGCCAACTCGCCGCGCAGACGCTCCGCGTCCACCCCGGACGCTAAGCCGTATATCAACTCCGCGTCCGGTTCGGCGTTCAGGATCAGCCAGGCCTCGGTCTTGCCCAGCTTGCCCTCGCGCCTCGACGCGTAAGCGTTATCCGGATGAACCTGCACGCTGAGCCTCTCGCGCGCGTCCAGCAGTTTGAGCAGTAATGGAAACGCTCCCGCCGCGCGGGTTCCGGTCAGCGACTGGCCGTAGCGCGCGGCAAGCTCCGACAGCGTCCGTCCCGACGGATCGCGGCTCTCCAGTCCGGGCAGAGCGGATACCTCCAGGCTCTCCCCTGTGCGATCGTCCGGAGCGTCCTTGCCGAACATATCCTTTAACGCGCGGCCTCCCCAGGGCGTCTGCGCGCCGAACCTATACGCGGGCTTCATTATAAACGGTATCATAATTGACCTCACGGATCGACGGCCTAGTCCTCGTCGTCCAGGACGCGCCAGCGCGCCTCGCTGGACGCGAGATTGACGCGGTACGTGCCGAACGACTCGCCATTGTCCATCGAGATAAACTCTACGGCAAGCTGCGCCTCCGCTCCGTCGGACGGTTCCTCGCTCCAGTAGAGCATCTGATCCGAGCCTATCCACTCCGATCCGACCGTCCGCGCGGACTCCGTCGCGCGATCCCAGACCATAAGCGAGCCGCTGGTCGCGATCCATCGGTACATGCAGGATATCGGTTCGCCCGTCTCCGTCTCCAGCGCGGCCTCGAGCGGCAAGCCGGGCAAGCCTGCCGATCCCGGCGTGAACGCGCGCAGGGTATCCAGATGCATCACGCCCGCGCCTATCGGCGCGGTCAGCCGAAGCGCCAGCGAATCGGAATCGACGCTCATCAGCAGATCGGGGTTGTACATAATCGCGATCGTGCCGTAGCCGCCGTTGCGCACGAAGTCGGCCAGATGGAACGCCGACCACTTCTCCCTGTCCTCGTCGGCTAACAAGCCGTACTCTATCAGGGTATCGGCCATCGAGTCAAGGAAGCTCTCGTAATCCGGGCGCAGTTTCTTCAGCGCCTCCGGGGGCAGGAACGCCGCGCCGAGCGCGGACGCGCCAGGCCATATCCAACAAGCCGCGCATACCAGGCATAGAGCCAACATCGCGGCGGCGGCGCGTTTTAACCGCATAGAAGCAATCTCCTTATAACGCTAACCAACCTTATCTGTAAAACGAACCACCTTTACCAGTTCATCCCGGTCATATATATTACATGAATCCGTAACATTCGTAATGTGGAGCGCGGTTCTGCCGCGGACGACGGTTTTCGCGATGGAATGGAGCGCGCGTACCGTCTCGATCCCCGCCGGGCTTGACAAGTGGCGGCTATCGTGTAAAATATAGCCAGGGAGGGAACAATATGGCGCAAAATATCCGCGTGACATACCTGGAGCACAGCGCCTTCGCCGTTTATAATGAACGGACGGCGCTGATATTCGACTACGCGCGCTCCGGCTCCGGCGCGTCAGGGTCGGAGGCCGCCGCGCCGGACTCGCCGTTCCCCGGCGGTTATGTCACCCCTAGCTCGCTCGAGCCGTTTGAGCGCGTGTACGTGTTCGCCAGCCACAGCCACAGCGACCATTACATACCGGGTATATTCCAGTGGGCAGGACGCAAGGGGATCAACTACATACTGGGATACGACATTGCCGACGCTCCGGCAGGGCATAGGCTCAGTCCCGGCGACGCGCGGGTTTTTCCGGAACTGACGGTCACGGCGCGCGGCTCGACGGATCAAGGCGTATCGTTCATGATCGATTGGAACGAGGCCGGGTTTACCGTGTTCCACGCGGGGGATCTGAACCTGTGGCACTGGCGCGACGAATCTACTCTGCGCGAGATCGAGCAGGCTGAACAGGCGTTCTACGCCGCGATGGGTCCGATATACGGCGCGTCGATCGATCTGGCGTTTTTCCCGGTCGATCCCAGGCAGGGCGCGATGTACGACGCGGGAGGGGTGCACTTCATATCGCGGGTGAAGCCGTCGCTGTTTTTTCCGATGCACTTCCAAGGCCGCGCGGACGCGGCGCGGGAGTTCGCGCGCAGGAACGCGGAGAGGCGAACGTCCGTAGTGCCGTTGACTAAACCGGGCGAGACGATTGAGATCGCGAAGGACGCGGGCGGCGCGGCGCGCGTTGTCGGCGTCCAGCATACTATGGAGGACAAGAACGCATGACATTCAAAATCGCGCATACCAACTTCAACGTCGCGGACATAGATAAATCCGTCGCGTTCTACAAGAAGGCGCTGGGGCTGAAAGAGGTCAGGCGGCGCGCCGCTGCGGACGGGCGGTACGTCATCTGCTTCATGGCGGACGAGAAAGCGGAGTACCTGCTGGAGTTGACCCAGCTTAAGGATCATCCGCAAAAGTACGATCTGGGCGAGAACGAGCTTCACGTAGCGTTCGTGACGGACGACTACGGCGCGGCGCATAGGCTGCACAAAGAGATGGGCTGCGTCTGCTACGAGAACGAGGAGATGGGGCTGTACTTCATCGAGGATCCCGACGGGTACTGGCTGGAGATCCTGCCGCCAAGGTGATTCGTTAAGCGATAGACTCCCCTGCGCCGCAACGGACAGGGGAGTTTTGCTTGCGGGTTCGCCGCGCGGTTATCGTTACAGCGCGTTAATCAGATCGTATAGGTTTTTGTCGAATTTGGGCTTCAGGCTCAACGCCTCGCGGATCGGCATGAAGAACACCTTGCCGTTGCGCACGCCGATCACCTGCTCCTGTATCCCGTCCTTGAGCAGTTTCACTGCCAGCGCGCCCGACTCGAACGCGAACGCCGCGTCCTCCGCGTAAGGCGCGGAGCCGCGCTGTATATACCCCAGCACCGTTGAGCGCGCCTCGCACCCCGGAGCCATATACCGCAGCACCTTTGCCAACGTATGCGAGTCCATGGGCTGGGTCGGCGCGTGTTTCTTGCCCCATTCGGGATCCCTCGCGCTTAGGTACTCGTACGCGTCGAACGGTTCCATGCACTGGTTCTGGAATACGCCCTCGGCCACGATCACCGTGGCGCGCGTATCGCCGTTGTGCATCAGCCGCTCGATGCGGTCGGCTATCTGGTATACGTTGGACGTTTGCTCCGGCACGACCAATATCTCGCTGCCCGTGCACATGGCGGTGCGCAGGGCGATATCGCCGCAGTTGCGTCCCATCACCTCGACCACCGCCACCCTATCGTGCGAGCGCGATGTGGCGCGGATCATCCTCACCGAATCCACGCAGATGTTGACCGCGGTATCGTACCCCAGAGAGCGTTCGGTATAAGCCAGATCGTTGTCGATCGTGCCGGGTATGCCTATGCACGGCACGCCCAGGTTGCACAGCGCCATCGCGCCGTTGAACGATCCGTCGCCGCCGATGACGATCAGGCCTTCGATGCTCATCTCGCACAGGTTGCGCACCGCGAACTCGCGCACGTCCGGGTTGAGGAATTCTATGCAGCGCGCCGTGCGCAGGTACGTGCCCGGCTGATCCGCTATGTCCAGCACCGTATCCAAAGAGAGGATCTCCATGTCCTCCTCTATGCGCTTGCGCTTGCGCAGGAGACCGTTATAACCGCGCTTGATCCCCACCAGCTCCATATCGTACAGCGCGGCAAACCGCGCGCAGGACACCACGGCGGCGTTCATGCCGGGCGCGTCGCCGCCAGAGGTCAGGACACCTATGCGATGCATCAGTCAAACCCCGCGTTTCACAAAATATCGTCACAGTATAACATATGCATAGGCGGGTATCAACCCGGTAGGGGGGAAG
>JAIRSO010000057.1 GCA_031255415.1 Oscillospiraceae bacterium
AGAGAGGGCGGGTCGTCGGCTGTAAGCCCGCTTAGGCCAACTGTCTGCGGAAAGTCGCTTCGGAGGACGCGGCGGAACGGAGTATGCCGCGCGGGCGCGCCCGTTACAGCGTATAGAGACGCGGTCTGATTCCGACGCCGCTTGACGGCTGCGCGATTGGATCGTAACGAAGGTGGTAACACGGAGCCGCTCCGTCCTTTGGACGGGCGGTTATTTGTTTGTATGGACATAAGGACGCAAGGAGGCAAGGCCATGACGGAACCCATCGAGGATATGCCCAAGGCTTACCAACCCGCGGATATCGAGGCGAAATGGTACCGGACGTGGGAGGACGGCGGATACTTCAAGCCGAAGATCGATCCCGCCAAGAAGCCGTTCACGCTGATGATGCCGCCGCCCAACATCACCGGGCAGCTGCACATGGGCCACGCGATGTACACGATCCAGGACGTGCTAACGCGGTTTCATCGGCTGGCTGGCGACCCGACGCTGTGGCTGCCCGGCACCGACCACGCGTCGATCGCGACCGAGGTAAAGGTGCTCGAGGCCCTGCGCGAAGAGGGATTGACGAAGGAAAACCTCGGGCGCGAGGGGTTCCTCAAGCGCGCTTGGGAGTGGCGCGACGAGTACGGCGGACGCATCGTCAAGCAGCTGCGGCGGCTGGGCGCGTCGTGCGACTGGTCCCGCGAGCGGTTCACGATGGACGAGGGGCTTAGCGAGGCCGTCGCGGAGGTGTTCTGCAGACTGTATGAGAAGGGCTTGATATATCGCGGCGACCGCATCATACAGTGGTGCCCGGAGTGCATGACCTCGCTGTCGGATATAGAGGTCGAGTACGAGGAACAGTCTTCGCATCTATGGCATGTGCGTTATCCCGGCGTGGAAGGCCAAGACGTGGTAGTCGCGACGACGCGCCCGGAGACGATGCTCGGAGATACCGCAGTGGCGGTCAATCCGAACGATCCGCGTTACGCCGATCTGGTCGGCAAGCACGTCCGGCTCCCGATATTGGATAGGATCATCCCGGTCGTGGCGGACGAATATGTAGACGCGTCGTTTGGCACCGGCGCGGTGAAGATCACCCCCGCGCACGATCCGAACGACTTCGAGGTCGCCAAGCGTCACGGCCTGGAGATCCTGCGCGTGATGAACTACGACGGCGTGATGAACGAGCTTGCGGGGCCTTACGCGGGCAAGAGCGCGTCCGAGACGCGGAGGTTAGTCGCCGCCGAACTGGAGCGGCTGGGGCTGCTGGTCAAGGTGGAGCCATATACGCACAACGTCGGGGTGTGTTATCGATGCGGACGCACGGTCGAGCCGATCACGTCGCTGCAGTGGTTCGTGACGATGAAACCGCTAGCCGAACCCGCGATAGAGGCGGTGCGCTCGGGAGCGACAAGGTTCGCGCCGGAGCGGTTCGCGCAGGTGTATTACAACTGGATGGAGAACATCCGCGATTGGTGCATATCGCGCCAGTTGTGGTGGGGGCACAGGATCCCGGCGTATTACTGCGACGATTGCGGCACGATGAGCGTCGCGCGAATCAAACCGTCAAAATGCCCGTCGTGCGGCTCCGTCGAGTTGAGGCAGGATGAGGACGTGCTGGACACATGGTTCTCGTCGGCGTTGTGGCCTTTCTCGACGCTGGGCTGGCCTAAAGACACGCCGGATCTGCGGTATTTCTATCCGACGAGCGTGCTGGTCACAGGTTATGATATAATATTCTTTTGGGTCGCGCGGATGATATTCTCCGGTATCGAGCAGATGGGGGAGACTCCGTTCCACACCGTGATGATACACGGGTTGGTGCGCGACGCTCAAGGCCGGAAGATGTCGAAGTCCGCCGGAAACGGTATCGATCCGCTGGATGTAATAGAACGGTTCGGCGCGGACGCGCTGCGCTGGGCGCTGGTGTCCGGGGTATCGCCGGGTAACGATCTGCGCTACTCGAACGAAAAGACCGAGGCGGCGCGCAACTTCGCCAACAAGTTATGGAACGCGGCGCGGTTCGTCAAGATGAACCTAGGCGGGACGCCGGGCGGCATAGGCGGCTGCGAGCTTGACCTAGCCGACAAATGGATACTCACGCTCTGCCAGCGGACTGTGCGCGACGCGGAGCGCCATTACCGCGATTTCGATCTGGCGCTGGCTGCGCAGTCGCTGTATGACTTTACATGGAACGCGTTCTGCGACTGGACGATCGAGTTATCCAAGCCCGCGCTGTTCGGCGGCGACGAGTTGAAGCGGGACAAAGCCCGCGCGATACTGGCGTACGTGCTGGATATACTGCTGAAGCTGCTGCATCCGATCATGCCGTTTATAACGGAAGAGATATACGGGCTGCTGCCGCTGCCGGGTAAGCATGGGCTATTGATCGAGGCGGATTGGCCCGTGCCTGACGCGGCGTTCGACTTTCCCGGCGAGGCCGCGAGGATGGAAGGGGTTATAGAGATAGTGCGCGCGGTGCGCGCGATAAGGCTGGAGCGAGGCGTTGCGCCGGGACGCAGGGCGAGGCTTGATCTGCTGCCCGCTGCAGGCTGGGAGGACGCGTTGGAGGAAGCCGCGCCGATATTCGAGAGGCTGGCAAACGCTCAAGGCGTGAGGATATTAACGCGAAGGGACGACGCGCCGGCACAGGCGGCTAGGGGAGTGACGGCTGCGGCGGAGATATTCATACCGCTGGGCGAGTTGGTCGATATTGATAAAGAGCGCGCGAGGATCGGCAAGGCGCTGGCGCAGACCAGGCAGGAGATAGCGCGCGGCGAGGCGAAGCTCGCGAACGAGGGATTTTTGTCGAAAGCCCCGGCGGGGCTTATCGAGGAGGAACGCGCGAAGCTGGAGCAGCGGCGCGCGATGCTTGCCGCGCTCGAGGCGCAAGCGGAGGTTGCGGGGTAGAGGGAATGGGGGAAGGGCGGGGGATGGCCTCCCCTTTGAACGCCCTCAGTGTTGCTGTTGACTAGGCAAGCTCCCTCTGCCGCCGAAAGCGACAGAGGGAGCTTGCCTTGCGCCGAACGTCACCGCCACCAAAACGCCGCCCACAGCAGCGACTTCCCCACCTCGCAGGACATTGTGTGATACTCTCCGGGCGGAACCCTCACCACATCCCCAGCCTTAACCGCCGCGCGCTCGCCGCCTATATGCACATACCCCTCTCCGGCGAACACCAGATACACCTCTTCCGTGCCGTGCTCGTGCCCCTCCATCATCGACTCGCCTTCCAGATACCCCCACGCGTGCCCGAACGGCGCTTCCATCCCTTCGGGCAGCACCGCTCCCGCCAGTATCGATCCATTATGCCCGGTCGGCGCGGTCTCCTTGTTGAACCTTACGATGTTTATACTCATATCACTGCACCTCTCGGTTCATTATACCCCCGCGTTTTACCACGGTCAACCCACGACGCACAACATTCAGTTCTAAAACCTGCCGCTCGCGCATATATTGTATGTATGACGCCCTTAAGCGTAATGCCCGCCGCTGTATTTCAACGCTTAAAAGGGCTTGCAAAGTGGGGGTAAGTGGTGTATAAAGGGGGTGGGTGGGCGATAGAATCATGGATTAGGGGGTGTGATCATGGCCGAGGATTTCGTCGGGACATTCGATCACAGCCTGGATAATAAAGGCCGGACCATCGTGCCCTCGGCGTTCCGGGAGCAGCTGGGCACGGGCTTCACGGCGGCGATGAACAGCGAGTGGAAAGCCCTCGCGCTGTATCCATCGCAAAAATGGAACTGTATACGCGAAAGACTCAGCCGCATGCGGGATACCGATCCCGCGGCTATGGCGTACAAACGCATGGTCAGCGCCTACGCGATGCACGTGGACGAGCTGGACTCGCAAGGCCGCGTGCTGCTGCCCAAAGTGATGCGCGAGAAGGCCGGACTGGGTCAGCGGATACTGTTCATCGGCATGGGCGACTATGTCGAGGTGTGGGACGCTGCAAGATACGCGCAGCATGAATCCGCGTCGCTGGCGCGGATGGACGAGCTTATCGCGTATGTGGACGAGCGGTATAACGCTTGTTCTAGAACCAATGAGGGAGGCATATAATGGCTGTAATGGATCGCGGCGGACGAGGCCGCCATAGACGGCGGTACTCGCGCGCCGGGAGCCTTGGCAGATTGGCCGACGGGGCGATATTGCCCGAATCGGCGCGCGAATCGGTCGAAAAAGCCGCCGGAGCCGTCATACCGGGCAGACTGCCCGTCGTGCCGCTGCGCAAACAAGCGCCGATGATCCTGGTGATGTGCGGCGCGCTGTCCGTGTTCGGGTTCACGCTGGTGGCGCAGACCGCGAACTGTTCGCGCGCGGCGAAGGAGATCAGCGCGCTTACGCGCCAGATCAAGGAGATACGCCTTGACAGCGAGGCGCTGCGCAAAGAGATATCAGAACTGGAGAGCGGCGAGCGTATAGCGCGCGAAGCCGTATTCACGCTGGGCATGGTCGATCCGCCCGGCACGCTCCGGTACGTCACGCCGCCGGAGATACCGCGCGGGGAGGATCCTCCCGCGGTTCAAGCGCGATCCGAGTCGTGGGTGACTATCGCTTTGCGCGCGCTGGGGGGATTCTAGTTATGTAATAATACGTTAGGGGGTGGAACGCTTGCAAACGCCTGGGATGACGATACGCAAACGGCTCCTGTGGCTGACGGCGGCGATTCCGCTCCTGTTCTGCCTGATACTGCTGAAGATCGGCGAGTTGACGATCGTAAGATCCAGCGAGCTCACCTCGCGCGGCGTGCGCCAGTGGACGCGCAACGGCTCCGTGTCGGCGGCAAGAGGCCAGATACTGGATCGCAACGGCAAGACGATCACCCAGAGCGTGACCGCGTACATCGTCAGCGCGTCGCCCAACCAGGTGTCCGATCCCGAGAAGATGGCGGATATCCTCTGCCCGATGCTCGGCTTGGATCGCGAACCCGTCATACAGAAACTATCCCAGAAGGGCGTAGGCTCCGTGACGCTGAAGCGGCAGGTTCCGCGCGATATTGTCAACCAGCTTCGCGATATGCTTGCCCGCGCCGATATCAGGGAGTCGGGCGCGCTCAAAGGGCTGACGTTCGGCGAGGACAGGCTGCGCTATTACCCGCTGGGGCGGTTCATGACCCAGGCGCTGGGTCTTACCAACATCGACGGCGACGGGCAGAGCGGACTGGAACAGCAGTACAACGCCGCGCTGGCGGGTTCGCCCGGCAGGATCATCACCGAGGTGGACAACAACGCGCGCGTGCTGGCGGGAGGCCAGGAGTATTACATCGCGCCGCAGGAGGGCGCGAGCCTGAAACTGACGATCGACCAGACGATCCAGTCCATCATCGACAAGGCGATGCGCGAATGCATCGAGGTCAACGGCGCGGTGCAGGCGATGGCTATCGCCATGGATCCCAGTACCGGCGCGATACTGGGCATGTCGATGGAACCGGACTACGATCCCAACGACCCTCCGCGCGACGATCTAGCCACGCTGCAGAAACTGATGCGCATCACGCTGATCAGCGACGCGTATGAGCCAGGCTCGACATGGAAGATGTTCACGTCCGCGATGGCGCTCGATCTTGGTTTGACCACGCCGACGGAGGGTTTCTACTGCAACGGCTCGATCGTCGTGGACGGCGACAAGATCAGGTGCTGGAACACGTCGGGGCATGGAGCGGAGGATTTCCGCAAGGCGCTGCAGAACTCGTGCAACCCGGTGTTCGTGCAGATGGGGCTGCGCATCGGCGTGGATAACTTCTATCGGTACATGAGCGCGTTCGGGTTCGGCAAGGCGACCGGCGTTGATCTGCCCGGCGAGAGCGCCGGGATATTGATCCCTAAGTCCACGGTCAAGAAGGTGGAGCTGGCGCGGATCGGGTTCGGGCAGAGCGTGGCGGTAACGCCAATACAGATGATCGCCGGATGCTGCGCGATAGCCAACGGCGGCAAACTGATGAAGCCTTACCTCGTATCGGAGATCATCGGCGCGGACGGCAAGACGCTCGAGCGCGTCACGCCCCAGATAGTAAGCCGCCCCATCGCCGAGGAGACCAGCGCGGTGATGCGCGATCTCCTGGAGACGGTAGTGGCCGACGGCGGCGGACGCAACGCGAAGATAGAGGGCTATCGCATCGCGGGCAAGACCGGAACCGCTCAGGTTTATAAGGACAGCAAGGTTGTGCACGATGTGCATATTGGCTCGTTCATGGGCTTCGCTCCCGCCGACGATCCCCAGATCGCGGTGCTGGTCATCGTCAACGAGGCGCGGCTGACCCCGGATTACGGCAGCGCGACGGCGGCTCCGTTCGCGAGGGATATACTGGAACAGTCGCTGCAGTACCTGGGCGTTAGAGCCGATAAAGGCGCGACGAAACAGGAGCGCGCCACGGTGCCAGATCTGGCTGGTATGAGCGTCGCGGACGCAACCGCCGCGCTCAAGGCGATCGGACTGACCGCGGTCACGGACGGCGACGGCCCCGCCGTGCTGGATCAGATGCCGGCGGCTGGCGCGTCGGTGTGGACGGACTCGCAGGTGATGCTGTACGTGAGGGAGGGTCAGGCGCTGGACGCTCAAACCCTGGTGTATATACCCGACCTGCGGGGCATGTCGATCATCGAGGCGGGGCGGCAGCTCCGCTCGCGGAACCTGCTGATGGAGATAGACGGCGCGGGGATCGCGATTAGGCAGAAGCCGGCGGCGGGCGAGTTCGCGCAGCCGGGCGATACCGTCACGGTATACTTTGAATCGCCGTAGAGTTGGAGGAATCGTACTGTATGCGGTTAAGCGCGTTGGTCAGGGGACTGCCCGGCCTCGTAGGCGCGGCGGGCGGACTGGACGTTGAGATAAGCCAGTTGATAACGGACAGCCGGCAGCGGGAGCCACTCGCTGGGGGGCTGTTCTTCTGCGTATCGGGCGCGCACTTCGACGCGCACGCGTTCGCGCCGCAGGTGATAGAGCGCGGCGCGGCTGCGCTGGTAGTCGAGAGGATACTGCCCGGCGTGGACGCGCCGCAGGTGCAGGTGGAGGACGTAAGGAGCGCGATGAGCTACATCGCGGCTGCGTACTACGGCTATCCCGCCCAATCGATGATTATGGCGGGGATCACGGGCACGAAGGGCAAGACCACCTCGACATACCTGCTCAAGGCGATTATGGAGGCGGCGGGGCGCAAGAGCGGGCTTATCGGCTCGACGGGCAGCCTTATCGGCGAGACAATGATCGCGTCGGGGCTGACCACCCCCGATCCGGTGGATCTGCATCGGACGCTAAGGCGCATGGCGGACGAGGGGGTTACCTTCTGCGCGATGGAGATCAGCGCGCACGCGCTGGACATGCGCAGGC
This sequence comes from Oscillospiraceae bacterium, assembly GCA_031255415.1. Lineage (GTDB taxonomy): Bacteria > Bacillota > Clostridia > Christensenellales > Aristaeellaceae > BNUH01. The sequence continues at coordinate 7,318 of JAIRSO010000057.1, forward strand.
TGGACGGGCTTATGTTCGACTGCGTGGCGTTCACGAATATATCGCAGGATCATCTGGACTATTTCGGAGATATGGATACGTATTGGAAGACCAAGCGCCTCGCGTTCGACGCTTGCAGGGCTAGGCGCGCGTCGTTCAACGCGGACGACGAGCACGCGCGCGGCATGATGGAGGGCGTGTCGATCCCGTACACGACGTATGGCATCCGCGAGGACTGCGATCTCAACGCGCGCGGCATCGAGATCACCGAGAATGGCGTGTCGTTCGAGTTCGTCAGGCGCGGGCAGCCGATCGTTCCCGTCGCGCTGAAGCTTACCGGTATGTTCAACGCGTATAACAGCCTAACCGCAGCTTCGCTCGCGCTGGCGCTGGACGTGCCGATGGAAACGATCAAGGCGGGGCTGGAGTCCGTGCGCGCGGTGCCGGGCAGGGTGGAGGCGCTGGATACGCGCACGCCGTACAAGGTTATACTGGATTACTCGCACGCCCCGGCGGCTCTGGAATCGATACTGTGCGTGGTGAGGGAGTTCGCGCGCAGGAGGGTGATAGTGGTGTTCGGGTGCGGCGGGGATAGGGATCGCGAAAAGCGGCCCGTCATGGGCGAGATAGCCGGACGCCTGGCCGATTACTCGATTCTGACCAGCGATAACCCGCGCAACGAGGATCCCGGCGAGATACTGAGCGCGATCGAGTACGGGATCAAGCAAACGCGCGGCGAGTACGCGGTGATAGAGAACCGCCGCGAGGCTATACGCCGCGCGCTGGAGATCGCGCGCGAGGGCGACGTGGTAGTGCTGGCGGGCAAGGGGCACGAGACGTACCAGGAGATTCGCGGCGCGAAGAAACCATTCGACGAGAAGATCGTCGTTAGGGAATTGTTGGAAGAGACGAGCGGCGTGCGGGGGGTTGTCTGATTCATGCAACGGATGCTGTGGGCGGTGCTGGGCGGGTTCGCGATTACGCTGATCATCGGCCCGACGATGATCAAACTGCTGCGGCGGCTGAAGGTTGGGCAGCAGGTGTATGAGGGCGCGCCTGAAGAACATATGAAGAAACAGGGCACGCCCACGATGGGCGGGCTGATGATCGCGCTCGTGTCGCTTGCCGCGGCCTTCGCGGCTAGGGTAGGCTCGCCCGATTGGAAGTCGGACGCGATGCTGGCGATAGCCGCGTTCGCGCTGTTGAACCTGGCGGTTGGGTTTGCGGACGATTTCTTAAAAATCCGCCGCCGGAAGAATCAAGGCGGGCTGAAGGAGTGGCAGAAGACCGTGCCCCAGCTGATAATCGCGCTGGGGTTCGCGGCGTATTGCTACGCGCATCCGCTGATAGGCTCGGCGGTGAGGCTCCCGTTCACCGCGAACGAATGGGATATGGGTATATGGTATATACCCGCGATGGCGTTTGTCATATACTGCACGCTCAACGGCGCTAACTTTCTGGACGGGCTGGACGGATTGCTGGGTTCGACGTCGCTGTGCGATTTCGCCGCGTTCGCGCTGATCGCGCTGTTGTTCGCGGGTACTGCGGGCGCGTCCGACAGGCAGTATATGTGGCTGGACGTTGGGATACTGTGCGCCGGGATGGCCGGCGCGGTGATGGGCTTCCTAAGGTATAATCTTCACCCGGCGTCGCTGATGATGGGCGACGCCGGGTCGATGTACATAGGCGCGGCGTTCGTCGGCGCGGCGATGGCTCTGCGTATGCCTATATGGATTCCGGTCGCCGGGCTGATGATGGCCGTGTCGCTGCTGAGCACGACCGTGCAGAGGTATTATTACAAAGCGACCCATGGCAAGCGGCTGTTCCTCAACTCGCCGCTGCATCATCATCTGGAGAAGAAGGGCATGAGCGAGACGAGGATCGTGTCGATGTATGTGCTTATTACGCTGCTGATGTGCCTGTTGTGTTTCCTGATGCTTCCGGCGGGGCTGGGATGATATTAGACGGGTGTTATTATTTTGCGAATAGTCGAGTCGGAGGGAGGGGCGGGCATGGCGTTATGGGGGATGGAGACGCTGGCGGGCAGGCGCGTGCTGGTAGCCGGCATGGTGCGCAGCGGGATAGCCGCGTCAAAGTTGCTGCTGCGGCAGGGCGCAAGGCCGATACTGAACGATTTAAAGCCGAGAGCCGAACTGAAGGGCTTGGAGGTTTTCGACGGCGAAAAGGATATCGAGTGGGCGCTGGGGGTTGACGCGGACGGATATCTGGATCGCATCGATCTGGCGGTGATAAGCCCTGGGGTGCCCATTGGCGCGGAGTGGATCAAGCGGGCTAAGGCGCGGGGCATACCCGTGATAGCGGAACTGGAGCTGGGCGCGGCGTTCGCGAACGGGCCGCAGGCCGCGATAACGGGCACGAACGGCAAGACGACCACCACGGCTCTGCTGGGCGAGATGCTAAGGAACGCCGGGAGGACCGCGCACGCGGCGGGGAATATTGGCGATCCGATATCGGGCGCGGCAATCGAGGGCAGGCCTGGCGACACGTATGTGATAGAGGTAAGCTCGTTCCAGTTGGAGGCGACGGTGGATTTCCATCCGTCGGCGGGCGCTCTGCTGAACATCACGCCGGACCATTTGAACAGGCACGGCGATATGCGAACCTATATAGGGCTTAAGCGGCATATGTTTGAGAATATGACCGCGAACGACACGGCGGTCGTGAACGCGGACGACGAAACGGCTTGCAAGGCTCTGGAAGGCCTGCCGATGAAGATCATGAGGTTCTCGATGCGCGGCGACGCGGGGATCGGCGCGTTCATCAGGAACGGCGAGGTGACGCTTAAGACGGAGGCCGGGGAGAGGGCGTTATGCGAGACGGGCGAGGTTCGGATACCAGGCGGGCATAACCTGCAAAACGCGATGGCGGCAGCGTGCCTGGCCTGCGTGATGGGCGCTCCGGCTCCGGTGATCAGGCACACCCTTCGCACGTTCGCCGGGGTGGAACACAGGATAGAGACGGTGCGCGCGCTGGACGGCGTGACATACATCAACGACAGCAAGGGCACAAACGTTGACTCGACGCTGGCCGCGATAGCCGCGATGGGCAAGCCGACGGTGATTATACTAGGCGGGTATGATAAGCATGTGTCGTTTGCCGAGCTGGCGAAGGCGGCTAAGGCCAGCGAGTGGATTCGCGAGGCCGTGCTGATCGGCGACACAGCGGCGCAGATCAAGGAAGCGCTCGAGAGGGAAGGGTTCGACAGGATAACCGAGACCGGGCGCGATTTTGAAAAATGCGTCGAAGAAGCGCGGCGGCTGGCGAAAAGCGGATGGAACGTATTGTTCTCGCCGGCGTGCGCGAGTTTTGATATGTTCCACGATTATGAGCATCGCGGGCACGAGTTCCGCAGGCTCGTCGAGGCGCTGGCTTAAACGCGCGCGGGACTTCGCGCATAGGAGGCCTGAATGACTCCGGTTGGCACAATTACTTCGCGCAAGCGTTCGCGCCGATGGGCCGACCGCGCTCTCGCGCCGATGCCCGGCATAGAGCCGAGGATGAAGCCCGCCGACAAGGGCGTGTTAATCTCGCTGGCGTTGCTGCTGATGGCCGGGATGGTCGTGCTGTTCAGCGCGTCTTACTATGTGTTCCAGGATCAAGGCGACGCGTTCACGAAGGTGAAGCAGCAATTGTTCGGTATCGCGGCTGGATCGGCGGCGATGTTCGTGCTGTCGCGGATCGATTACAATATGTGGCGCAAGCCTTGGGTGATCGTGTCGATGCTGGCGGCGAGCGGCGCGCTGCTGATACTGGTGCTGGTGCCCGGGATAGGGCAGAGGCTCAACGGTTCGCGGCGGTGGATACACATAGTGGGCGTGAGTTTCCAGCCCAGCGAGTTCGCGAAGTTCGCGGTCGCGCTGTACATGGCCAACGCGCTCGCGCGGATAGGCGAGGGTATCCTCAGTTTCTTCAAGGGGATAATACCCAGGCTGATAGTCCCGGGCATAGCGTTCCTGCTGATACTGGAGCAGCCGAACCTCTCCACCGCCGGCAGTATCGTTATTGTCGCGATAATAATGATCTATATCGCCGGGGCGAAGTTCAGGCATCTGTCATTGCTGGGCGTGATGGGCGCGGCGGTCGGGTGGTATTACGCGACCAGCGCGGAGTATCGGCTGGAGCGGCTGACCTCGTTCCGCGATCCGTTCGCGTCGATGCAGGACGAAGGGTATCAGCTATCGCAGTCGCTGATCGCGTTCGGGTCGGGCGGGTTGTTCGGGATGGGGCTGGGCCAGGGCAGGCAGAAGATGGCGTATCTACCGTACCCGGAGAGCGATTTCATATTCGCGATTGTGGGCGAGGATTTCGGGTTGTTAGGGTGTATCGTGGTGGTGGCGCTGTATCTGGCGTTCATATTCGCGGGTATGAGGGTCGCGCTGAACTGCCAGGATAAGTTCGGGTGCCTGTTGGCGGCGGGCATAACGATGATGATCGGGGTACAGGCGCTGCTCAACATGGGCGTTGTGATCGGACTGTTGCCCACGACCGGGCTGCCGCTGCCGTTCTTCTCGGCGGGGGGCACGTCGATCATGATATTCATGGCGGCTATCGGCATACTGCTCAACATCTCAAGGAGCAACGAGATGGTCGTGGCGTAGGCTGGACGATAACCTTCTATAACCTTCTGGGGGGATGATTTTCACGCAATTCCCGCGCTAGCATACCGTGTATTGGGTAGGCAATGCGTGGGAGGTATGCGAGGTGCGGATATTCCGGATACATGGCGGGTCGCGCCTAAGCGGCGAGGTTAAGATAGACAGCGCGAAGAACTCCGCGCTGCCCATATTAGCCGCGTGCATGATGACAGAGGAGCCGGTGACGCTGCTGGACGTGCCCGACATCGAGGACGTTTCCAACATGTTAGCCATCCTGCGCGGCATGGGCGCGAGCGTGACGCGCGAAGACGGCGCGGTCACGGTATGCGCGAAGGGGGATCTATCCGGCGAGCTGCCCGCGCATCTGGAAAAGACGCTGCGGGCCAGCGTATTCCTGGTAGGCCCGATGCTGTCGCGGACGCGGGAGGTGACGTTCGGCTATCCGGGCGGGTGCGAGATTGGGCTGAGGCCCATCGATCTGCACGAGCGCGGACTGCGCGCGCTGGGCGTTGTGATAGACGAATCCGGAGGGCGGCTGCACTGCGACGGCGGATCGATGCGCGGCGCGGAGATACATTTTGATTATCCCAGCGTCGGCGCGACTGAAAACATCATGATGGCGGCCGCGTTGCTGCCGGGCAAGACCGTCATCCACAACGCGGCGCGGGAGCCGGAGATAGCCGATCTGGCGCGGTTCATGAACGCGTGCGGAGCGAAGATCAGCGGCGCGGGCAGGCAGATCGTCACGATACACGGCGTGAAGCGTATGCACGGGGTCGAGTTCAGGCCGATAGCAGACAGGATCGCGGCTGGTACGATGCTTGCCGCCGCGGCGATAACGGGAGGGGATCTGCGCGTAGTCAACGCTCCAGCCGCCGACATGGTCGCGCAGATAACCAAACTGCGCTGCATGGGCTGCGATATAAAGGACGGCGCGGACGGGCTGAGGCTGCGCGCGCCGAGGCGGCTCAGGTCGTTCGGGCAGATTCAGACGCAGCCGCATCCAGGGTTCCCGACCGATATGCAAGCGCCGATGTTTACGCTAGCCACGGTGGCGGACGGGGTGAGCCTGTTAGTGGAGACGGTTTTCGAGAGCAGATTCCAGCACGCGCGGGATCTGCAGGCGATGGGCGCGGACGTGACGATCCGGGATCGTGTGGCGGTGGTGCGCGGCGTGTCGCATCTGCACGGGGCGAGGGTGAAGGCGCACGATTTACGCTCCGGCGCGGCGCTGACGATAGCCGCTCTCGCAGCCGAAGGCGAGACCGAGATCGAGCAGATATCGCAGATAGACCGCGGATACGCTGCGTTGGAGGTGACGCTGGGCGGATTGGGAGCCCGGATCACGCGCGAGGACGACGCTATGTAGAGGCTTGGCTATACTCAACGATAACGCGAGGAGAATCAACGAATGCAGACCGAGAAAAGGACAACCGGAACGAAGCGCCCCGGCTGGATCGCGGCGATAGCGCTGTTGAGCCTGGCGCTGGCGGGGTCGTGGATAGCGTCGAGCACGCTGTTCGTGATAGGCTCGATACTGGTGGAGGGGAATGAAACGGCGTCCAGCCAGGAGATTATAAGGCTGTCCGGGCTGAAATACGGACAAAGCATGCTATCGCTGGACGCGGAGAAGGTAAAGGCCGGGGTGGAGTCGAATCCATATCTACGGCTGGCGGGGTTATCGAGGGAGTATCCGTCGAGGGTGGTGATAAGGGTGGAATCGCGCCGTCCAGCGGCGATAATACCCAGGGATGAAGGCGACTCGCTCGTCGCGGATTTCGATGGAAACGTGATGTCGCTTGCCAGCAATACGGGCGCGCCGCGCGATCTGGCGTACATATCCGGCGCGGTGGTTTCCGACTCGCTGGCGCGCGTGGGCGCGAATCTTACGGGAGAAGGCGCGCCAGAGGAGTTGAAGGCCGCGTTTGCCGTGCTCAACGCGCTGGACAAGCAGGATTCGCTTGAGACAATATCAGAATTGAATGTTCGTGAATTGGACAATCTGTTTTTAGTAACACTAAGCGGGATAAAGGTGGCGCTGGGCAGGGTTGACGAGCTTCTGCCGGAGAAAATCGCGCTGATGCGCGCCGTGCTGCCCGAATTAGCCCGCGAGGGCGTGCGCGACGGCGCGCTGGATGTGACGGCGGGCAGCAAAGCCGATTACAGGCCGGCGACGCTGCGCTGACGAAGAACAACGAACGGTGACAGACCGACGGTCCGAAGCATACGGACTATCGGTCTGAAGCGTGAACGCGGTCGAAACATAAGACCAACGGTCGGGATGTTTTGCCGCCGCGGCTGCGTCTATTTGGTAAATTAACGTGGAAATGGTTAATCCTGCCTTGCAAACAGGGCAAGGAAAGGGTACAATACACGATGAGAGACAGGGTTGACCCGGTCGCGGGAAACGGGCGCGATCGGTTCGCGGGAGGAGGCCTGGCGTGAAGAGCATGGCGGCGGCGATCGACTTTGGCACGTCCAAAGTCGTAACGCTTGTAGCGGAGTCCAGCGGGTATCACCGCTGCGATATAATAGGCGCTGGCGTCGCCTCCTATGACGGATTTACGGAGGGCTACTGGAACGTGCCCGAACTGGTGGACGAAGCGATAGGCAAGTCCATCCGTCAGGCGGAGGCGCAGTCGCATCGGCGCGTGCGAGAGATCCACGTGGGCGTGCCGGGCGAGTTCTGCAGGGTATACGTCACCGAGATACAACTGCAGCTGCAAGGGCTGGATCCGCACGTAACGCCAGCGGATATAGAGCGCGTGTTCCAAATGGCCGACCAGGAGATCCAGCCCGTGCGAGGGGTGATGATCCACAGAAGCCCGGCGTGGTTCATGGTGGACGAAGGCAAGAAAACCATGGAGCCGGTGGGCCTAAAGGGCGGCGTGCTGCGCGCGCTGGTATCGTTCGTGGTGACGGACGAATTCTTTTTGAAGGATATCACGCGCCGCATGGAGAAAATGAACCTGGACGTAGCCGGGTTCTTTTCCTCGCCGATGGGCGAGGCGCTGCTGTTCCTGCCGCAAGAGGATCGGGACCGCACCAGCGTGCTGATAGACATAGGGTATCTAAGCATGGAAGTGATGGCGGTCGAGGGCGACGCGCTGGTGTTCCATAAAGTGATACCGATGGGCGGCGCGCATATCACGGTGGATCTAACATACGGGCTGGAGCTGCCCATGACCATGGCCGAGCAGATAAAGCGCGGGTATAGTTTCGGGCAGGGTTCGGGCGAGGTGATCGAGGCCGTAAGCGACGCGGGAAGGGCGCAATCGTTCGCGAGGGAGGACGTGGCGAGGGTGCTGGAGCCGCGCGTGGACGAGATCGCCGAGGCGATAAGGGATACGCTGGATCAAAGCGGCGTGAGGCTGGGCGGATGGAGCAACATATATCTAACGGGCGGCGGAGTGGCAATGATGCGCGGCGGGAGGGAGTATCTCTCGCGCCAGCTGGAGAGGCCGATCAGGCAGCCCGCGCCGAAGGCGGCGAAGCTGAACAGCCCGATATACTCCAGCGCGCTGGGGTTGATCGACCTAGTGTTCGAGACGATCGAGCAGCAGGAGGAAAGCGGCGGGTTGTTCGAGCGCGCGAGATCATCGCTGAGAGGTTTTTTTAAGCGATGATTATGGCTCCATAGAGGTATCGCGGCATGTATTGGTTTAACGCATAGTTGAGGGGGATCGCACAATGGCGCTGGAATTCGAGATGGAAGAGACCGGGTTTGCTTCAATTCGCGTGGTGGGCTGCGGCGGCGCGGGCAACAACGCCGTCAACCGCATGGTCGAGGCGGGATTGCGCGGCGTCGAGTTCATCGCGGTGAACACGGACAAACAGGCGCTCAACCTGTCGCGCGCGCAGACAAAGATTCAAATTGGCGAGAAACTCACCAAGGGTCTGGGCGCGGGCGCGATTCCAGACATAGGCCGAAGAGCAGCCGAGGAAAGCCGCGAGGAAATCGCTCAGGCGCTGAAAAACAGCGACCTGGTCTTTGTAACCGCCGGAATGGGAGGCGGGACAGGGACCGGCGCCGCGCCAATAGTGGCGGAAATAGCAAGGGATTTAGGCTGTTTGACAATAGGAGTGGTAACAAAGCCGTTCCAGTTCGAAGGCAAGCAGCGTATGAAGAACGCCGACGCAGGGATAGACGAGCTAAAGCAGAGAGTGGATACGCTGGTAGTAATACCAAACGACAGGCTGCTGCAAGTGGTAACAAAAGGGACGACCATGTTGGAGGCGTTTAGGCTGGCCGACGATGTGTTAAGGCAAGGCATACAAGGGATATCAGATCTGATAGCCGTGCCAAGTTTGATCAACCTGGACTTCGCGGATGTGAAGACCGTGATGGAGTCCGGAGGATTGGCGCATATGGGCATCGGAGTAGGCAGAGGCGAAAACAGGATGGTAGAAGCCGCAAAGAACGCGATCTCCAGTCCGATGCTAGAGACGTCAATAGACGGGGCAAGGGCTGTATTGATTAATATAACGGGTGGGGAGGATATGTCCATCCTGGATATTAATGAAGCAACGCAGATGATTATACAAGCGGCCGACGATGAGGCGAATATAATCTTCGGCGCGGGTGTGGATGAGACCATGGCGGAAGAAGTTAGGATTACAGTGATAGCGACAGGGTTCGAAAAGACGCCGTTTCCGTCAAGGGAGAAGAAGACAGAGAGGGCAAGAAGCGCCGCAAGTAAGGCAGCGGAAGAGGGGAGAGCGTCCGTTACGCCGCAATATAGTGCGTACACGCCGTACAGTGTGAACCAGAACGCGTATGTGAACGAGCCGGAGATACCATCGTTCGTGAACAACAGGACGCCGCCGCCCGCGAGGAGGACCGCGTTCCAAGACGAGGCGGCAGGGGCTGCGCCAGCGGCAAGAGCCGCGCAGCCGGAACCCGCGCCAGACGCTGCAAAAAGCAGCCAGTACGCGTCGGATATACCCGCGTACCTGCGTAGAACCCCAAAACGGTGACACAGTCGAAGGCAAAAGCATAACAGCGGCACATGGGTCCAGCGGCACGCTGGTCAGGGGGTCAAGGGGGGCTGTCCGCCCCCCTTGACCCCTTGACCAGCGTGCCGCTGGACCATCTTGGCCAGGGGAGTCCATCCCTCCGTGCTTTTCGCTTATCTTACTATCGCTCTTGGAGGCTTGCATCATGTGCATACGTAACAGGGTTATCTCGCTCATCTACAAGGCTATCGTTGTCGCCGTCAGCCTTACTGGTCTACTAACCCTATTCGGTTTCCCTGGCATGTTCATGCTTGGCGCTATGAAATACTTTACTACGCTTAGCAACGTTCTTTGCCTTTTATTTTTTGCCGCTGCCTTTATCCATACGTTCATTCAACTCTTTACTCTTGGCGCACATGGAACCTCCACCCTCTTACCCCGGCTCAAAGGCTCGATTACGATTGCTATAACCGTCACTTTACTTATCTATCAGCTTCTTTTATCTGAAACCCCATTCTCTATGAATGGTCGCTCTGGCGACTTTATTGTCCATTTCCTTACGCCTGTCCTTGTCATCCTTGATTGGCTCCTCTTCGACGAAAAAGGGCGCTGCACATTCCTTGACCCACTTGTTTGGACTATCATCCCGCTTCTTTACGTTGCCTTTGCCTTACTTGCCGCCCCCCTTGGCCTTACCTACTACAGCGGCGGCCGCTACCCTTATTTCTTTATGGATATTGACGCAATCGGCGGGCGCTCTGTCTTTGCCTATATTGCGGCTATAACCGTTTCATTCCTTGTCCTCTCATACCTTGTGGTTCTGCTTGACCGGCTCTTATCCCGTCACCGCAGGGAATAACCCATCTTCTTTTCCATTTCTATCAGAAACCCATCCATATTATTGCGCTCTGTTACCGTCATCTGTTCAATCCTCATCGACCTCATGATAGCCAACGCTATCCATGCCCCAGCCTCAACGATATCCGCCCTTGACGCTAATATCCCGGGCACTGACGCGCACTGCTCCACGGTCATCCCATTTAGCGTATACGCTATACTTTCCACGCTATCCCTTGATAGACTCGCCCCCTCTACATACCTTTCCCCGTTCAAACTTATCCTTGCTAACGTGTGCAGCGTCCCGCCTACCCCTACCCATTCCTTGGGCAGCTCCACTTCCATCGTATCCCTTGCCCCGTCCACCATAAACGCTAGCGCTTTCAGAACCGATTCCGGCTTATACTTCATATCCTTGCCCAGCCTTGACGATCCCAATTGCATGCTAACCTGTTCCTCTGGCTCCCCCAGATCGCCTATAGCTATCTCTGTCGAACCTCCCCCTATATCCACCATTCCACACCGCCCCTTCATCCCGGCGGTCGCCCCATAATACCCAAAACGCGCCTCTTCCTCTCCGTCCAGCACGCGCATTACCAACCCTGTTTCTCTTTGAATCCTCTGCGCTAATTCGTCCGAATTCTCCGCATCCCTCGCGGCGCTTGTCGCTATCAAATCGATGGCGCTCGCTTCGTCGGCTGCCGCTTCTGCTTTCATCAGCTTCACTGCTTCGGTCACGCGCGATATCATCTCGGTGGTCAGCTTACCCTCCGCCAACCCCGAGAACATCCGCACGTCTACGCGGTAACGTTTCTCATTGGACAACGCGCCGCAGAAGACGCGCGCGGTGAGCATCCTCACGGCATTTGATCCTATACCTATAACGGCTCGCGGCGCGTCGTAATCCATAATGTCAGCCCCTACTCCACATCTGCGAATACCTCTACGGCTCTGCCGAACTCCGGATCTTCCCAATCCTCGCCATAATCCTCGTCCTGCTCCAGCGCGGCGACGAACCTTATGTCGTTGGGATATATGTACCCGTACTCCATGCGCGCCGCGCGTTCGACGTACATATCCGTAGCCATGTAATCGCGCTCGCGGGTAAGCCTGTCCTTTTCGATTTGTTCCGTTGTCAGCTCCGCGCGCAGTTTATCGGCCTGCGCCATGGTCGTCTGATACAACCTTGTGACGCGGAACAGCGATCCGGCTATGACGGCTATCGCCACGCAGAACAGCGCCACCCATAACCTGGGCGTGATCAATGGTTTTCTCGGGGCTTTCGCGCCCGCGTCCTTCTCGCGCATATTGCAGCCTCCCGTAAATAAGCCTACGGCTCATTAGTAAACAAACCGCGGATTCCCGCAAAGGAATCCACGGTTTATATTCTTCTTCAGCCTTCGTTATCCTTCCAGTCTGGCAGCCTTGGCGCGTCTTTTTTTTACGCGCAGTTTAACCCGGCGGACGACGCGCGACACAGCCGACGCAACGCCGGCTATCGCGCGGTGCAATCCCGCCGCGTACAGCAGTCCGCCGCACGCGAACCCCAGCAGCATATACCCGCGCATCCCGTCGCCCCCGGACAGCGCTACCGCCAGAGCGAACACCCCCGCCGCCGCCAGCGCGAACGCCAGATCCAGCGCGCCGCAGATCGTCCTGCCGCCGCCCAGCGCGCGGGACGCGAGCGCGAACGCGTCGTACAGCAAACCGACCATTAGTCCGCCGTACACTGCCGCGAGGAATATGGAGGCCTGGCCGTTAGTTTCGAACATCGGCGTTCAGCGGCGCGGGTTACTTGAACGCGCGGCTGAAGAACCCGCCCTTCTTGGGCGGCGCAACGTCGGCATACTCCAGACCGCCTATCAGGCCTTCGACAATCAAGTGGCCGTCGTCCAGGCTGAGCTGGGATATGTGCAATTGGTCGCCGACGATGGTGATCTCGCCTTCGTCGGTGGTCAGCACGACCTCCTGCTCGTGGAAGCTGGCTACGTCGTGCACGCCGGTCAGGGAGGCCTTGCGGCGGTTCTCCATCACGATCGAGTGCGGGCGCTTGCGCTTCTCCTCTATAGGCATATCCTTGAGCGGATCTTTCATCATACGCGTACACCTCCGATGGAGCGTATGCGCTGTCCGCCCACGATATGAACGCATCGAAGCGCCGCGCCGCGCCCGGCGTTGAAATTCCCGACGAAACGGGGTATAGTGTCATTGTATCGCTTGATCCAGATGGTCGAACAGGCTGTCGTCGAAGAACTCGCGGATGGTTATATCCAGGCCGTCGCAGAGCCTTTGGATCGTGACGATGCCCGGGCTGTAAGTCCTGCCGGTTACGATGCCGTGCACGGTGGACTGCGTCACGCCGGCGCGGATGCATAGGCCGTTTACGGTAATGCCCTTCTCCGCGCAAAGCGCGTTCATGCGGGTGATTATTGCGTGAGAAACGTCCATAAACAGACTCAACCCCTTCCCCGTATATATTCGTTCCCTTTTGTTGCGCGCGAGGACGCGCGCGTGTTGATCCTGGGCACGGCGCCCTCCGCAGCCTCGCTTGCGGCTGGATTCAATTACGCGCATCCGCGCAACGCGTTCTGGCCGATCATGTTCGCTTTGTTCGGAGGCGGCGCGCCATCCGCCGCTGCCGACTGGGAGAGCAGGCGCGCGCTGCTGCTTAGCAATCGCGTCGCGCTGTGGGACGTGGCGAGGGCGTGCGCGCGCGAAGGCAGCGCCGACTCGTCGATAAGGGACGCGGAGGCCAACGACATACCCGGGTTGCTCAACGCGTGCCCCGGCATAGGGATGATCTTCCTCAACGGACAGAAGGCCGCCGCGCTGTTCAGAAAACTGGCGGAGCCAGCGCTGACCGAGCGCCAAAGCATGATACCCCGGGCGACGCTGCCTTCGACCAGTCCGGCGCGAGCCGAGCCGCTTGCCGCGAAGCTTGAGAAGTGGCAAGCCATACGCGCCTTTTTGGATACGCAAATGGAGACGTAATACACATGGTTCTGGTTCCCAGATTTATGTAAAAATTTGGAAGAGAAGTGGTAAGAAATGGGTGAGCAGCTATACGCGCTGCAGCGGCGGATCATAGAGCAGGGACAGGCGCTGCCAGGAGGCGTGCTAAGGGTGGACTCGTTCGTGAACCAAAGGGTGGATATGCGGCTGATGAAGGAGATAGGCGACGCGTTCGCGCGGAGGTTTGAGGGGATAGAGGCGGGATGCGTGATGACCGTGGAGAGCTCGGGAATCGCTCCGGCTGGGATGACCGCGCTGGCGATGGGACTGCCGCTGCTGGTGTGCAAGAAGCAATCGTCAAAGGCCGCGCGGGGCGAGAGGCTGTCAACACCCGTGCGATCGTTCACGAAGGATACGACGTATGAGATGTCGGTATCGAGGGAGTATCTGCCGGAAGGCGCGCGGGTGCTGTTTGTGGATGATTTTTTAGCGACGGGCGAGGCCGCGCTGGGAGCCGCGCGGTTGATAGAACAGGCAGGGGCGATACTCGCGGGGATTGGGATAGTGATAGAGAAATCGTTCCAGCCCGGACGCGGGAGGCTGGAGCGGCTGGGCGCGCCGATAGTATCGCTGGCGCGCATAACAAAGATGCGCCCCGGCGAGCGGGACGCATCGCAATCGATATGTTTCTACGAGGAGGATTAACGGTCGGGATAGCCGCGCGGTTACTTGCGCATGTTATCCCACGCGATGATCTTCTCGTCCATTACCGCCTGTCCGCCGTCGCGCATGTACTGGTCGCGCAGCTGATGGAAGACCTCGAGGCAATCCTCCGGCTTCGCCATCGTAGCCTTGGTCAGCAGCTCGCGCTTGAACGCGGTCAAGGAGGTGTTGTACTGCGCGTCCGCGCTAAGGATAACGTCAAAGTGGAAGTTGGTCACCAGCGGATCGATGTTCGCCACGTTATACATGTCTTCGAACTTATCCGCGTAGTTCTGGTAGGAATACGACTGCGCCTTGATCATCAGCGACGGGTCGGAGAACTCCTGCCCGTTGGTCAGCAGCGTGTAGTCGATATTCTGCATGCTGTTGAACTTGGTCTCGTCCGTCACGTCCAGCAAGATCGGCACTCCGGCCTCGTCCAGCTCGTGATGCCGCCCTTCCTCGCCGTTCTGCAGGAAGTAGAGCGTGTCCATGTCGCACAGCCAATCCAGATACATCACCGCAGCCTCCGGGTTCTTCGCGTACATCGGCACGAAGTTGAATATCCCGTTGGGCGCGTACATCGAGTGATAATACTTGGAGGGATCGGTCACGGATTCGAACGCGTTCACGGAGACCAGGTCGGCCTCCGGCTCGAACGCGTTGAGCGCGCCCAGTATGCCCGGCGAAACGCGGATCGGATGGTCGTAGTTGTATGTGTACCCTCCGGCCTGACCCGCCGCGACGGTCTTGGTATGCGTCTCGTTGTTGTCCAGAGCGAAGTCCGGGGAGACCAGGCCTTCGTTGTACAGCTTGTTTAAGTACAACACATAGTCGTCGTAACCGTCCCAGAGTATATCGGGCACGGTGGCGAGCGTCTTTTCGTCCAGGCTGGATATGAAGGAGAGCATCATATGGTTGTGAGTGGTAAGGTCGTAGTTGAACGCGTAAGGGATCAAGCCCTCCACGCCGCCGGGGTTCTGGTCGCGGAACGCTAACAGCGCGTTGTAGAATTCCTCCTTCGTTTCCGGCAGAGGCAGACCCAGTTTATCCAGCCAGTCCTTGCGCAGGAAGAATCCCGTCGTAGCCAGCACGACGCGCTTGGCGGGAACCGCGTACTGTCCGCCCTCGAAGATACCGAACTCCAGCAGCTCCTCGCCCAGATACTCCTTGAGTCCCTGCCCGTATTCGTCGATCAATCCGGACAGCTCCACCA
This sequence comes from Oscillospiraceae bacterium, assembly GCA_031255415.1. Taxonomy (GTDB): domain Bacteria; phylum Bacillota; class Clostridia; order Christensenellales; family Aristaeellaceae; genus BNUH01. Next base: position 22,576 of record JAIRSO010000057.1, read on the forward strand.
CGCCGCCCTGCTGGACGAAGTTCGTTATGACGGACTCGGTGTAGGTGAAGTGGATATCGGCCGCGTCGCCCGAAGCCATCAGCACGTTGAGCTTGTCGATTTCCTCGCTCCGGGGGATCGGGATGAACTTCATCGTAATGTTGCGCGGATCGCCGAAACTCTTCTGAATCCAGTCCGTCCACCAGTTGTCGTCCACCGGCGTTTGGCCTGTCACGCCGCGGTCGAACACGGCTACTTTCAGCGTGATCGGATTGTCGTAGCGGTATGGCGCGGTCTCCTCGGACAGCGCCGACGGTACCAGCGCGGCGCACAGCACAGCGCAAAGCGCGAGAGCCAGAACCCTTTTCATGTGTCAGCCTCCTTGTTAATCCTAGTAGTTCATTCCTTGACCGCGCCTATCATCACGCCCTGCACGAAGTACCGCTGCAGGAACGGATAGACCGCCAGTATCGGAGCCGTGGCGAACACGATCGCAGCCGACTTGATCGTATCGGATAGCACCGCGTTGCGTCCGCCTTCGAGCATATTGACCTCGGTATCCGTGCTGTTGAACACCACTTGGTACAGCTTCATCTGGAGCGTGTAGAACCGCGTCGAGTTGATGTAATAGCGCACGTCCGCGAACGTGTTCCATCGCGACACTGCGTAGAACAGGCTGAGCGTAGCCAGCGCGGGCACGGATAGAGGCAGGACGATGCGCGCCAGAACCGTGAAGTCGCCCGCGCCGTCAATCATAGCGGATTCCTCGAGGCTCGCCGGGATGCTGGAGAAGAAATTGCGCAGTATGATCGTGTTATAGGTGGAGATCAGCACCGGTAGAAGCAGGGACAGCGGATTATCCACGAGTCCCAGCGTCTTGATCCATAGGTACTCTGGAATGATCCCGCCCGTAAAGTACATCGGGATCAGTATGAACACCATCAATCCGCCGCGCCCGGGCAGGCGCGCCTTGCACAGCGGATACGCCAGCAGTATGCTCCCCGCCATAGCCAGCAGCGTGTAGCTGATAGTCAGCACGGCGGAGAAACCCAGCGCGCGCTGCATGCTCTTGTCCATGAACACGGACGTATACGCGTTGAAGTTGATATCGCGCGGGATAAGCGACACCTTTCGCGCGAGCACGGCCTCGCGTCCGGACATGGACAGCGCGAGTATGTGCAGCACGGGTATGATCGTGACGACCACGGCGGTAATGATAACCGCGTAGATAACCGCGCCGGAGAGTCCGTATCTACGTGCGTTGAGCCGGCTGCCAGGGCGTTTACGCGCGGTGTAAACCCGGGTTCCGCTTACCATAGCCCATCCTCCCCCAACCGTTTCGCGCCGAAGTTGGCCGACAGCAGGAACACCATATTGACGACGGAGCCGAACATCCCCACCGCCGTGGCGAACGAGTATCTGGCGTTGCGAAGCCCCATCTTATACACGAACGTCGATATGACCTCCGCCGAGTCCAGCACCATATCGTTGGCCATCACATAAGGCCGCTCGAAGCCTATGGCGACCATCTGACCCAGGCGTAGTATCAGCATGACGACTATCGTCGGAGTGATGCAGGGCAGCGTCACGTGGATGATCCTGCGCCAGCGTCCGCAGCCGTCCACCTCGGAGGCCTCGTACAGATCGGTGTTGACGGCTGATATCGCGGCGAGGTATATGATCGTGCCCCAGCCCGCGCTCTGCCACACGCCCACCGCGACGTATACGATGGTCCAATTGGTTTCGTTCATAAGGAAGTTGGCGTTGCGGCCCAGAAGCCGCGACGCTATCTGGTTGGCGATCCCCGCGCTGCCGAATATCTGCGTGACTATGCCGCCGATGATGATCCAGGATAGGAAGTGGGGCAGATACAGTATCGTCTGCGCCGCGCGCTTGACGGTCATGTTGCGCATCTCGTAGAGGAATATGGCCAGTATTATCGGGATCGGGAAGCCGAATAACAGATCCAGCGCGTTGAGCGCGACCGTGTTCCTCAGCGCGAGCCAGAATTTCGGGTTCCCGAATATTTCCCTGAATACCGCAACGCCCACCCATGGACTGGCCCACATGCCCCGGAACATATTGAAGTTTTTGAACGCTACCTGAAGCCCCGCCAGCGGCGCGTATCGGAACGCGGCGTACTGGACGAGCGGGATAGCCAGCATCAGGTACAGCATACGGCTGCGGTAGACGCGCCTTAACAATGGATCTCTGGAGGAACGCCGTTTAGCGGAGGGTGGAGAAGCGGTCATGTCTGCACCTCCAACGGGCGAAACGATAATTTTGCGGAGCTGTTTTCATGCATTATATACTGAATGACAAGAATCGTCAAGGGGTTTTCAAAACAACGGCACAATAGCGCGAAACGCGCGAGAGACTCCGGCCTCGCGAGGCGCTATAATCGCTCTTGCAATCCCGTGCGCGCGGTGATAGAATAATTCCATGCCTTGCGCCATAAATTTGGTAAAAAAGGAGGCGATACCCATAGCTTACAAGATTACCGACGAGTGTATCTCGTGCGGCGCGTGCGAACCGGAGTGTCCGGTCAGCGCCATCTCCGAGGGCGACGGCAAGTATGAGATCGATCCCAACGTGTGCATCTCATGCGGGGCTTGCGCGGAGATCTGTCCGGTAGGCGCGCCGAAGGAAGACTAAGGGGTTTTGAGGTAACGCGCGGCGCGGCTGGCGGGAGCGCCTGCCGCGTCTTTTTTATGTTTAATTGCTGAATTGCCATTGCGGTTTCGCGCCGGTTCATATACACTATATACGTATGGATAACAGGGAGCGCGGCGCCTGTGCTCGGGCGCGCGCCCTGCTCGAAGGCAGTGAAGCGCGGATATGGTTACGTTAAAGGATATCGCGGTGAAGGCCGGGGTCAGCAAGACCACGGTCTCCAACGTGCTCAACGGCAACCTGGCGAAGGTATCCCCATGCAAGGCGAAGCTGATCCAGGAGCTGATCGCCGAATACGGCTATGTGCCCAACCAGACCGCGCGATCGCTGTCCAATAAATCGTCGCGGATCATATCGCTGATCGTCTACGCCGACCGCGATAAGAACGTGCTGAGCGATCCATACATCGCGTTGTTCGCGGGCGAGCTGCTGCGCCAATTGCAAAAGCGCGGCTATTTCGGCATGATCCGCGCGACGAACGAATACGCCGACATCCTGCAGAACCTCAACGCCTGGAACGCGCAGGGGGTGATATTCTTCGGCACGCTGGACAAGGATATCCGCGAGATGCAGGATCGCACGGGGATACCGTTCGTGTTCACGGATAGTTACAGTTCGGTCAGGCGGATCAACAACGTGGGCATCGACGACTACCGGGGTGGGATGATAGCCGCGGAGCATCTCGCCCAGCGCGGTCACAGAAGGCTCGCGCTGTTCGCGCCGGGGCTGGAGTCGGGCAGCGATTTGGATAAACAGCGCATAGCGGGATTCAGGCACGCGCTTGGCCGGTATGGAGCGTCGCTGCCGGAGGATCACGTCATGCTGGCCGATCCGTGCCGCGCAGACGAGATGGCGCGCTCATTGGCGAGCCTGCCCGGCGTGACCGGAGCGTTCGTCACAGCCGACATAGCGGCGATAGAGCTGATGCGCGCGCTTAAACGGTTGGGTATCAGCGTGCCAAAGGATATCTCGATCGTCGGCTTCGACGATATACCGCTGGCGAGGCTGGTCACGCCGGGCCTTACCACGATCCGGCAGGATATCACCCAGAAGGCGCGCGTAGCAGCCGAGATACTCGAGCGGCGGCTGGACGACCCATCCCGCCCGAACGAGAGCGCGATACTGGACGTGACGCTGGTGCAAAGGGAGTCGGTGGGGTGGGTTCAATCGTAATAGGTATACCTGCCCACCATGCGCGGCATATCGTCGTACAGGCTGCTCACGTCCGCGAATATGCGGTACGACTCACCCAGCTTCCATGTATCGGATGATTTATTCTCGAGCATGACCAATTGTTCCGCGCCGTTTACGCCGGTGTCCAGTATGACGATCTGCGGCCTTTCCGAGTACACGCGCACCACCCTGCCCTTGCACAGGTATATTTGTCCGATGCGCATATGGATATTGGTCAGCAGTTCCTGATAATCCTTCGCGGACAGCGCCCACGCCTTTTTGCTGTATTCGGACGCGGGGATCATATAATATATCGTGTGCTCGAGCACGGAGTCCGGCATGCCCGGATACGTTGCGCGGATAACTATCCTGTTATCGCCCATCTCCGTGAGCAGAGCGGTGAACGTGAACCGCCCGTCCGCCGATACGGCTAGATCGCGGTGCGGGGTTTCAACGGTGATGGTCGCGCCTGGTTTTGTGAACCCGGTCAGTTCGTAATCGTTGGTGAGCTTGACGGATCTCACGCCCGTATCTTCCTTGAGCGTCAGCGTGATCTCCATCTTCTGGCGGTAGAACGTCACCGTTAATTCGTTAGGCCGGGCGTGCGGCGCGGTGACGCGGATGGCGATATCGTTCGCGCCCTTGTCCTGCACGGGGATGACCGCCGTCAGCATACCGTTGTCGTCCATCGTGTCGGACACGTCCTGCATGGAGTCTGGAGCGTCGCGGTCGCCGATCAGCACGCGGCTTCCAGGCTCGGCCTGCAGCTGGATCGTGCCGATGGCGGTGGACACCTGCGTCCACGATGTTTTCGGCGCGATAAGCGTGGCCTTGGACAGCGGCACCGCCACGTCGAACTCGATCGGCGGCATGGCCTTCGATCCTTCCAGAGACGGATTGAGCGTGACGCGGACGGTCTCGTCCATCGTGTCCGCGCCGCCCAGGCGTTCATAGAACGCGTAGTCTGGCAGCGATACCGTCGCGTAACCGTTTATGACCGTATAGGTATGAGCCAGTTCGCGTATGACGATCTTATCGCCTTCGCCGCCGGGTATCTGTATCACATGGCCGGGGAAGCCCTGCACCTCTCTCGCCTCGATATGGTACGCCGCGCCGGACGTAGCCTGGCGGTTCATATTCGGGAGCAGGAACACGGTGACGGCGACATACGCGGCAGCCGCCAGAGCCAGCGCGACGCATATCCTTAGCGCCCACACCGCTGCCGCGAACGCGCCTCGCGCGCGGCTTTTCGATCCGCTGGCGGTGCGGATCAGCGCGATGGCGTGGGTCTCCGACTCGGCGGGGGGCACGTCCATACCGATCACGCGGACATGATCGGAAGCGGAGGTCATTTCTTGGAAGCCTTCGCTGTAGTCGTCGTCCTGATGCGGGTCGTAATCGTCGGACAGGCCGCGTTCGCGGACGGGATTCAGCAGCGCGGACGCCGCGTCCGGGTGCGGGGTTTCGACTCGGCGGGGACGGCGCCACGCGCCGGGAGCAAGTCCCGCGATGCGCAATGAGCGGCGGGTTTTGCCGGACGGAGCGGGCTGCGGAGCCGGAACCGGATAAGGATCCTCGTCGGGGATGGGTTGTATCTCTTCGACAGTCCAGCCGGAGGGGTAGGGAGTGGAGTATTCATCACCGTCTATAGCTAACGGGGAGCGGTGTGCCCTAGTGGTACCGCTTGCGGGTGCGAAGTATTCTTCCCCGTCTATACTTGACGGGGAGTGGCGTGTCCTGCCTGTACCACTCGCGGGAACGAAGTACGCCCCCTCTGCCGCTATCGCGGCGTCTCCCCCTAAGGGGGCGACAAGGGGGGGTAGTGTTCCCCGCTGAGCGTCACGCTCGCCTGGTTGCTCACCTAGCGGCGGCTGCCATTGGTAGGAATCTGCTGCCTCTTGTCGCCCCCCTAGGGGGAGATGTCGCGAAGCGACAGAGGGGGCGTTCCCCAGAGTGTCCGCTCCGCCGTAGCGGGCATACCCGTCGTTAGCGACAGAGGAAGCCCCATCATATTCCTCTCCCTCCCGCAATCCGCTCAACCGTTCCTCGCCGACCGCGCGTCTTCGTTTAAGCTCCCACATCTCGGCGGCGAGCGGACGCTCCCGCGAGCCGTACAATTCTTGCGGCGGGCTTGACGGGCTATCATCATACCTCCGCTCCAGCGCCTGGCCGCAGCGGAAACAACGGGGGAACGTATCGCGGTTCCAATGGCCGCAGTTGGGACACTTCATTAATAATCCTCCACGCAAGGGTTCGCAGGTGTAAGGATTCTGTGCGCGCGATATAGAATCCTGCTAAAAACCTTCCCGTATAACCAACGAACGATCGACACAAACCCGTTCATTATGCTATAATACGCCATCAATGACTGATTGCGGGGAGGTTTCAAGAAGGTGGACAACTTTCGCGAGGAGATAGTGGTCAAGAAAAATAGGGGCCTGAACAGCGCGGCATACGCGGCTGTGACCGTGCTGATGGTCGTGCTCGCTCTGATCGCCGCGATGATGTTCTCCACGCTGGGCGCGGGGTTCAGCGTGCAGAGCGTGGTCTTGCTGCTGATATCGGGCGGGCTGGCGTTCCTAATTTTTTGGAAAAGGGACGAACTGCGCGCCGAGTACGAGTACAGCTTCACCAACGGCGAGCTGGACTTCGCGCGCGTGCTGGGCAACAAGAAACGCAAGAACCTGGGCGGCATGACGGTAAAGAACGTCGAGGCGATGGGTCATGTCGCGCACTCCAGCTTCCAGCGTTACGTGACGATGCCGGGCGTGGAGAAAACCAACTGGTTCCTCAACCGCGACGGGAACCTGTTTTACTTCTACTATAATAAGGACGGAAAGAAGCGCATCATCGTGATAGAGCCTACCGAACAGTTGGTCTCGATGATCAAGATATACTCTCAGCGCGGCGCGTTCCAGGGATAAACAATGGTGTATCTGGATAACAGCGCGACAGCGCCGCCACTGCCCGCCGTGATAGACGAGGTCGCGCGCGTCATGCGCGAATCCGATTGGAACCCGTCCGCGCTGTACCGCCCGGCCATCGACGCGGAGCGGATCGTGCGAGAGTGCCGAGAGGATCTCAAACGCCGACTGGGCGCGGAGCGCGTCGTCTTTACCTCCGGCGGGACGGAGTCGGATAACCTCGCCGTGCTGGGCGCGTCCGGACGGTTGCGCGGACCCGGCGCGTTCCTGTTCTCCGCCGCTGAACACGCGGCGGTGCTCGAGCAGCGCGCGGCGCTGGAATCTCGCGGGCATACGGTCAGGATCATCCCGCTCACGCGCGAAGGGCTGATAGACACAGCCGCGCTGGAGTACATGGCGGGCGCGGATACCGCGCTCATCGCGGTGACGGAGGCTGCGAGCGAGACGGGCGCGATCCAGCCGCTGTGGGATGTAATCGCGATCCGGAACAGGAAATGCCCCGCCGCGCTGGTGTTCGCGGACGCGGCGCAGGGGTTCATGAGGACGGGCGCGACGCAGAGCCTATTATCGCGCGGCGTGGATATGGTCGGGATCAGCGCGCACAAGATTCACGGGCCGAAAGGCGTGGGCGCGCTGGCAATGAGCGGACGCGTGAAGCTAAGGCCGCTCGCGTTCGGCGGCGGGCAGGAGGACGGCATGCGTCCAGGCACGGAGAATGTCGCGGGCATAGCGGGATTGCGCGCGGCTCTGGCTGCGTTCGATTCGTGCGGATTCGACGCGCGCCAGCGCTTGTTCGCCCATAAACTCCAGTTACTGAACAGCTTGAGGAATGCGGTTCCCGATATCCAGATTAACGGGCCTGATCCATCGTCGGACAAAGCCGCTCCGCATATCGTCAGTATCTCTATGCCGGGGATCGGAGGCGAGCCGCTCGTGCACGCGCTGGAGCGCGAGGGCGTGTATGTCGGAACCGGCTCCGCGTGCTCGTCCAGGAAGAAGCGGCGCGGCGAGGGGTTCATATCCATGGGAGTGGAACAGGAGCGCGCGGATCGCGCCATACGCGTCAGCCTGTCGCCGTGGAACACCATGGGCGATATGGCTGCCGCCGCTGAGGCGATAGCCAAGGCGCACGAATCGATATATCAATACAGGAAGAGGTAATCAACCCTATGTCCGACTCGCGCGAGGTACTGCTGATCCGCTACGGCGAGATATACCTCAAAGGCCGGAACAGGCCTTTCTTCATGAATAAGATGCTGGGGCAGGTCCGCGAGGCGGTAAGGCCGTTCGGCGCGTCGGCGTGGCTGTCCGACGGGCACATATACGCCGGACCATCCGCCGATACTGGAGAAGTTTCGCCCGATTGGAACGCTAAGGCGTGCGCGGATCGCGTTAAGCGGATGTTCGGCATACACTCGCTCAGCGTCGCTTCTGAATTGCCAAAGGATTATGACGCGATCATTGCCTTCGCGCAGGAGACCGCGCGCGGGCGCTCCGGATCGTTTAAGGTGCGCGCGCGGCGATCCGACAAGCGATTCCAGCCCGACTCGCAGGAGATCAACCGCGAACTGGGTCGGCGCATGCTGGACGCGAACCCGTCGCTTAGCGTGGACGTGAATAATCCCGATTGGGTATTGAGCGTCGAGGTGAGGGATCGCGTGTACGCGTATACCGATAACATCCCGGGCGCGGGAGGGATGCCGCGCGGCACGAACGGCAAGGCGTGCCTGCTGCTGTCCGGTGGGATCGACAGCCCGGTAGCGGGCTATATGATCGCCAAGCGCGGCGCGTCGCTATGCGCCGTGTACTTCGACGGGTTCCCGTATACCAGCGAACGCGCGAAAGAGAAGGTCGTAACGCTCGCCAGGACGCTAAGCGAGTCGTGCGGATCGATCCGCCTGTACGCGTCTGCGTTCACGCCGATCCAGGAATCCATCCGCGACAACTGCCCCGAGCCGCTTACGACCGTGTTGATGCGCCGCTTCATGATGCGCATAGCGCAGCGGGTCGCGCGGCGAGAGAACGCGTCCGCGTTGGTCACGGGCGAGAGCATAGGCCAGGTCGCCAGCCAAACGATGGACGCTATGGTCTGCACCGACGCGGCGGCCTCGATACCCGTGCTAAGGCCGCTGATAGGCATGGACAAGATAGAGATAATCCAGCGCGCGGAGGCTATTGGCACATACTCAACGTCGATACTCCCTTACGAGGATTGCTGTTCTCTGTTTACACCGAAGCACCCGTCCACGCATCCTGTTTTGCGAATAGTCGAGAGCGCCGAGTCGAAACTGGACGTAGGCGGTTTAGTCGAGGCGGGATTCACCGCGTTGGAGAGACTGCTCTAGTAGTCTGCAAAGTCCAAACACTCCGTTATGAGCGGATCTTTTCGCCGCTCGCGTCGGTTCTTTCCGTCGATGGACCTCCAGTCCGCCTCCTCCACTCGCCTTAGCGAGCAACGAAAATCTCTCGCTCATAACTTGAGGTTTGGACTTAGCAGACTACTAGGGCGATCCCTACGGACAGCACAGGCACACGCGCGTTGGCGGCGCGTCCTCGTTATCCCAGCAAGCGCCGTTGGGACAGCGCAGAGCGCAGGTCATGCCGTGCAGCAGCCAGCCGCCCAGCTGCGGATCGTCGTCGCGGACGCGCTGTTTGTCATACGTCTGCGAGTCGGCGGCGTTCGTCGCGGTGATCAATACGGATGGATCGGCCGTATTGCCGGTCATTACCAGTCCGGAGGTGTTGTATCCCACGACGCGGTGAGCGAAGTTCCGCGCGGATATCCAGCCGCGGTTAACGCGGTTGTTCTTAAGCTCGATCGCGTAGACAATGGGATGGGCCTCGCCCGCTATCCCGCCCGCGTAGTCGTAGACTGCGGAGACGTCGCCGCCGTTGTCGTTGTTCGATATCAAGCCGCCGCCCGTCGCCATGCCCACTATCCCTCCGGCGTTGTAGGCTCCGCGAACCGCGCCGGTGTTGACGCATCGCGTAATCTCGCATACGCCGCCGAGCAAACCCATCGTGCCGCCGACTATGCCTCCGGTCGCGTTGGCTCCGCTGATATCGGCGCGGTTGCGGCAGCATCGGACGACGCAGGGATCCGACGTCAACCCTACTATGCCTCCGGTATCGATCATCGCGCCGGTAACGCTGGCGTTCCTGAAGTTAACGCACCCCTCGATGACGCTGGCTCCGTCGGCTCTCCCGGCTATGCCTCCGGCGATCTCTCCCGCCGCGGTAACCTTGGCCTCGTTGTGGCACTGGATCAGTTTGGAGTCAACGATCAGTCCCGCGATCCCGCCGACGTTTGAATACGCGGAGACGATTCCCCGCGCCGCGCAGCGCTCGAGCGTCGACGCTATCAGCACACCGGCGATCCCGCCCACTAGATCGTGCGTGGAGCGTATCTTTGCCATCACGCTCACACCGCGAAGCGTCGCCCCCCTCGCCGCGCGGAACAGCCCGCCCCATTCATCTTCGCCGCCTATCGCGTTTCGGGTGAACTCCACGCATACGTTGAGATTGGTAACGGTAGGCGAGACAACCGTCTCGTCGGCGAACAGCGGGCGTATCAATCCGCGCAGCGTGTGCCCTCGCCCGTTCAGCGTCACGTTTTCGCCTCGAATGGGCGGGAACGGCTCGACTATGTCGATATCGTTCCATAGATTGACCGTGTCGCCGCTGTTCACCCTGCGGAAATCATCCTGGAACGTCACGTCAACAATAGCCATACTGACCGCCCTTCCGCTCATGTTTTACTATCGGCACGCCGCACTGTATCCCCTTGAACCACTCCGGGATGGGCGGCGGCGCGGGGATGCACTTGCCGCCGACGATCACCTTCTTAGGCCACGGCCTGGGAGGCGGCGCGGCTAAACAGGGCTTGAACGCGCTCTGCGGCAGTCTAAGGCATACCGGAGTAGATACGCCGTGCCGCTTATTCGGGCCGTACTCCGGATTCGTTTCGATGATGTATTTGTTGCTGACCACATCGTCGCGGATGATTATCTTGCAATAAGCCTGGTTGTTGAGCAGCTTCAGGTTGGATATGGACTGATCTTCCTCCGCCGATATCCGCCTCGCCAATGATCCCGCCTCGATCCGTTCGGCGCACACCATATTGTTTTTCACGTGCGCCTCGCCGGGATCGACCGTCACCAGCGGCGGAGGCTGGTACCCAATACCGGTTATGCCGCCCAGTATGCCCGCCGCTCCATCGTTGACTGCGGTTACGTCCGCGCCGTTTAGGTTGTTGCTTACCTGGATCAAACCGTAGCCGATCGTGCCTATAACCCCGCCGACGATCCTGCCGCCTGAAACCTCCCCGGCGTTGGTGTTGCCCATTATATGGTTGACGCTGTCCGGATAGCTCGATCCGCCGGCGATACCCCCGGTACCGCCCGCGCCCGAAACCTTAGCGTAGTTTGTGCAGTTCATTATTTGGCTGTTCATCAGCATCTCGCCCGCTATCCCGCCTGTAAAATCCCCGCCGCCCGTGATCTCGCCGTCCGAGGCGTTCTCGCAGTTCTCGATAGCCGTGTAGCTGATATTGCCCGCTATCCCTGCCGCCCTGCCTTCCCTCGCGGCGACCTTGGCGTGATTGACGCTGTTGCACACGCGCGAGTTCAGCGCCGCGCCCACTATGCCCCCGCACATGGACGATCCGCTCAGCGAACCGCGCGACACGCAGCGCGCGATCTCCGACTCGTCGTCGAGCATGCCCGCGTAGATCCCGCAATAGCCGCTGTTGCTGGCGATATGCGCGATGATCTCGCAATCCGACGCTTTGAACCGTCTGCCCAGCCTAACCATGCCGCCCATGTATTGCGGGTAGGTATAGGTTATATCGACATAAAGCCGCAGGTTTGTAACCGTTATATCGTCGCTTGCGATATCGTCCGCGACGGTGCTGTTGGACATGGATTTGGCGAACAGCGGCCCGGTAAGCCCGCGCAGGGAATGGAACTTGCCGTTGAAAATGATATTGCGGCCTTTGACGGGGATCCACTCGCCCAGTATGGTTATATCGTTCCAGAGGTTGACCGTAACGGTATCGGTTGGATTATCGGGTATCAGCGCGAAATCCTCCTCGCGGGCAATGTCAACGTACAGCATTGACGATATCCCCCTTCGGGCCCGGCGTTGCCAGCCGTTATACTTTTTCGAGCGCCGCCCGCGTTTATACTATGCGCGCGCCGGAGCATAGTGCATGTCGATTCTGGTAAAGGAAACAGGGATAATCGGCGGCTCGCGCGGGCTGGGTTTATCATTAGGGCTTGTAATTGCGCGCGATGTCTGGTAGAATACTCACGCGACTATGAAGGGGGGACAAACCTCATGCAGGCTATCAAGGTGCTGGCGACCGTGCTTCTGGTTATATCGTCTTTGGTGGTGATCATTTCGGTGCTGTTGCAGCCTGGCGAAACGTCCGGGCTGGGAGCCATCGCGGGCGGCGCGGAGACGTTCTTCGGCAAGAACAAGGCGAAGTCTTACGAGGGTAAGCTCGCGCTGGCTACCAAGGTCGCCGCAGGCGTGTTCTTGTGTATGTCGCTGGTCATTGCCGCCATCCACTGATAAGCTGGGACGGCTGATCCGTTATGCCCTGGGGTTGTTATGCGCCGCCGCGCTGGGCGTCGGCGTTGTTTGTTTAATCGAATCCCGCCCCAGTCCGTTCCCGGATTATAACGCCGCGGCGCGCGCCGTTCCCTCCATCGTCTCCGACCGCACGGGCGGCCGGCTGGATCTCAACGCCGCGAACGCCGCGCTGCTGGACGATCTGCCGGGCATAGGCTCGGCGCTGGCCTTGAGGATCATCGAGTACCGCTCCCTGGTCGGATCGTTCACCGACGAGCGCGAGCTTAACCGCGTGAACGGCATAGGCGTTAAAACAAGCGAGAAAATATATCCTCTCGTATACGCCGGAGAATAAAAGCGGCGGCCTTCATCGTTAAATGGCTAAGCCGTAACATAACGGCGGGAACGGAAGGTCGGTGAGCGGTTGATGAAGTATCTGCGCAGGTTCCTGTGGTTCGTCACGGTGCGCCTATTCGGCGCGTGCGTCATTGGCGCTATACTGGTCGTCGCGTTCTACACGGCGATGAACATAACCAATATCACGGTGCTGGCTAAGGACGGAATGCTTGCCCGCGCGCAGGTGATACTGGGCGTGGAGGACGATCCAAACATGCTGGCGAAGTTCTTCACGCTGGAGTGCCTGACCCGCGACGCGCGCGTTGGCGTGGCGCTGGCAGGCGAGTCGCCTTATGCCGATTACGATATCCGGGGCATGGATCATCGGCTGAACTTCGAATGGATGTGGACATGGCCTTGGGATAACACGGCCAGCGCTACGGCGGTCGAGCGCATGCCGATGATCGACGGGCGCGTGAAATCCGCCAGGCGCGAGGCCGTCGTCGAGACGCGCGGCGAGTCCGCCGTGACCCCTCCGCCATGGAACCCGGTTCGGTACCGCATAACCTTCTCGCGCGAAAACGGGCGGTGGATCATATCCGCTGTAAACGCCGCCGAAGACCAGCCTTCTCCCGAATGATCCCGCCGCGCCTAGTCTGCCTCGCGCCTATGGCGGGGATCACGTCCTGGCCGATGCGGCTCTTGTGCCGAGAGATGGGATGCGCCTATGCGTCTACGGAGATGGTCTCCGTCAAGAGCGTGAAGCGCGCGCCGGACTCGCCCGCGCTGGCGTGCCTGTTCGAGCGCGGAAGCGAGGACGGTTTGCTGGCGCTGCAGCTGTTCGGCGCGGAGCCGGAGGATTTCGCTGAAGCTATATCAACGCTGGACGCGCGCGGGATACTGGCGCGGTTCGGCGCGATCGATATCAATATGGGTTGTCCCGCGCCAAAGGTGACCCGCGCCGGAGCCGGGAGCGCGTTGCTGAACGATCTCCCTCGAGCCGCCGCCATTATCGCCGCGACGGTGCGCGCGGCGGACGCTGCGCGGAGCGGGACGCCCGTCACGGTCAAGACGCGGCTGGGATGGGATGCGCGCGACGGTTCCGCCGAGCGTCTCGCGAGACTAGCCCGCGATGAGGGCGCGGCCTCCATAACCATCCACGGCAGGACCCGCGCGGCGATGTACTCCGGCGCTGTCGATCTGGAAGGCATAGCGCGGGTGAAGTCCGCCGTATCGATCCCCGTTATCGGAAACGGAGACGTAGCCTCCGCAGCCGACGCTGAACGGATGATCCGCGAGACGGGCGTTGACGGGGTGATGATCGGGCGCGCGGCTATCGGCAATCCTTGGGTGTTTAGGAGCGTGTCGCGCGGCGAGCCTCCGCCGCCGCCGGGCGAGCGGTTATATACGGCTCTGCGGCACGCGCGGGAGCATTGCCTCTGGCGCGGCGAGGCGCGCGGCATGGTCGAGCTTCGCGGGCAGCTGGGATGGTACGCGCGCGGGCTGTCCGGAGCCGCGAAGTGGCGCGCAGCCGCCAGCAGGCTGACCTGCGCGCGCGAACTGGAAACCCTGATCAAGACGGTCGTTAATGAAGAAATATAAATCAACGCGGGAGGCCTTACAATGGACGACGTGAAGAACAGGCCGATTATCTCGGCCGACGGACTGGCCAAACTGGAACAGGAGCTGTATTTCTACCGCACGGTCAAGCGCAAGGAAGTGGCCGAGCAGATAAAACAGGCGATCTCCTTCGGCGACTTGAGCGAGAACGCGGAGTACGACGAGGCGAAGAACGAACAGTCGCGCATCGAAGGCCACATCAACTATCTGGAAAACACGATCCGCAACGCGATCGTGATCGACGCGGCGGACGTGAGCACGGAGATGGTCGGCGTGGGCAGCGTGGTTAAGGTGCGCGACGTTAAGACCGGATACGAGAGCGAATTCCAGATCGTAGGCGAGACCGAGTCCGATCCGCTCGAGGATAAGATATCCAACGAGTCCCCAGTGGGCGCGGCGCTGATGGGACAGCGCAGCGGCGCGAATATCACCTTCGCGGTGCCGGACGGGCTGCGCACGCTGCAGATTATCGAAATCAGAAGGGCTGATTGATTTGTATAGCGAACAAGAGTCGATCCGCCGCGCGAAACTGGAGTCGCTCCGAGCCGCCGGCGGCGATCCATACCTGATAACGAAATACCCCGTCACGTTCAACAGCGAGGAAATCCGCGAACGCTTTGACGAGTTGGAAGGCGCGGACGTAACGATAGCCGGGCGCGTGCTCTCGCGCCGCGTGATGGGCAAGGCCTCGTTCGCGCACCTGCTGGACGGCGGCGGCATGATCCAGATATACGTAAAGCGCGACGATACGGGCGAGGAAGCCTACGCGGCGTTCAAGGATTGGGATATAGGCGACGTGATCGGCGTGAAGGGCTTCGCGTTCCGAACCCAGAAGGGCGAGATCTCCGTTCACGCGCGCGAGCTTACGCTGCTATCCAAAGCGCTAAAACCTCTGCCCGAAAAGTTCCACGGCCTGCAGGACGCCGATCTTAGATACCGCCAGCGGTACGTCGATCTGATCGTCAGCCCGCGCTCCCGCGACGTGTTTGTAAAGCGCGCGAGGATCATCGCGGCTCTGCGCGAGTTTTTGGACTCGCGCGGGTTCCTCGAGGTCGATACCCCCATACTGCACACGCTGGAGACCGGCGCTGCGGCAAGACCGTTCACGACGCGCCACAACACGCTGGATATCCCGATGTACCTGCGCATCGAGCTGGAGCTGAACCTGAAGCGGCTGATAGTCGGCGGGTTTGACAAGGTGTACGAGGTGGGGCGGATATTCCGCAACGAGGGCATGGATCAGCGGCATAACCCCGAGTTCACGATGATCGAGACGTATCAGGCCTACGCCGACTACAGCGACGTGATGCGGATGGTCGAAGAGATGCACGAGTTCGTGGCGATGAGGGTGATCGGCTCGACCGACGTGGTCTATCAAGGCGAGACGATACATCTAGCCGCGCCGTGGAGGCGGGTGAGCATGACCGACGCGGTGCGCGAGGCCAGCGGTATCGATCCGGAATTGTGGACGGACGACGGTCAAGCGCGCGCCGAGCTCGCCCAGAAGGGCGTTCGCGCCGAGTCTGGAGCGACGCGCGGCGACTGTCTGGAAGCGCTGTTCGACGCGTTCGTCGAGCAGACTTTGCGCCAGCCGACGTTCGTGACGGAGTATCCGGTCGAGATATCCCCTCTAGCCAAGCGCGTGCCGGGCAAGCCTCACCTAACTGAGCGGTTTGAATACTTCATGCTGGGCGGCGAGTATGGCAACGCGTTCAGCGAGTTGAACGATCCGATAGACCAGCGGGAGCGGTTTGAAAAGCAGGTGGCGGCGCGCCGCGCTTTGAACGACGGACGCGATCCCCGAGTGGACGAGGATTATCTGGACGCGCTGGAATACGGCATGCCTCCGACGGGGGGATTAGGGTTCGGCGTGGATCGGCTGGTGATGCTGCTGACCGACTCGCCGTCGATACGCGACGTGCTGCTGTTCCCGACCATGAAGCCGAGGTGATATATATATGACCGCTGCGGTGCGCACCCCTATCAATAGGAAACGTATACGGGATCACTTTACTTACGCGTTCTGGAAGTACGCCCTTCTGGTCATAACCGGCGTGTTCGGCTGGAACCTTATCTATTCGGTCACCGCGTACCGTCCGCCGAAGGATAGAAAGGTGGACGTGTATCTGGTTACCAGCGCCGTCGAGTCGGAGGCGACTGAGAGGCTGGCGGAGTTAGCCGCGCCCGCGTTCCCCGACATGGAGGCGCTCAACTTCATGACCATCGCGATGGGCGCGATGGACGATTACTACGCGAATATGCAGTTGACCACCTACATCGGCGCGCAGGAGGGCGATTTGTATCTGATGCCATGGGATCGATTCCAGACGTTCGCGCGCAGCGGGCTGTTCGTTCCGCTGGACGAATGGATAGAGGATGGCTCGTTGAACCTGCGGGGTATCGATCCGGGCGGCGGCAGGCTAGCCGTAACCGACGAGGATGAGGACACGTCGGGGGAGCTTCATATATACGGCGTGCCCGCCGAGACGCTGTACGGCTTGTTCGATCAAGGCGTGGACAACCGGGGGTTATGGATAGGCGTGACGGCTTACTCCGGCAACCTGCCCAACGCGGTGAAGATGGCCGGTTGGTTTATAAGCGAGTTCAAGACGGAGAAACCACAGTGGCTGATCGATTACGAGGCTTTGCAGCCCGATCCCGTTCCGGACGGCGAGACGCTGCCGTCATATTGACATACTGTTTATGTAAACGGAAAGGTTGACGCTCATGGCATGGGCCTCGCGACTGGTGCGCATGGCGCGCAAACACTGGAAGTACCTGATATACGCCGTGATCGGTTTGATCGGCGCGGCGGCGTTCAACCTCGTCACGCCCAGCGTGGTGCGTTCGTTGACCGCCGCGATGACCGGACCCGCCGCGGTATTGACCGGGAGACTGCTGGCAGGGTACGCCGCGCTGCTGGTCGGCGCGTACCTGGCGCGCGCGTTCTGCCGGTTTCTGGCGATGTATTTCAGCCATGTGGCGGCGTGGAGCTTCGTTGCCGAGTTAACGTTTCAGATATATGACAAACTCCAGCGGCTAAGTATGCGTTATTTCCAGGACAAGCAGACAGGCCAACTGATGAGCCGCATGGTCAACGACAGCCGCGCGATCGAGCAGTTGGTCGCTCACGCTCTGCCCGATCTATGCTCCAGCGTGCTGATCATAGCGGGCGTGGTCGTGATGCTGTTCCGGATCGATCCGATGCTGGCGGCGCTGTCGTTGTCTCCCGTGCCGCTGGTGCTGTTCGCGGGCACGTTCTTCTCAAAGAAGGTCTCGCCGCTGTTCCGGATCAACGCGCGGACGCTGGGCGATATCAACGGCGAGCTGCAGGATCGATTATCCGGCATGAAGGAGATACAGGCCTTCGGGCAGGAGGATCGCGAGACGGAGCGGTTGGACTCGCTGCGCGCAAGATACGCGGACGTGAATATCAAGGCCAACTTTGCGGCCGGGCTGTTTCATCCGGGCATAGAGTTCCTGACCTCGCTGGGCACGGTGGTGGTAGTGGGCGTGGGCGGGATGCTGGCGCTGCGCGGGCGCATGAACGCCGCCGACGTGGTCGGGTTCCTGATGTATCTATCATTGTTCTACCAGCCGCTGACCACGCTGGCGCGGCTGGCTGAAGACGTGCAGACCACGTTCGCCGGCGCGGTGCGCGTGTTCGAGATCCTCGACGCGACCAGCGAGATCCAGGATAAGCCCGACGCGATCGCGCTGGGCAGGGTAGAGGGCGCGGTGAGGTTTGACGGCGTGTCCTTCGCGTATGACCTGAAGGAGCCTGTGCTCGATCAAGTATCGTTCGACGCGAAGCCCGGGCAGATGATAGCGCTGGTCGGTCCGACGGGAGTGGGCAAGACCACCCTGATCGCGCTGTTGGAGCGGTTCTACGATCCCACTTACGGCAGGATCAGGATCGACGGGCACGATATCCGCGACGTGACCGTAGCCTCGCTTCGCGAGCAGATATCGATAGTATTGCAGGATGTGTTCCTGTTCCACGGCACTATCGCCGATAACATTGCGTATGGCGCGCCGGACGCGACCCGCGAGAGGATCGAGGAGGCTGCGAGGACCGCGCGCGCGGACGATTTCATCCGCGCAATGCCCGACGGTTACGATACGATGGTGGGCGAGCGCGGACTGCGCCTGTCCGGCGGGCAGAAACAGCGCATAGCTATCGCGCGCGCGATACTGCGCGACGCGCCGATACTAGCGCTGGACGAGGCGACCTCGGCTGTCGACGCGGAGACCGAAGCGGAGATCCAGCTGGCTATCGAGCATTTAGCCGGCAAGCGCACGCTGTTGGTTATCGCGCATCGGTTATCGACCGTAGCCAGCGCGGATCAGATACTCGTGCTGGAGCGCGGGCGGGTGGTTCAGCGCGGGCGGCACGAGGAATTGATCCAGGAAGAGGGTATGTATAAACGGCTGTACGAGGCGCAGAGGAACCGAATCAGCGTGTGAATCGTTTAATTAGCGTGAAACGTTTATATGGCGAAAGGGGTGGACGGCATGCAGCCCACCGTTACCCATAAGGCGGCAAGGCGGATGATGCGGTACAAGGTGGTCGGCGGGGTGCTGGATTTCATGGGCGTGGCCGGGTGCACGTTCCTGATACTAGCGCTGGTAGTGCTGCTGATCAACCTGGTCACTTGGGTGCGCGCCGATCTGACGCAGGTTTTCGCCGATTATTATAAGAACGTGACGGACGCGGTGATCATAGGCCGCTAGCGTTATGGTTATTAAGCCGTGACGGTATCGTGGGAGGAACTCCTAGCGTCGATCGCGTCGTGCGAGCGGTGCAGGCTTGGAGCGTCGCGCCGTAACGTCGTGCCTGGCGAAGGCAGCGTCAGCGCGAAGCTGATGCTCATAGGCGAAGGCCCCGGCGCGAACGAGGACGAGCAGGGTCGGCCGTTCGTTGGAGCGGCTGGAGAACTGCTCACGCGCATGATAGAGGCTATCGGGATGAGGCGCGAGGATTGTTACATAGCCAACGTGGTCAAGTGCCGCCCGCCCAGGAACCGCGCGCCTGAAGCGGACGAGGCTGAAGCGTGTCTGCCGTATCTGCGCGCGCAGGTCGCGCTGGTCAAACCGATGGTGATAGTCCTGCTGGGAGCGACGGCGGTGAGGCACACGCTGGGCGAGGGGTTCCGCGTCACGAGGGACAGGGGTCGATTCACGGAGCGCGCGGGGGTGTTCATGATGCCGACGTTCCATCCGGCGGCTTTGCTGCGCGACGAATCAAAAAAACGCCCCGCTTGGGAGGATTTCAAGGCTGTTCGGGACAGACTATATCTGCTTTCACAATCGCAAAGCGTATAATTGTACATTATACATAAATACATAAGCGCGGGAGGTTTCGATGGCTGCGACGTTGGATCGGCTGCGCAAGGAATGTCAGGATTTCTTTCGCAAGATATACGTGGGCGAGGATCGCGTGCTGGTGTTTGGCGAGGGCGCGCCGAGCGCGCAGTGGATGCTGATAGGCGAAGCGCCGGGAGAGCAGGAGGCGCTGCAAGGCCGTCCGTTCGTGGGCAAGGCGGGCAAGCAGCTTGACGCGTTCCTTGACGCGCTGAAGCTTGATCGCGGCGCGCTGTATATCACCAACGCGGTGAAGTTCCGGCCTACCAGGATTAGCGCGGCGGGGCGGACGGTTAATCGCGCGCCTACGCAGGAAGAGATTGGATTGTGGCAGCCGTGGCTCAGGCGCGAGATAGACGCGGTGAAGCCTCGGCTTATCGTGACGCTGGGCAATACCGCGCTTCGCGCGGCGACGGGGGACGCGCTGTTGATCGGCGACGCTCACGGCAGGATCATCGAGGATCATGATCCGCCCGTGTTCGCGCTGTATCACCCAGCCGCCGTGATATATAGACGCGCGCTGCAGGATACCTATCAGCAAGATCTGGCGACGCTGCGGGATGTTATGGGTGAGATGATACGGTAGCAATCGGTGTTGGCGCAGGGGTTGGCGTTGGCGCTGTGGTTGGAGTAGGCGCTGGCGTTGGAGTTGGCGTTGGCGCTGTGGTTGGAGTAGGCGCTGGCGTTAGCGCAGGGGTTGGCGTAGGCGCAGGGGTTGGCGTAGCCATTGCCTCATCGTACATGAATCCTAACGTTAGCCTCCCCGCTTTGCCGTCCGCGCCTAGCCCGTTTGCGCGCTGATACGCCCTGACCGCCTCGCGCGTCCCGTTCCAGTAACCGCCCGTTATCGATCCCGCGTAATAACCCAGTTCAGTTAGCTTTTTCTGAAGCCAGAACACGTCCGCGCCTTCGCTGCCGACTTCCAGCGTCCGGATCGGATGATCCGGCGGCGTGCGCGGATCATATAACGGGGTGGGAGTAGGCAGCGGCGTTGATACGGGCAGCATGTTCGCATAATTCAGCGCGGGCGGCTTCAATGCCATCGCGCCCTCCGGGTCGGGCGCTCCGCGTATTACATCGACGACCGTGCCCGCGCCGCAGTTTTCATATATCCACCTTGCCTCCGACACCAGCAGCCGTATGCACCCGTGCGACGCTTTCTTACCCAGGTTGTGATACGATCCGACGCTTAGCGTCATCACGTCCGGTTCGCTGTATATCACTGAGTGAAACGCGATCGAGCTGGATATCCGCGTCCAATACTGCGCGTATGTCCCCCACTTGTCGAAATAACACCATCGCGCGGTTCTGCCGTTGAGTATATATTGACGCTCGGGGGTGGGGTTCGCGTCGGTGCCCGTCGAGCAGATCATGCGTCGGACTATGTTGGCGTACTCGCCGTTCGAGTCCAGGCCGTACACGGTCACATATTGGTTGATAATGTCGATGGTGATGTAGTACTCGGGCGGGGGTGGGGTAGGCGCGGGTGTGGGCGAGGCGGACGCGTCTCGAGGCTCGCCGCCGCCGAACAGCTTATCCCACGTCTTGCGGCCTACGATGCCATCGGCGGACAGTCCGTTGTTGTTCTGGAACGCCCTTACCGCGCTTCGCGTATTCTTATAGAATTCACTCGATATTAAATCCTTATAATAACCCAGCTGCGCAAGCCGTATCTGCAATAACCGCACCGTCTCGCCCTTGGCGCCGTACTCCAGATTGCCGGGGTATTCCGGTATGGACGCTGGCAGGGTCGGGCCGGGCGTTGGGGAAGGCGTGGGTTTCGGGGTCGGCGTTGTATACGGGATCGACGCTTGGCTGAACGCCAGACGCTGGACCTCGATGGTGGCGGTTCCGGTCTGCTTCATGCCGTGCGCGCGCTGGAACCGATTCACCGCGTCGCGGGTGCGCTCCTGATAGTTCCCGGTGACCTGATAGGTATAATATCCCAACTGAGCGAGCCGTTCCTGCAGCAGCCTCACATCCTCGCCGGACGAACCGTATCGCAGCGTCCTAGCGGGATCGGCCGCGCGTTCGATGGGTTCGGCTAGGAATAACGCCGCGGTATCACTGATTGTTATATCAACGTCTGTAATATCACTGCCGTCCGGCTCGCCGTCGGTCACTGATAGAATATCCCAATCCTGCGCGGTTTCAGCGTACCCTATCCCCGCGCTTAACATCAGCGCGACCGCCAGCGCCAGCGCTGCGGCTCGCTTTATCCACAATAATCCCTTTAGGTTAATATCGATCGACACGCCATTCGCGCGCACCGCGTCCACTCCTTACCCGCCGCCCAGTATGCGTCATACTGTGTCCGACGTATAATCAACGCCCTATCACGCGCTATTATTGCAGAGTCAGCCAAGTTTCCCGCGCTGTTTCTCCGCGAATTGACAAAGTCTGCCAAGCTCCGCCTCGAAGTGTACGCCAAACCGGGGATCGGTTCCGTTACGATAAGTACGCTGGATGGCGGAGCGCGTCGCGTCGTCCGCGAGCGCTGCGGCCTCGCTGAACGGCGCGCCGGACATTATCGCGCCCAGCAGAATACTCGCGAATAAATCGCCCGTGCCGTGCCATACCCCCGGCACGGCGGGATGCGCTATCCAGGTTCCATCGGAACCCAGCGCGCCGATACTGCCGTCGCTGAACGTTATTCCAGTGATAATCGCGTATGTCGGGCCTAGCTTCAGCAGCGCGTCCAGTATCCCGCGCAGAGGCTCCCTCTCGCGCGGGATCGCGCCGTATGGTATGCCGAGCAGTAACGCCGCCTCGGTAAGGTTCGGGGTGATAATGTCCGCTTGCGCGCACAGAGTGCGGGTCGCGCCGACCATCGCGGGCGTGTACGTCTTGTACAGCGCGCCTTGATCGCCCATTACGGGATCGACAAGCACGAGCGTCTTTGACCCGCGCAGAGTCTCGAGCGCGCCGCCTATCGCGGTAAGCTGCTCCGACGACGCGGCGAAGCCTGTATATATAGCGTCGAACGTCAGCCCGAGCGCGGCCCAGTGCTCCGCGAAGCGCGGCAGGTCGTCGGTCAAGTCGCGGTAGGTGAAGCCGGGGATACCCCCGGTGTGCGTGGATAACAACGCCGTGGGCATCGCGCAGACCTCGCAGCCCATCGCGGATAACACGGGCAGAGCGACGGTCAGCGAGCACTTGCCCGCGCCGGATAGATCGTGTATCGCGGCGACTCGCGGCGGGATGGGATCGGTTTGGTTTGGGCGCGATATCGCGCCTTCGGCGTTGGTTGTGATCATTCCGGCTATTCTATCATATCGGAGGCAAATCTACAATAACGTGGAGGATTCGGCCGCACGCGGTCGAATCAATCATGTATGGATAACATATACGGCGGAAAACCAGCGGGGATAGGGCTTATCGATACCGATCCGTGGCTGAAACCGTTCGAGCCGGATATACGCCGCAGACTGGATCGTTATGAGGCCGCGCGAAGGCGCGCGCTCCCTAGCGGCGGTACGATCGGCGGCTTCGCTAACGGCGCGCTGTTTTTCGGCATACACCGCGTGGACGAAGGATGGGTCTACCGCGAGTGGGCGCCGGAAGCGGACGCGCTGTACCTGTTCGGCGAGTTCAACGATTGGAATCGGGATCAATACCCTCTGTACCGTATAGACGGCGGCGCGTGGGAGCTGAAGCTGCCCAAGGACGCTCTGCGGCATGGACAGCGCGTGCTGGTCAGCGTCGATTCGAGAGGCTGCCGCCGCGACAGGATACCGCTGTACATCAACAGCGTGGCGAGGGATCAGTCGGCTAATACGTTCACCGGGCGCGTATGGGCGCCGGAGCAGCCGTTCGTATGGCGCGGCGAAAACGGGCGCTCATCGCCCCGCGATCCATTATATATATATGAAGCGCATGTCGGCATGGCCTCCCGCGAAGGCGGCGTTGGCTCGTATGACTATTTCGCAGGCGAGATACTGCCGCGCATAAAGAACGCCGGATACAACGCCGTTCAGCTTATGGCGATACAGGAGCATCCTTACTACGCGTCGTTTGGTTATCAGGTGACGAATTTCTTCGCGCCGTCGCAGTGGTACGGCGATCCCGACGGACTCAAACGGCTGATAGACGCGGCGCACGGGATGGGGCTGATAGTGTTGCTGGACGTGGTGCACAGCCACGCTTCGGCGAACTTCGCGGAGGGTATCGCGGAGTTCGACGGCACGGAGTATCAGTTCTTCCATTCGGGAGGCGAGGGCTGGCATCAGGCGTGGGGCACGCGCGTGTTCGATTACTCCAGACCAGGGGTACTGCACTTTCTATTGTCCAACCTTAAGTACTGGCTGGACGAGTATCACTTCGACGGGTTCCGGTTCGACGGCGTGACCAGCATGCTGTATAAGGATCACGGGCTGGGCGCGGCGTTCACCGAGTACAAGCGTTACTATAACCCCAACGCCGATCTCGACGCTGCGGCCTACTTAATGCTGGCCTGCGAGCTGATCCATGAGGTCAACCCTCGAGCCGTCGCTATCGCGGAAGACATGAGCGGCATGCCGGGGTTGTGCAGGCCGCTTAAGGAGGGCGGGTTCGGCTTCGACGCTAGGCTGGGCATGGGTCTGCCCGACTTCTGGATCAAGACGGTCAAGGGTAGGGACGAGGACTGGGATCTGCGTAAACTGTGGCATGAGCTGACCACGCGCCGCCCCGGCGAGAAGGTGATCGGGTACAGCGAGTCCCACGATCAAGCGCTCGTTGGCGATAAGACGCTCGCGTTCCATCTCGCGGACGCGGCTATGTATACGGGCATGAGCAAACTGGTCGATGATCCAGCTATCGACCGCGCGCTGGCTCTGCTCAAGTGTATCCGTCTGCTGACGCTGACGCTGGGCGGCGAGGGGTATCTCAATTTCATGGGCAACGAGTTCGCGCATCCGGAGTGGATCGACTTCCCGCGCGAGGGCAACGGTTGGAGTTATCATTACGCGCGCAGACAATGGAACCTCGCGGACGATCCGCTGCTGCGTTACGCCGACATAGCGCGGTTCGACCGCGCAATGCTGGACTTCGCGAAGGAGCGGCGCATACTCTCCGCGCGCGACGTATTCAACCTCTGGATCGACCAGGAGCGCAAGATCATCGCTTACAGAAAGGCTGGACTGGTCTTTGTGTTCAACACGCATCCCTCCGACTCCCGCGCCGACTTCTATCTTCCCACGCATACGCCCGGACGCTGGCGCGCTTGCTTCTCGACGGACGATCCATGCTTTGGCGGGCAAGGCCGCGTGGACATGGATTATACCTACAGCGCGCTGGCTGACGATCCGCGCGGCGAGGGGTTCTTTGTGTACGCGCCGTGCAGGTGCGGGTTTGTACTGGAACGTATAGAAGGATAACTATGAGTATATATGTAGTCAGGCATGGCGAGACTGAACACAATCGCCAAGGCCGCTTTACGGGCAGTATCGACGCGCCGCTTAACGAGTCCGGCAGGCTTCAGGCCGCGACGCTGGCGCGGCGCATGTTCGAGACCGTGCGATTGGACGCGATCGTGTCTTCGCCGATGCTCCGCGCGCTCGAGACTGCGCGCGCCGCCGCCGATGCTTACCATCTGCCTATCGAGACCGCCGACGAGTTTGTCGAGCGGAACATGGGCGTTTACGAAGGGCTCACGGTCGAAGAGTGCCGCGAACGCTATCCCGATCAATTCGCGCGGAAGCCTACCTTCAAATGGGACGACGCTCCCGAAGGCGGCGAAACGCTGCGCCAGATCGACGCGCGGGTATCGCGCGGGCTGGATCGCGTTCTGTCAGCCCATCCGGATAAGGAAGTGATGATAGTCTGCCACGGCGTGGTGGTGATGATTATCGGCATGCGTCTGTGCGGTCTTAGTCTGGACGAGATGCGCGGCTTCAGAACCGAAAACTGCGGGTTGTATGTATTTCAGCCGCCATTCTTGAACGCGTCAAGTTTGCGGCGGGTTATGCCTTAATACCGAGGCGTTCCGCCGTTCGCTTTACCGTCCGCTTTGCCGTTCGCGTCTGTCCGTTCCGTCGATGGGTTTTCAGCCCGTCTCATCCTCTTGGCTTAGCGCGTGGGTCGATCGTTATCCAATACCGTTCAAACGTCTCGTCGCCGCGCGTTGACGTTCGCTCGAACACGCCTCCGCAGCTTAGTATGGTGCGGCGGCTGGCCTCGTTATCCGTCAGGCATGTCACCAGCGCCTTATCAAGGCCGCGTTCCCCTGCATAATCCAGGCACATCCGGAGCATCCGTTTCGCGTATCCTTTGCGCCGCTGCGACGGACGCACGCCGTAGCCTATATGCCCTCCGTACTCTACCAGATCCCCCTTCAGATAATGCCGGAAGTTGATCAAACCCAGCACGCGCCGCGCGTCCGCGTCGACCAGCATGAATTGATCCGCCGTTGCCAATCTGGAGTCGGGCAGGGTTTCCTCGCGCTCCGCCCGGCGGCAGTAATCGATCCAGTCTGCGGCATTGGCGAATCTCGCCAGGCTGCTCCCGCCGTGCGCTCTGCCGCCGCTTTCCAGCGTCTCCCGACGATAGTCCCAGATCTCGTCGGCGTATTCCATGTCCGGCTTAATCAGTATCAGGTTTTGCAACGAGCCCCGCCGCCTTTCCTTAGCCGTATTAGCCGCGAGTATATCACAGCCGCCATGATCTTACAATATCAGGATAGCCATTCATGACGATTTATGGTACAATGCCAGGGAGAGGTGGTATTGTTATGACGACTTCGTCTAGCGT